>NZ_PDEL01000001.1:0-518316 GCF_002556465.1 Klebsiella sp. MBT K-1 | reverse complement strand
GCCCGGACACGGCATCCGGACCGCCATCAGAGAGAACTGGCCGGTTCTTTCTGACGGGTTAATCATACAAGCCCGGACAGGCGCAACGCGCCGCCTCCGGGAATTTCTGCCAATCAAACAATATCCTGCGCGTACTGCCACAGCGCCTTCAGCTGCGCCAGCTTCTCTTTATCATCCGCATACTGCTGATACAGCATCTGCAGCTCATCGGCGTAGGCCTGCAAAAACTCAGGCGTAAATACCTGGCGACGGTGCTCTAACCAGCGCTGCTGCTCGGCTTCATCGAGCGTGCCGGGGTAGTTGCGCGCGCGATAGTTGAACAGCAGGCGCTCAATACGCTTATCGGCGAAGGTAATATCCAGCGCCGGCAGGTTGCGCGGCTCGGTTTCGAGCACGATTTTCATCGCCGCGCGGTCGGCATCGCTGAAAAAGCCGTTATACAACTGCGCATCGACGTTATCGGAAGGCACAAACGGCTCCGCTTCGGCAAAAATCGCCACCACTTTCTCACGCACCTGCGGATTGGCCCGCAGCAGCTGAGCGTTATCCAGACAGCGCTGGATATTGATGCCCAGCCGGTCGGCATCCTGCGGACGCAGGGTGTTTTGCTGCGCCAGCACCGGGCATTTATTGAGGTGGACCAGCTTAATCGGCACCGCGGGCAGGTCGCCCAGCTCGCTTTTCGGCGTATACAGCCGCTCGCGCAGGGTGTCGGCATCCAGCTCCAGCAGGGGAGCGATATCTCCGGCCAGGTCGACCATAATCACCGCGTTACGGTTGTCCGGGTGCCACGCCAGCGGGGCCACCAGGCTGGTGTTACCGCGCGCTGCGCCGAACATGCCGGAAACATGCACCAGCGGCTTGATTTGCGGCACGTCGATCAGCGTCGCCAGCTTGCGCTTATTGCGGTGGGCGTAGAGATAGTCAAACAGGCGCGGCTGCTGGGTTTTCACCAGCTTTGCCATCGCGATGGTGGCGTAAACGTCGGCCATCGCGTCGTGGGCGTTGCTGTGCTCAATGCCGTTGGCGACGGTCAGATGCTCGAGGCGGAAGCTCGGTAAGCCCTCTTCGTTTTCCGGCCAGTTGATCCCTTCCGGGCGCAGCGCGTAGCAGGCGCGCATCACATCCAGCAGATCCCAACGGGAGTTGTCGTGCTGCCAGCTCCAGGCGTAAGGATCGTAAAAATTGCGATAAAAGATATTGCGCGTCACTTCGTCATCGAAGCGCACGTTGTTGTAGCCGACGATGCAGGTTTTTGGCACCGTGAACAGATCGTGAACGCGACGGGCAAAGGCGGCTTCGCTGTCGCCCTTGGCGTTCGCCTCCTGCGGCGTGATCCCGGTAACCATAACCGCCTGCGGCTGCGGCAGATAGTCATCGGCGATCCTGCAGTAGAAGACTTCGGGTTCGCCGACGATATTGAGGTCTTCATCGGTGCGGATGGCGGCAAACTGCGACGGTCGGTCGAGCGAAGGACTGGTGCCGAAGGTCTCGTAATCGTGAAACAAAAATCCGGGCTGGTTGGCGCTATCTTGCATAATCTGTTCATTATCCCTGGTGGCGAGCAGCCATCATGGTAAACGATTTGCCGGGCCATCAGAAGGGTATCGCCTTTGCCCCTTGCCGGCGGTGTCATATTTTCTTGCAATTAAACCCTGATTTGAAACGAGAAGTTCCGTAAAAAGGACGGCGAATCTGTCAATTTAGAGGATATGCCGTTGAAAGGCCGTTTGTTTATTGCTGTATCTTTGCTCGCTGCGAGCGTTTCCTGCGCATTTGCCGCCAATGATTTTCCCGTCAACGTGACGCCTCCTTCTATTCAGGCCGGTTCCTGGGTGCTGATGGATTACACCACCGGCCAGATCCTGACCGCCGGTAACGAGCATCAGCAGCGCAATCCCGCCAGCCTGACCAAACTGATGACCGGCTACGTGGTCGATCGCGCCATCGACAGCCACCGCATCACCTTTGACGACATCGTCACCGTCGGTAAAGACGCCTGGGCGCAGGGTAACCCGGTCTTTAACGGCTCTTCGCTGATGTTCCTTAAGCCCGGCGATCGGGTCAGCGTACGCGACTTAAGCCGCGGGCTGATCGTTGACTCCGGCAACGATGCCTGCGTGGCGCTGGCGGACTACGTCGCCGGCGGCCAGCCGCAGTTCGTCGCGCTGATGAACAGCTACGTGGAAAAACTGCATTTGCAGGATACCCATTTTGAAACCGTCCACGGCCTGGACGCGCCGGGGCAGCACAGTTCGGCCTACGATCTCGCTGTGCTCTCGCGGGCGATTATTCACGGCGAGCCGGACGTCTACCATATGTACAGTCAGAAGAGCCTGACGTGGAACGGCATTACCCAGCAGAACCGCAACGGCCTGCTGTGGGATAAGACCATGAACGTCGATGGTCTGAAGACCGGCCACACTTCCGGCGCCGGCTTCAACCTGATTGCCTCCGCGGTGGACGGTCAGCGTCGGCTGATTGCGGTGGTGATGGGAGCCGACAGCCCGAAAGGGCGCGAACAGCAGGCGGCGAAGTTGCTGCACTGGGGCCAGCAAAACTTCGATACCGTCCAGGTACTGCAGGATGGCAAGCAGGTCGGCGTTGAGCGAATCTGGTATGGCGATAAAGAGCAGATTAAGCTGGGGACCGATCAGGATTTCTGGCTAGCGCTGCCGAAGTCGGAGGTCGCGCGCATTAAGGCCAAATACGTGCTGGATAACAAAGTGCTGGAAGCGCCGATTGCCGCCCATCAGCGGGTGGGAGAAATCTCCCTTTACGATGGTGATAAAGTGGTGGCCCACTGGCCGCTGGTGACGCTGGAAAGCGTTGGCAAGGGCGGCATGCTGTCGCGCTTTAGCGATTATCTGCATCAAAAACTGTAACTGTCGCGCCGCTCCGCCCGGAGCGGCATCTCGTAGCTGTTTGATTATTATGCCGCTTCGGTTGGCGCTTCGTTTACTTTCACTCCATTACCTTACCCGGTCACCCTTCAGGAAAAAGCCTGGCGTTTGTGCGCCATAAATGGAGCTGGGAAGATGAAATACTTTGCGCGTAGTGCGCTTTCTCTGGGACTTTTCGCCGTTTTTAGCACCGCCAGTTTTGCCTCTGGCCTCGTTCTGGCCGATAACGAATTTCGCAATGATTTAGCCTGGTTATCCGACCGCGGAACCCTCGTGTTAAGCCTGTCGACCTGGCCTCTGAGCGAGGAGGAGATTAACCGCGCGTTGGCCAACGCGCATCCGACAACCTCCGCAGAGCGGGGGGTTCTGAGTCGTGTAAATCAGCGTTTAAGGGCGCTGAAAGCCGACGTGCGCGTTACCGGTTACAGTTCCACTGATAAGCCGGGAACCCCGCAGGGGTTTGCCCAGTCCTATCCCGCCGACCAGTCGCTTTCTCTCGCCCTGAACAACAGCGGCGAATGGTGGGATCTGCATCTACAGGGCAATGTTGAAGGCGACAAGCGCATCAGCAACGGTTCGAGCGTGAACGCCAACGGCGCATACGGCGCGGTAAAGCTGTGGAATCAGTGGCTTGCGTTCGGGCAAATTCCGCAGTGGTGGGGGCCGGGCTACGAGGGCAGCCTGATTCGCTCCGATGCCGCGCGGCCGATGACCGGTTTTCTGCTGCAGCGCGCCGAACAGCGCGCGCCGGAAACCTCGTGGCTGAGCTGGATTGGCCCCTGGCAGTATCAGCTTTCCGCCAGTCAGATGAGCCAGTATGCCGCCGTACCGCATACCAAAATCTTCGGCGGCCGCCTGACGTTTTCGCCAATCTCCTCGCTGGAGCTGGGGGCCTCACGCATCATGCAGTGGGGCGGCGAAGGGCGACCTTCATCATTCAGCAGCTTCTGGGACGGTCTGACCGGCAATGACAACACCGGCGAATCGGCCGACGATCCCGGCAACCAGCTGGCCGGTTTTGATTTCAAGCTGAAGCTGGCGCCCGCTCTGGGGTGGCCGGTGAGCATTTACGGCCAGATGATCGGCGAGGACGAAGCCGGATATTTACCCTCGGCGCACCTCTATCTTGGCGGCGTGGAAGGGCATCACCAATGGAATAGCAATGCGGTTAACTGGTATCTGGAAGCCCACGATACCCGTTCGAACATGGGGCGCACCAACTACATTTATAACCACTTCATCTATAAAGACGGCTACTACCAGCAGGGCTATCCGCTGGGCGACGCGATGGGCGGCGATGGGCGTCTGTATGCCGGTAAGGTAGAGCTGGTAACCGAAGAGAACCAGCGCTGGAGCGCGCGGCTGGTCTACGCAGAGGTCAATCCGAAGAACCAGCGAATCAATAAAGCCTTCCCGCGCGCCGATACGCTGAAGGGCGTGCAGCTGGGCTGGAGCGGCGATGTGATGCCGACGGTACGTCTGAATACCTCCGTGTGGTACACCGACGCCAACCACAGCGCCAGCGACGATGTCGGGGCCAGCATCGGCGTCGAGCTGCCGTTCATTTTATAACCGGATGGCGCCGGTTTTTTTACTCTTCTTGCCGCGCGGATTTGTGAATTGCCGCACATACTATGGCTGATAGTACTGCTAATTTATGTATATATATACAGTATTTTATCAACGGTGGAGGCAGCATGGAATATAACGTTAAGTCCGTGGGCAAGAAGAAAATTGCCGGGTTTCATCTGGTCGGTCCCTGGGAGCAGACGGTTAAACAGGGGTTTGAACAGCTAATGATGTGGGTTGATAACAGCCAGGTTCCGGCGCAGGAGTGGGTGGCCGTTTACTACGACAATCCTGATGAGGTCCCGGCGGAAAAGCTGCGCTGCGCGACCGCCGTCACGGTGGCGGAGGACTACTCAATCCCCGCCAACAGCGAAGGCGTGATGATGACCGATATCGCCGGCGGAGAGTACGCGGTTGCCCGTGCCAGAGTCGAGAATTATGACTTTGCAACGCCGTGGTATCAGTTCTTCGAGAGCCTGATGCAAAGCAAAACGCACCAGATGGCGATGAAACCCTGCTTTGAAGTCTATCTTAACGATGGTAACCAGGACGGCTACTGGGATATTGATATGTATATCGCGGTCGAGCCTGTGGTGAAGTAAATCGAACATTGTCCCTTCGCTGGACAAGGTTTATTACATTCGCGTGATGCTTGCGGCGAAAAAGCAGTTACAATTGGCCTTTTCGTTGTGTCGGAGTCGGAGTAGGTTGTGCGCGCGGATAAATCACTTAAGCCATTTGAAATTCGGCTGTATCGCCATTACCGCATCGTCCATGGCGTGCGAATAGCATTGGCCTTTGTGCTCACCTTTGTGCTGGTGCGCCTGCTTAACGTTCCTGAAGGCACCTGGCCTCTCATCACCCTGGTGGTGGTGATGGGGCCAATCTCCTTCTGGGGAAACGTCGTACCGCGCGCGTTTGAGCGCATCGGCGGCACGATCCTCGGCTCGGCGCTCGGGCTGGTGGCGCTTAAGCTGGAGCTCATCTCGCTGCCTATCATGCTGCTGTGGTGCGCGGTGGCGATGTTCCTCTGCGGCTGGCTGGCGCTGGGCAAAAAGCCTTACCAGGCGCTGCTGATCGGCATCACCCTGGCGGTGGTTGTCGGCGCGCCGCCGGGCGATATGACGACCGCGCTGTGGCGAAGCGGCGACGTTATCTTCGGTTCCCTGCTGGCGATGCTGTTCACCGGTATCTGGCCGCAGCGGGCCTTTCTGCACTGGCGCATCCAGATGGCCAGCTACGTCACCGCCTTCAACCGGCTTTATCAAGCCGGCTTCTCGCCGAACCTGGTAGAGCGTCCGCGTCTGGAAAAGCACCTGCAAAAGGTCCTCAACGACGTGGTGAAAATGCGCGGATTGATTACGCCCGCCAGCAAAGAGACGCATATCCAGAAAGCCATCTTTGAGGCGATCCAGACCGTCAGCCGTAACCTGGTGTGCATGCTGGAGCTGCAAATCAACGCTTACTGGGCGTCGCGTCCCGGCCACTTCGTGATGCTTAATGCCCATACGCTGCGCGAAACCCAGCAGATGACTCAGCAAACGCTGTTGACTATCGCCCACGCCCTGTATGAGGGCAACCCGCAGCCGATCCTGGCCAACAATGAAAAGCTCAACGAAATCGTTGCCGAACTGCGCCAGCTCATCAAAGAGCAGCAGGACGACAATTTCTCCGAAACGCCCATTCATGGTTATGTCTGGTTAACTATCGAGCTGGCGTGCCAGCTCGAACTGCTGTCGCATTTGATCTGCCGGGCATTGCGTAAATAAAGACCAGACTCGCGTGGTTTTTCTATCGCTTGCTTCGATTCAGCAGCGTTTAGGGTTATGATAACGGCAAAGGAAAAAACATTGTCATCAGCGGCTGCTAACAGTTATGTTAGCCCTATGTAGCAGTCGCTTTAGCGAATCCGAATCTCAAATATTAGGGGTATAAAAATGGAAACAACTAAGCCTTCTTTCCAGGACGTACTGGAGTTTGTTCGCCTGTATCGTCGTAAGAACAAACTGCAGCGTGAAATTCAGGACGTTGAGAAAAAGATCCGTGATAACCAGAAGCGCGTCCTGCTGCTGGACAACCTGAGCGACTACATCAAGCCGGGCATGAGCGTTGAAGCTATTCAGGGCATCATTGCCAGCATGAAGAGCGATTACGAAGATCGCGTTGACGACTACATCATCAAAAACGCCGAGATCTCCAAAGAACGTCGCGACATCTCTAAAAAGCTGAAAGCAATGGGCGAAGCGAAAGTAGAAGATAAATCTGCCGAGTAATTCCCGTTTAAGCGCTCCGGCGGCGCTCGCTGCCGGAGTTCCTCTTCTTTCTCTTGCGCCATCTCGCAAATCCTTCGCAAAACACCCCATGCAACGCTGAATCTTTCCCGAGGAATTTGGTATACTTCCGCGGTAAACATATTGATATCGGAAGGGTTTATCTCATGCTGTCCCTGCAACAGGTGCCGCCGCGATGATACTGATTACCGGCGACGCCCATAGCGGCCAACGCCGCGACGCCGAATCTTTACTCAACTCTTTCGTTTCGGCGATCTACATCGCTACCTCCCGGATATCCGACAATCAAATCGCCGCGCGCATTCAACACCACCGTGATACCCGGCTTGCCCACTGGCGGCTGGAAGAACGCGGCCGCGCTCAAGCCGCGCGCACAAGTCAGGTTACGGCCGGCGGCGGAGATGAATAACCGCTGGCCGCGGGGTTTATCGACAGGAGTCCTCTCTCAATGATTAAGTCTTTTTTTGCCGCATTATCGTTTATCAGCCGCCTGCCGGTCCCGGCGCGTTTATCCCAGGGGCTGGAAATTGAACAATATCAACGCAGTATAGTCACATTCCCCCTGGTCGGATTGCTGCTCGGGGCGATTGCCGGCGCCGTCGTGATGCTGCTCCAGCCGTGGTGCGGCGGCCCGCTTGCCGCGCTGCTCGGCGTGCTGGCGCTGGCGCTGTTGACCGGCGGCTTCCATCTTGATGGGCTGGCGGATACCTGCGATGGCATCTTCTCCGCCCGCCGGCGCGAACGGATGCTGGAAATTATGCGCGACAGTCGGCTGGGCACTCACGGCGGGCTGGCGCTGATTTTCGTGCTAATGGCGAAAGTGCTGGTGGTCAGCGAGGTGGCGCTGCGCGGCACGTCGGCGCTTGCCGCGCTGGCAGCCGCCTGCGCCGTCGGCCGCGGTATGCCGGTGCTGCTGATGTATCGCCAGCGCTACGCCCGCGAAGAGGGGCTGGGCAATCTGTTTATCGGCAAAATCACGCTGCGTCAGACGCTGATTACCATGGGGATCGCTTTGGCGCTGGCGACAGTGCTGCTCGGAGTTAACGGTCTGCGCGCGGCGCTTATCACGCTGGTGCTGGTATGGGCGCTGGGTCAGGCGCTGAAGCGTACTCTGGGCGGGCAAACCGGCGACACCTTAGGCGCGGCGATTGAGCTCGGTGAAGTCATATTTTTGCTGGCCCTGCTGTAGGATTGGCTTTCTTCCCGGTGGCGCTGCGCTGACCGGGCTACGGGTTAGCAGCGCTCTGCGGGGCGGTAGCCCGGACAGGCGCCTCGCGCCGCCTCCGGGAAATGTGCCGGGATATTATCCGGCACCTATGGCTATAGCGCTTTTTGCCATACGCTCTGCGGCAGGAGATAAACGTCCGCCGGTGCCGTCATGCCGTCGGTCACAATATGCTGAATGCCGCTGGCCATCACCGCCAGGGTGACGTCAAAGGCGTTCAGGCTATCGCCAAAACCGGCGGTCAGGTTGAGCATCGAACCGTTCGCCAGCAGATAAACGGTTTTATCGCCCATCCGGTAAGCGTTGATATAGGGCATGACCTCTTCCTGCGCAAACTGACGCAGGTACTCGCAGTCAATCTCTTCCGCCACGTGACCCACGTTGAGGATAAACACCCCATCTTTGGACTTATCCAGCGCCTGGCGGTTAACGACTTTTTTGCCGCCGGTCGCCGTGGCCACCACGTCCGCCGAGGCGATAGCCTCCTGTAATTCAACGACGTGCCAGCCATCATAGGCCGCCTGTAATCTCCGTGCCGGGTCGATTTCTGCCACCATCACCTGGCCGCCGAAGGCCTTCGCTGCCGCCGCGACGCCCTGGCCGACCAGACCATAGCCGACGACCAGCACTTTTTTCTCATGCAGGGTCAGGTGGGTTGTCTGGAAAAAGGTATGCCACGCGGTCAGGCCGACCATATGACGGTTGTGCAGTCCTTCCTTAACCGGCAAATCATCCCAGTTAAAAATCGGATAGCCAGGACGAATATCGCCCAGACGGCTCACGCCCGAACCTGTCGCTTCAAGCCCGGCGACAACGTTGCCGAACTCCCCGCGCTGATGCAGTAGGGTCGTAATATCCGCGCCCATTTCGCACAGATGCGTCGGCTGCCAGGCAATCGCTTTTTCCCACGATTGCTGCCAGTCGGCATCGCTCATATCGCGCCAGGCGCAGGCCTCCGCGCCGCGCTCCACCAGCCAGGCGACCACCTCATCCTGTACCGTGGTTGGGTTACAGGTGGTGAGAAAAACCTTCGCGCCTTTTTCCAGAATTCCCTGCACCAGCGGGATCATTTTCATATCGAGATGCATACAGCAGGCCAGACGCACCTCGCTGAGATCGGGCAGGGCGGCGACCTGACGCAGGGTGCGCGGCATATTCTGACTGGCCCATGCGATTTCTTTCTCTAATTTTATTTTGTTATTCAACGTGTTTGACCTTCAATCCATAGAATGCTGATACCCAGAGGTGAGGGGATTTTAACGTAGCGCGCGCCGTTTTTACATTCACAAAATGAATGGCAAAAAGCCACGATAAAGACATGGTTGTTAAAATAAGGTTAAAAAAAGAAAATAAAGCATAAGTTTTTACGATGACGTAAGCGAGCAGCAGGATGTTAAGCGTATTACCCGGATCGCTCTTTTCGCGGATCCGCATTTTTCTCGGTCGCCTGAAGCCACACGCCTTACCGGTCGCCAGAAAACATATTGTTCTGGCCTCGATCGGCGCCGGGACGGGCCTGGCGGTGACCAGCTTGTTCAGCCACTGGCTGTTAGGCGAGGTTAATATCTGGTTTATCGCCCCTATGGGCGCCTCGGCGGTACTGCTGTTTGGCGTCCCGAGCAGCCCGCTGGCCCAGCCTTGGTCGATTGTCGGCGGCAACGTGCTCTCGGCGCTGATCGGCGTGACCGTGGGCATAGCGATCCCGAACCTGGCGCTGGCCTGCGGCGTGGCGGCAGGGCTGGCGATCGCCGGCATGTACTTCCTGCGCTGCCTGCATCCGCCGGGCGGAGCGGTGGCGTTAACGGCGATCCTCGGCGGGGCGGGGATACAGAGCGAAGGCTATCACTTTGTTCTGACCCCGGTGTTACTCAACTCATTGATGCTGGCGATGCTGGCCATTGTTTTTAATAACCTGGTCGGACGGCGCTACCCGCATCCGCTGGCGGCGGAGGAAGTGAAGGCGAAAGCGGAGGCGGTGCCGCTGGGCATATCCGTGACGCGCGAAGATATTCATGCGGCCCTGCTGGACGGTCAGTTTCTCGACATTGATGAAGACGACGTGCAGGAGCTGCTGGAAAATATTGAACAAAAAGCCAGACAGCGTATCGCCAGCGCCCAGCGATCCTGACGACCCTGGCTCTCTGGGGAACGCGGATTAATCCACGGGTTCCCCTTCGTATAGCCTTCCTCCCCAGCCATTAGCCTGAACCACGCATTTTGCTCCCCCCGAAAGCGACAAGCTCTGCGGATCGTGACTGCGATCGACAAAATTGGCCATTCAATGAGCAAAAAGTTGACGCCCTTAACGAAATGAATATTTCAAAATAACTTGTTATGGATTTTTTAATCCGTGAGAGTATAACAAGTTGTTAAATAATGCACCCGGGTGCAAAAAGGTGCAAATGTATTCCTGATGCCAGAACCTGCCGTATCTGCATCGGCAATGTGATCTTTTTATTCATAAAAACAAAACGATAGAACGCTCATCCCTGACAGGACAACAAAATGACCGATCATGTGATAACTGAAAGTCGTAAAACAGATAATGATAAGAAAATCAGATTAATAACCCTCGTCTCAACCATCGGTGGGCTGTGCTTTGGCTATGACACCGGGGTTATTTCCGGCGCGCTGATATTCATGAAGAACGATCTTGGCCTCACTCCTCTGCAGGAAGGGCTGGTGACATCGTTTTTATTATTCGGCGCGGCAATCGGCTCCGTTGGCGGCGGCTGGCTGTCCGACCGCCAGGGGCGGCGGAAAAATATTCTGTGGGTAGCGGTGATTTTTATCTTTGGCGCCCTCGGTACCGCCGTCGCGTGGGATATGTCGTCGATGATAATCGCCCGCTTTATCCTCGGCCTGGCGGTTGGTTGTGCGTCAGTGACGGTGCCGATTTATATTTCAGAGCTGGCGCGGCCCGCGCAGCGTGAACGGCTGGTGACGGTCAACGAACTGATGATCGTCACCGGGCAGTTTCTCGCTTACTCCGTCAACGCTTCCATCGTCAATTTCTATCCCGACATGTCGCACAACTGGCGGCTGATGCTGGCTATTCCGGCGCTGCCCGGCGCGCTGCTGTGGATTGGAATGCTGGTAATGCCGGAGTCTCCGCGCTTCTTCGTGCGTAAGGGGCAAATAGACAAAGCGGTTGCGGTGCTGAAAACGATTCGTCGGCCTGAAGAGGTGGAGCAGGAGATCCGCGATATCCAGCAGGTGAGTCAGATTGGCATCAACCATGGCCGATTTGTTGACGAGCTGAAGAAAAAATGGGTGCTGCAGCTGATTTTGATCGGGCTGATGATTGTGCTGGCAACGCGCGTAACCGGCGTGAATACCATTATGTACTACGCGCCGACGGTGCTGAAAGCCACCGGACTTGGCGATGCGGCGGCGGTGACCGGTGCCGTGGCTAATGGCGTCGTGTCTATTCTGGCCACGCTACTAGGGATGCTGTTAATTGGCAGGCATTCCCGACGGAAAATGTTCTTTACCGGACAGATCGGCGTCACCCTTAGCCTGGTGTTGATTGGTCTCTCGTTCAAGCTCTTCTTCCATATGGAAACCGTTGATGGCGTCAGTGGCTTGCACGCCAACTTTACCGGCGCCAGCTACATCATCCTTGCCCTGATGCTGATGTTTCTGACCTTTATGCAGGGTTGGATCGCACCGGTGTTCTGGCTGATGCTCGCGGAAATTTACCCGCTGCGGATGCGCGGTCTGGGTATGGGTTTTGCGGTATTCGGTTTATGGATATTTGACTTCATCATTCAGTCTATTTTCCCGATTTTACTCAACAGCTACGGCGGCGGAATGACCTTCGGTTTCTTCGCGGTAACCAACGTCATAATGCTGATTCTGCTGGTGAAGTTCCTGCCGGAAACCCGTGGCTTAACCCTTGAACAAATTGAACAAAAATTCAGATTCTGATTTAGCGACATGGAGGAATATATGACAGTTAATATCGGTTTAATTGGTTTAGGTATGATTGGGCGCGATCATCTCCAGCGTTTTCAGACGGTGATTCAGAACGCCAGGGTCAGCGCCGTCTGCGATATCAATCGTAATGTTACCGACACTATTGCCCGCGAATATGGCGCTCAACCCTATTACGATGCGGTCGAAATGATTCAATCGGACGACGTGGATGCGATCTTTATTTGCTCTATTGGTCCGGTCCATAAAGAACAAATTCTGGCCGCCATCAAGGCAGGTAAACCGGTGTTTTGCGAAAAGCCGCTGACCCCAACCGCGGATGAAGCCAAAGCGATTATTGATGCTGAAGTGGCCTACGGCAAACGTATGCTGCAGCTGGGTTTTATGCGCCGTTTCGACCCAGGGTACAACCAGCTTAAAGCGACTCTGGATAGCGGTGAACTGGGGGAAATATTGCTCATCCATTGCGCACATCGCAACGCCTCCGTGCCAGAAAGCTACACCCTGGAGATGGCGATTAACGATTCGGCGACCCACGAGATCGATATTATCCGCTATCTGCTTAACGAAAATATCGTTTCGGTACGCGTCGATAAACCACAGAAGAAAACGCGCAGAGCCTGCGCGCATCTGCAGGATCCGTTGATTGTGATTTTTGAAACCGAATCCGGCGTACGTATTGATGATGAGCTGTTTGTTAACTGCGATTATGGTTACGACATTCGCTGTGAAGTGATTGGCGAAAATGCCATTAGCGCATTGACCGAACAGGCTCTCACCACCGTCCGTTCGGCACAGGGTTATAGCCGTGCTATCCCCAAAACCTGTATGGAACGTTTCGCCACCGCCTACGATCGCGAGGTGCAGAATTTCGTTGACCGGGTAAACCTGGGGGCGGAGATGAGCGGGCCATCATCGTGGGACGGATTTGTCGTGGCGATGGTATGCGATGCTGGCCTGGCATCGCTGAAGGATGGCGAAAAGCACGCGGTCTCTCTGCCGGAGTGTCCGGCGCTCTACCGCTGACCCATTAACGAAGGGAGAGGCGCATGTTAACGCTGAAACCAGAAGATATTTTTATTGGCTGTCGGGCGAATTCAAAGAAAAAGGCGCTGCGTATTGCCGCGGATTCCCTGCAGGCCAGCGGCTACGTCAGCGAGGGTTTTTTTGAATCGATGGTGGATCGCGAAAAGGCGCTCTCTACCTGGCTCGGGGCGGGAGTGGCGATGCCCCACTGTAGCAAAGAGGGGATCGACCTGGTGCGGCAAACCGGTTTCCAGCTGTTTCAGTTCCCGGATGGCGTGGGCTGGGGGGAGGGGAAAGTGGCTTTCCTTGTGGTCGCCGTGGCGGCAAAAAATAATGAACACATTGATGTTATAGCGGATCTGGCAGACCTGCTTGATGACGAAGTGAAAACCACGCTGCTGGCCAGCGCCGACAGCAAAGACGCGTTTATGCAGATCCTCGAAGGACACTCATTTAAGAAGGATAGAATATGAAACTGGCACTCTGTACCGATGTTCTCGCCGGCCTGGCGTTCCCGGAAATGCTCGATCGCGTCAAGCAGTACGGCATTACGGGCGTGGAGATGACCGCAGGCGGTTGGTCGCCCTGTCCACATGTTAAAACTGAAGAACTGCTGGCTTCTTCGGCAGCGCTGGCGGCGTTTCGCGGAGAACTGGAAAAGCGCGGAATGGAGATCGTTGCGCTGAACTGTTCGGGTAACCCGCTGGCCCCCGGCGCGCTGGGCGAGAAGCATACCGCCAGCAGCTATCGTACCGTCGAGCTGGCGGCAAAGCTGGGGGTGAAAAAGATTGTCATGATGAGCGGCCTGCCGGGCGGCGGGCCGGACGATAAAATCCCTAACTGGATCACCTCGACGGTTTCCTGGCCGGACTATATGCCAGGCGTGATCGATTACCAGTGGAACGAGGTTGCTATTCCCTGGTGGCAGGCTTTTACCCGCCATGCGGCTGAACACGGCATCGAACAGATTGCTCTCGAGGAATTCCCCAGCCAGCTGGTTTACAACCCGAGCACGCTGCTGCGCCTGCGCGATGCGGTTGGCGACATAATCGGCATGAATCTCGATCCGTCGCATCTGATCGCCATGGGGGCAGACCCGATTGCCGCAGCCCGTAAGCTTGAAGGGGTGATTTATCACGTCCACGGTAAAGACGCGCGTATTGAACGCGGGCTGGCGGATGTCGACGGCTTACTGGAATACCAGCCGGTCACGCAGACCAAAACCCGCACCTGGAACTACGTGGCGGTTGGCTGTGGACAGGATTTGAAGTGGTGGAAAGAGTTCTTCTCGGTGCTGCGCATGACCGGATATAACGGTTATGTGTCGCTGGAGATGGAGGACCTGACGATGAGCGTTGAAGCAGGGCTACGGACGTCGATTGATGCCCTCAACGCCACATTAAGTCAGTGACAACGGGCCGCGTTTTCCCTCCGGGGGGCGGGAGAACGCGGCGCGTTTTTTGTTGAGCGGATTCTATCTTGCTGTATTTTACGTTCTATTGGATGTTTTTTATCAGGAACGTTAAAACCGAGTATGAGCGCCCCAAAACGACAAAAAGCGACCGCCAGCGACGTTGCGTTACTGGCTGGCGTCTCCAAATGGACGGTTTCCCGGGCATTTACCCCCGGGGCCTCCATCCAGCCCAAAACCCGGGAAGAGGTGATGAAAGCCGCTAATATTCTGGGATATCGACCAAATTTACTGGCGCGTAGCCTGACGCAAAAGCAAACGCATATTATTGGCGTGGCGGTCGACGAGTTACGCAATCCCAACATGGTGCTGCTGCTTAACGAAGTGACTCGCCAGCTGCAGAATCGTGGCTACATGGCGCTGGTGATTAACGTCACCGATGAAGAAAATACCCGCACAGCGATGGCGCTGGCTTACCAGCTCCAGGTTGACGGTATCTTGTTTATGGCCACGGTGCTGACACCGGAACTTATCGCGATTGCCACTGAAATTCATCGCGTTCCGCTGGTGCAGATTGGCCGTAATACCGATCATCCGGAAATCCAGGTGGTCAATATCGATGGTCGGCTTGCCGGAAAGCAGCTTGCTGAACTGCTACTGGCGCAGGGGCATCGCACTTTTGGCTATATGAAGGGTCCGGATACCGCTTCCCACCATTTAATGAGGATGGAAGGATACGAAGCGGCGCTGGAGCAGGCAGGCTGCCGGCTTGATACTCTGCTGGTTGCCGGCCAGTATTTACGTACCCGGGGATATGCGGCGATGAATGACTATCTGGACGCGACGCCCGCAGGCGAAAGAGTAGATGCCCTGTTTTGTGAAAACGATATTCTGGCGATAGGCGCGCTTCAGGCGCTGCGCGAGCGCGATTTAACGATGGGTATTGTCGGTTTCGATAATATCGATGAGGCGGCGGCGCCGGAATGGCAGCTAACGACCTACGATCAGCGACGCGAGCGGCTGGTGGAAGAGGCGTTGAATCGGCTCATTGATGCTGCTGAAGGGCCGACGGCGACGTGGCGCACTGGGGAGCCCATCGTGCGCCAGTCGCATCGTCGGCAGGGCTAAAGGTCGCCAGTAATATACTGCGCTACGCCGTGAGCGAAACTCCAGTCCCCCTTGTGGTTGCCGATCACCGAGATCATGAGATCCTCGCCGCTCAGCCCGCAGTGCTCCTGGAGCTCAGCTTGCAGGATGGCATAAAAAAGCTGCTTCTGCTCTTCGCTGCGCGGGCTGGTATATACCCTCACCACCACCACCTCCCGGCTGCGCGTCAGCCCTAGCCCGGTGTCTTCAACGATCATATGGTAGGCTTTGTTTTCATGAACAATCTGGTAGCGGTCGCGCTCTGGCACCTTGAACGCCTGCACGACGGCGCGATGTGCCGCATCCAGCAGGGTTTTGATCTCGCTTTCGCTGCGTCCTTCAATGATATCAAACGTCAGTAATGGCATAGCAGATGATCCTTATTGTCGGGTTAACGGTCTGTGAATGTGATGCTAACCAATGCTGACGACGGCAAAAACCGCTATATTTGAACGCATTGTTTTTCTCTGTGAACAATCGATATGCGCGAGATACGCCCGGAAATTTACTGGACCCATTTGTACTGGCTTACGGTGCTGGAGGAGCAAAAAAGCTATACCCGCGCTGCGGAAAAGCTGGCGGTCAGCAAATCCGCCATCAGCCAGAAAATTAGCGAACTGGAGCGGGTCACCGGGAAAACCCTGGTGCACCGCACCACCCGTAGCGTGACCCTAAGCGAAGATGGCCTGCGGCTGGTGGCGGAACTGAACGAGCCGTTTGGGCAGATCCGCGAGATCTTTACCGGCACCTGCGATGAGGAAGGCGGCCCGCTGCGCGGTACGCTGCGCCTGACCGCGCCGGTGGCGTTCTCACGCCAACAGCTAGTCCCGGCCATTACCCCTTTTCTGCATCAGCATCCGCAGCTTCATCTCCAGCTGGAGGTGACCGACCGGCTGGTGTCGCTCGCCAGCGAGGGGTTCGATCTCGCCATTCGCCACTGTCGTCGCGAGCTGCTGCCGGAGACCCACGTGGCCTGGCCGCTGTGCCGTACGGCTACCCTGGTGGTCGCCTCGGCGGACTATATTCGCCGCTTTGGCCGTCCCGATTCGCCTGACGCGTTGCGTCAGCATCAATGCCTGACCTACCCGCGCGGGCCGCAAAGCCCGCACTGGACCTTTGAGCGCAACGACGAGCGGGTGAGCGTTAAGGTGCAGGGGCCGTTTGCCACCAATAACAGCGAATCCCTGCGCGACGCGGTGCTGGCAGGGCTGGGCGTTGCCTTACTGCCGGATTTTAGCGCCAGGGAGGCGATTGGCCGCGGGCTGGTACAGGAGCTGCTGCCGGGATGGCGGCCGGTGGATGTGTTTGCGGAAAGTCTCTACGTCATTCGCCCCTACACGCCACGCGTATCGCGGGCGGTAGAGGCCTTTAGCCGCTATCTGAAGGCGACCTTCAGCTGATATTATCGAGCTGCTGCGCCAGCGCCTCGCGAAAGCGCGGCAGCAAATCGGCCCCGTCTGAAATCAGCTCCGCCAGGGTCACGGTTTTATCGGCGCGGTAAACCCGCCCACTGCCGAGCCGGGTTTCAAAATCATTGGCTGCCCGGTGAGCCGCTGCCAGGTCGGCATCCAGCAACACCACCGCGTGCGCGAGAACCACATGGCCTTGACCTTCCGCCATCGGTCGCCAGTACTGGGCCGTGCCGGCTATTTTTCGCGCATTCTCGCCCTCGCCGCAGGCCAGATTATAGCGACCATCGCAAAAAGAACCGTTGACCGCCTGGAAGTGGCTGGCCACGCCGAAAGTCGCCAGCGTGCGCTGCAGCAGCGCGCAGAGGGAAAGATAAATCGGCTCTGCGGCTTCGCCCAGCGAGTGATAAACCGGCCAGGCCAGGCTGAGATTGACAATTCCCGGCCCCTGCGGCACCAGCCCGCCGCCGGAGCGGCGCAGCCAGACCGGCCATCCCCGGCTGGCGAACTGCTCGCTCGTCGCCGGGAGTTCAGCAAATTTCCGATAGCTTCCCGGCACCACAAACCCCTGCGGGGCCTGCCAGAGCTGAGCCACCGCTTCCCCGTCGCGAGCCCGGTCAAACAGCGGTTGCTCGGCCAGCGTTGGGTCGGCGCAGTAGCGAACCGGCAGCTGCTGGTGGTTAAAGCGCAGCGGCCAGCAGGGATCCTGAGTCATCATTTCTCCTTACTGAGGTTCTTCGTCATGGCGGCTGGGTTTCATCAGCATCGCCGTGAGGGCGGAGAGCAGGCAGCCCGCGGTCAAGTAGATAGCGACGCTATGCCAGGCGCCGCCGGATAAGGTGACCAGGGCGGCGGCGATAAACGGCGTAAAACCGCCGCCGACGACGCTGGCGACCTGATATCCCACCCCGGCCCCGCTGTAGCGATAGCTGGCACCGAACATTTCGGTAAACATCGGCTGCTGTACGCAAACCACCATGTCGTGCGCAATATTCGCCAGCATGAGCGCGAAAAACAGGATCCAGAAGTAAGACTGGCTTTCGAGCGCCATAAAGAACGGGAAGCCGCTGAGGGTACCGATCAGCGCGCCGGTGATATAGACGCGGCGTCGACCGAAGCGGTCCGCCAGCCAGGCGAAGCAGGGGATGGTCAGGCAACTGATGGCGCCGACGAGCAGGCCAATATTCAGGAACAGCTCGCGCGGCAGACCGAGGTTTTGCGTCGAATAGTTGAGCGCAAAAGCGGTGACGATATACATGGTCAGCAGTTCGCACAGACGCAGACCGATAATCATTAAGAATGCGCCCGGATGGCGGAATAGCGCTTCCACGACCGGCAGACGCTTTTTCTTTGGCTGCCCCTGCTGTTCGCGCTGCTGCTGTTCAAATTCGGCGGATTCCGCCATGCCGTTGCGGATCCAGAGCGCCGCCAGCACCAGCACGACGCTAAACAGGAACGGCAGGCGCCAGCCCCAGCTGAGGAACTGTTCATCGGTGGTGCTGGCGCTTATCAGCGATACCAGCCCGGTAGAGAGCAGCAGTCCGACGCCGTAGCCCACCTGTACGCCGCTGCTATAAAACGCTTTCTTATTTTTCGGCGCGCTCTCTACCGCCAGCAGCGCCGCGCCGCCCCATTCACCGCCCACCGCAAAACCCTGGACGGCGCGCAGGAGGACCAGCAGAACCGGCGCCCACCAGCCAATCTGGCTGAAGGAGGGAAGCAGACCGATACAGGCGGTGGCAATCCCCATCATCCACACCGTCAGCATCAGCATGCGTTTACGGCCGAGGCGATCGCCGAAATGGCCAAAGATAATGCCGCCGAGAGGGCGGAAGAGGAAGCCGACGCCGAAGGTGGCAAATGCGGCGAGGGTGCCCATTGCCGGGCTGATTTGCGGGAAAAACTCCCGGTTAAATACCAGCGCGGCGGTGATGCCATAAAGAAGAAAGTCGTACCAGTCGACCACGGCCCCGGCGAAGCTGCCCCAGGCCGCTCTGCGGGCGCGGTTGAGTGAGCATGCCTCCTTGCCGGGGCGTTGAGAAATTAACGTTGAGTCCATACCTGTCCTGTCTGTTGCTGAGTTTTTAATTATTGGAATGAGACGCTTTTCGGATCCGCGCCAGCCTTGAGACTACCGCGCGGATGGTTAAGAGAAAAGATTTTTACCTGCTCTGGGCGTTTAAAGGCATAAAGGGTTTGCTTAACCGGGCGCGGGACGTCTTTGCGACGCGTTCAGAATGTGAGCTTCGGAGTCCGCTTATTGTTTTTAATTTTAATTTTTGAACTCAATGGGGACACCTTTTAAGAAATGACTTAAATGGTTTACAATTAACAAGTCTCCAATTTCGGAAGGGTGAGTTAAATGCGTTTAATTTTTGCAGCTTTATTTTGTGTTATGGTTTCCCCTTCCGCTTTTGCAGAAAAACTGCCAGCGCCGGTGGGCCAACCCGTTTTAACTATTTCCGGCCTGATTAGTAATACGAATGAGGGTGATACCGCCGTTTTTGATGTCGCGGCATTAGAAAAGCTGGGGATGCAAACGGTGATCACAACCACGCCGTGGTACTCGGGAAAGGTGCGCTTTGACGGCATTTCCCTCAGTAAACTCATGGATTTAGTCGGTGCCAAAGGTAAGTCGGCGCGGGTGCTGGCGCTAAACGATTACACCACCATCGTACCCATCGATGATTTTCATAAATTTCCGGTAATTTTGGCTTTAAAAATGAACGGCGAATATATGCGCATTCGCGATAAAGGGCCTTTATTTATTGTTTATCCCTACGACAGTAGCCCGGAATTGCAGAATCAGATTTATTATTCCCGTTCGGCATGGCAGGTTTCGAAGATTATAATTGAGTAAGGGTTTGATCTTGAATCGAATACTCACTGCCATTATTTTGTTGCTCTTCCTTGTGACCGGTTACATTACTTATCTGGTGCATGAGCGGCAAAGTGAGCTGCAAAAATTAACGCGTTATACCGATTCGTGGTCCGTTTCCCAGATAGTCTCCGAGTACATGCGCCTCGAGGCGCGGCTAAGCGCGATGGGGCTGGAGGTGAAGGGAAGCGACCACGATGAGGTACGCCTGCGCCTGGAAATTATGATGAGCCAGATCGCGCTGCTGCAGCAGGGTGATTTGGGAAAGTTTATCGGCAAAGATCCTCACCGTAAGGCGATAGTTGACAGCCTGATTGGTCTTCTGGGCCGGCTGGATAAGCAGCTGGATACCATGTCGACAGCGCAGCTGAAGCTGATGCTGCAGGAGATGAGCACTCTCGACGGGCCGTTGACCTCGCTTGCGTCTACTTCACTCGCCCAGGATTTTAATCTTGTTAATCTGACCCACGATAAAATACAGAACCTGTATTACATCTATTCGGCTATTTCTATTCTGCTGATTATTCTGTGTATCACTCTTGGGCTGTTGATGCTGAAGCAGAATAACACCCTGCGTCGCGCCCACGTGCGGATGAAATTACTGGCAACCGATCTGCAGGCTTCAAAAGAGAAGCTTCAGGTGCAGAACCGTCGGCTGCAGTACGATGCCTATCATGATTCGCTGACGGGTATGCCCAACCGGCTCTCTTTCTGGCAACGTCTGCAGGAGGTCGTTAATCAGGTGCGGCCTTATAACGGCTCGGCGGTCGTCATGCTGTTTGACCTGGATAATTTCAAGGACGTCAACGATACCCAGGGGCACGATGCCGGGGATAAGCTGCTGCAGGATTTGGCCAGCCGTCTCTCCTTTTTTCGCAAAACGTCAGAAACGCTGTACCGGCTGGGAGGGGACGAGTTTGCCCTGGTTTCGCACGATCTCAACGAGGAAATGGCGCTGGAGCGGGCGGAGGCGATCCGGGAAAAGATCAGTCAGCCGTATCAGATTTACGATACGCTGATCCAGATTGGCGCCTGTATCGGGATTGTTATCTCTGACGGCGAAAGCCGCACCGACTATTTATATAAATGCGCCGATCTGGCGCTGTATGAAGCGAAAAAAGCGGGGTCCGGTAAAGTCCAGGTATACCGCCCTGGGTTGCTTCAGCGCCAGCAGGAAAACAAATCCTTCGAAGATGATCTCATGCAGGCGCTGAACAAAGGTGAGTTCAGGGTTTACTATCAGCCGATAGCTGACACCCTGAACGGTGAAATCTACGGCTACGAAGCGCTGGTGCGCTGGTTCCATCCGCTGCGCGGCAGCGTTCCGCCGACCGAATTTATCCCGGTCGCGGAGAAGATTGGCCTGATTAATCAGCTGGGCGAGTGGGTGTTGAGAACCGCCTGCGAAGCGGCCGCCAGCTGGTCGTCGCCGCTAAAAGTGTCGGTTAACGTGTCGCCCATTCAGCTGATTAATAGCTCGCTGACCGATACCGTGGTGGCCATATTGAGAAGCACCGGGCTTGACCCGCATCGTCTGGATCTGGAGATCACCGAATCTGACGTCTTTAACGAAAATACCCGTTCTTTAGAGATCCTCAGCCAGCTGCGCGAGCTCGGGGTGCAGATCTCCATTGATGATTTTGGTACCGGCTACTCTTCGTTATCGCGTTTAAGCTACTTCCCCTTTGATAAGATAAAAATCGACCGCTCTTTTGTCATTAATATTCCTGACCAGAAAGATGACCTCGATATCGTCAGGCTGATTATCAGCATGGGCAAAAGCCTGCATATGCGTATCGTGGCTGAAGGGGTCGAAACAGAAGAGCAGCTGCAGTCGTTACGCAAATTAGGCTGTGACCTGGTACAGGGCTATTTAATCGGTAAGCCGGGGCCGCTTAATTCACCCGAAAACAGGTAGTTCATCTCTTAATAAGGGCAATGTTAATTTAGCTGAACATTGCCCTTATTTATTTTAAATCGCTGTAATCCCTAATAGGTATAAATAGGGGTAGAGATTCGTGTCGTTAAAAAATAATACCCTTAGCGATTGAAAGGGGTATATCATATGCAACATATTTTCCTGGTTTCGACCGTATATGCGGCGCGTTAAGAGAGGCAAAATCATGCAGCGAATCATTATTCCTACCCACTATGTGCATACCCGGAGCACGCCGCTGTGGACCAAACAGACGGCGCCGGCCTCAATCTGGAAGCGGCACCTGGATGCCGGTACCCGCCAGGGCGTCTATCCGCGTCTGTCGGTCATGCGCGGAGCGATCCGCTATTTTGGATATGCTAATGAGACCAGTGCGGATCCGCTGGAAACCCTGACCATTGCCGAAGGCGAATTTGGCGTTTTTCCCCCTGAGAAATGGCATCGCATCGAGGCGTTAACGGAGGATACCGTTTTTAATGTCGATTTTTACGTTGACCCTAAAATTCTGATCGAGGGATAGGCATTATGATGAACAGTGAAAATAAAGGCTATGCGTTAGCGGTTATCTACGGCAACAATAAAGAGAAAAAAGAAAAAGTCTATCTTAAGCCGATGGCTCTTTATGTACCTGATATCGCCGCCCAGGCCGTGTCTGAACTTATTTCTACGCTGTCGACGGATAACGCCGGAGGAAAAGGATTTATATTAACGGTGACCAATAATAATAACGGCGTGTCGGTCGATAGTGAATTTGCGACCCTGGCCGGGCTACAGGATCCGCAGACGGCGGCCGACGCGGTAAAAGACCTGATTAATATTGTCCGCGGCTACGAGTCCGACGAAGAGACTAACGTCTGCGGCTGGTAGTCGTGTGCCGAAGGCAAACCGTCAGCTGACGCTGGTCGCCCCGCGTTGACCAGCGCCATTCGCGTCAACGGTAGCCAGCGGTTTTTAGCGGCGAGTGATGTGTTTGACATTGTATTTGTTGGTATTTTGGTAAATATCGGATAAATCGACAATGGTATTGTTATGCGCATAGCTGATTGACTGCACCCGTAGCAAAAGGCTGTTTTGTGGAACCTGCAAGAGCTCTGCCTGTTCGCGGGTGGCGAGAACCGGGGTATAGCTGCGGTGGCTCTCCAGAATGGTGATATTGCACTCTTTCTTGAAATAGTTAAATTTCGATCTTTCCAGATTTCCGACGCTTAACCAGGGAAAAATCGCCACCGGTATATAGCTGTTTTCAATCAGAATAGGCGAGTCGTCAATCATCCGGATGCGTCTGACGTAATAGACCTTTTCACCCGGCTCAATTTTCAACTGTTGTGCGATCGCCAGAGGCGCATCGATCATCGTGAACTCAATGACCTTGTTATGATAGTTGGTGACGCCGCCGATGTGCATCTGGTAGTTGAACCCGTCAAGCTCCCCACCGTGATAATTGCTCTTGCGCGCCACGTATGAACCGCTGCCGTGACGCTTGACGATCAGTTTCTCACTCTCCAGCAGCGTGAGCGCCTTACGGATGGTCATCACTGAGACCTCCAGCTCCCCGGCCAGCGCTTTTTCACTCGGGAGCGCATCTCCGACCTCAAACTCATCGCTATTGATGCGATTTTTTAGCCTGTCGGCGATTAATTTGTATATCACTTATAGATGTCTCCTGGCGGCGCTGTTTATTGAATTTTTTTTCTATCTGATTGATTTTAAAATTATATTTATTTTTATAGGTTTTCGTGTCTTAGCTGTCATCTATTTATTTGATTTTATATATATATCTATTACTTCAAGAGATATATGACTTTCATCACAGATGACGATTTAACTCCTCTGATTTATTTCGGTCGACGCATAGGCTGAATCGCATGTTTCGAGCGCTGACGGTCGATAAGCAGTACGGGGGTGAGAATGATCGGGGTAAAAAAATTACAGGATTTTTCGAAGGCCATGATTGGGCCTGTGTTGTATTTGCCGGTGATTGGTCTGTTGATTGCGTTGCTCAGTATGACAACCAATAAAATTTGGCTAGCGGAAGACAGCTCGCTTTATCTGCTGGGGAAATACGTTTCCAGCATGCTGTGGGCAGTGATGAACAACCTTGGCTTCTTCTTTTGCCTCGGGCTGGCGGGGGGGCTGGCTAAAACCCGCAAAGCGGAAGCGGCTTTTGTTGCCGCAATGACCTGGTTTATGTACCTGGCGGCGAATAATAGTTGGCTAACCTTGACCCAGCGCCTCGCCGCCGGCGCCAGTAACGCGCAGCTTTACGGCAGCGGACAAACCTATATTTTTGGTTTCCAGGTCATTGATATGGGCGTATTTCTTGGCATCATTCTTGGCTGCGCGGTCGCTTTTATTCATAACCGGTTTGTCGAAATTGAGTTTCGCGGCGCATTCTCTATTTATGGCAATAGCAAGCTGGTCCTGATTATCATGATCCCGCTGGTCGGCGTATTTGCCATCGCCACGGTGTATGTCTGGCCGATCGTGGAACACGGCATTTCGGCGCTGACCGGGGTGATGAAAACCTTCGGGGCCGCGGGCGTTTTTCTGTATGGTTTTCTCAATCGTTTTCTTATTCCGACCGGATTACACCACCTGATTTGGTCGCCGTTTGTGTTTACCTCCATTGGCGGACAGCTGTTGATTGATGGACAGACGGTAGTGGGGGCAAAACCCATTTTCCTCGCGGAAATCGCCAATAACACCGGGGCCGCGTTAAGCGATTCGGCGCGATTTCTCACCTACGGGATGGTGAAAATATTCGGTACCGCCGGAATGGCGCTGGCCTTTTATAAAACCGCCCGGCCCGAAAATAAGCAAAAGTTAAAAATCACGCTGATTCCTTTGATTGTGACCTCGTTCCTGGTGGGCATAACCGAACCTTTTGAGTTTTTATTTATCTTTACCGCACCGCTGCTGTGGCTGGTTTATTCGCTGTTAGACGGGTTTTTCCAGATGCTGGCGTGGCTGTTTGATGTACGGGTCTGCGCCACCAACGGCATTATCGACTTTATTGTTTACAACATTCCGGCGGGAACGCATCTCACGCGCTGGCCCGTGTTTGTCGCGCTGGGGCTAATGGAAACAGCGGCAATGTATTATGTCGGTAAGTTTATGATTATCCATTTCAAAATGCGAACGCCCGGCCAGGAACAAGAGGTCGCCGTGGTTAATCAACCGCCAAGCGCAGGTTCGCCTGACGCGGCGTCAGGGGAGCAGGTCATCCTCGGCCTTGGCGGCAAAGAAAATGTCTGTTCTGTCGATAATTGTTTTACGCGACTTCGGGTTGACGTGCGGGACCCTGCATTGATTCAGGAACATATTCTGAAGACCAGCGGCGGTACCAGCGTCATTATTAAAGGTCATCACGTTCAGGTTATTTATGGTTTAGGGGTTAATAAAATCCGTAACGCTGTGAATCGCTATTTAGATGTGCATGAATAATGAGGTGGAAGATGAAAAATAAATTTGTTGTGACTATTGCAGGCGGCGGCAGTACCTACACGCCGGGAATTGTGATGATGCTGCTGGAAAATATGGACAGGTTTCCGCTGAGCGAAATTCGTCTCTATGATAATCATCGCGATCGGCAAAGCGTTATCGGTGAAGCCTGTGCGATTCTGGTGGCTGAACGCTATCCGCAAGTCGCATTTAGCTTCACCACCGATCCGCAGGAAGCCTTTACCGGCGTCGATTTTGTGATGGCCCATATTCGCGTAGGCCTTTATGAGATGCGCGAAAAAGACGAGAAAATCCCGCTTAAGCATGGCGTGATTGGCCAGGAAACCTGCGGACCGGGCGGTATCGCTTATGGTATGCGCTCTATCGCCGGCGTCCTTGAACTGGTTGATTATATGGAAACGTATTCACCCGGCGCGTGGATGCTTAACTATTCCAATCCGGCGGCTATCGTGGCCGAGGCCACGCGTCGGCTACGCCCAACGGCCAAAATTATTAATATTTGCGATATGCCGGTGGCCATCGAAGGGTTATTTGCCGATATTCTCGGACTTAAATCGCGTAAAGAGATGAACGTGCGTTATTTCGGCCTGAACCATTTTGGCTGGTGGACCAGCATTACCGACAAGGCCGGTAACGATCTCATGCCGGCCTTAAAAAACCACGTTGCCGAACTGGGCTATTGCAGTCCGAAAGAGGATTTTCAGCATAAAGCGCCGAGCTGGATTGAGACCTTCAAAAAGGTGAAGGACGTCTTTGCGCTGGATACCGACACCTTGCCCAATACCTATCTGAAATACTATTTTTATGCCGATTATGAGGTGGCCCATTCGGACCCCGACTTTACTCGCGCCAACGAGGTGATGGCGGGGAGAGAGAAGGAGGTGTTTGATATGGCCAGAGAAATCGTCGCCCGGCAGAGCGGCAAAGCGGCGCATTTCCATGCCGGGGCGCATGCGACCTTTATCGTCGACCTCGCCTGCGCCATCGCCTTTAACACTCAGGAGAGAATGCTGCTGATTGTGGAAAACAACGGCGCTATCGCGAATTTTGACGATACCGCGATGGTCGAAGTGCCTTGCCTGGTGGGCGTTAATGGCCCCGAGCCGCTGGCGATGGGTAAGATCCCGCTGTTTCAAAAGGGGATGATGGAGCAGCAGGTGGCGGTTGAAAAACTGGTGGTGGATGCCTGGGTTGAAGGAAGCTATCAGAAGCTGTGGCAGGCGATGACCCTGTCCAAAACCGTACCGAGCGCTTCGGTGGCAAAAGCGATCCTTGATGAACTGATTGTGGCCAACCGCGGCTACTGGCCGGAACTGCGCTAATGCGCTGTCAACGCCCGATGTCTCCCGTCGGGCGCTGACTACACTGCGACGCCGGACTGCGGCTCCGCTTCGCCTGAGAGCTCCGCCATCATCTCCGCCACGTTTTCCCTGCCTACCGGCGCAGCGATGGCGTCCCCCTGAAAAGAGTCGACGCCCAGCGCTTTGAGTTTGTTAAATTTATCCCGGCTGTCCACGCCTTCCGCCAGACAGCGGCTGTCGGTCAACTGGCAGTAGTGGATGAGGCTTTTAATCAGGGCGAGCGCGTGCGGATCGCGCTGCATATCATTGACGATGCTCATATCCAGCTTGTAGGCGTTGAATCTCACCGTACGTACCGGAAACATCACGCTGCTTTGCGAGAAGCAGCCATCGAGCATGATACGAAAGCCGCGCTTTTGCAGGCGGGCGATATTGTCGGCTGTTTTGCCGTGGCGGTTGAGGTCGCTGTTTTCAGCGAACTCGAGCACCAGCCTCTGCGACCGCTGCGGCTGACGCAGCTGCTGGCGCGCGGTTTCCATCATGCGAAGCAGGTTATCATTACTGGCGACGGCGGCGGGAATATTCACGGCGAAATAGCATTCGCCAGAATGCCGGTTGATATTCTGTACCGCCTCCTGAAGCACAAAAGCGGTGAGCACCAGCCAGGCATATTCCGAGCCTATTTGCGGTAAAAACTCATCGGCAAGCAGCACGCTGCCGTTTCGGTTCCAGCGGGAGAGGATCTCCATCCCCTTTAATTGCCGGCGTTCATCGGCAATGGGCTGGAAAACCGGGAAGATATGTCGGGTGTGGATCGCATGGACGAGTTCGCGCTCGAAAGCGGAAAGGGCGGCGATGGGCTCGCTTTTCTGTTCTCGTATCTGGCTGCCGGGAAAACCGGGGGCCATTTCAGGATGGTGTTCCACCATTTTTTTTAATCCTGCGGTTCTTTGATTGTAGAGCGTTTTGTGGCTGATGCCGCGGCGTTTCGCCTGAGCGCTGGCGCTGTAGCCGCAGAGTAAACCGAGGATGGCGTCCAGCTCCGGCCTGGTGAGCCCGGCGGGGCGCTTGCCGAAAGCTCGCATCTCTTCCTCTGCCAGCTGTTCAAGGGAAGGATAGCCGTCGAGTATGGCGTCGCGCAGCAGCGCCGCCAGGCTGGGGACCGGCAGATCGGATGCGGCGGCCCGCACGGCTGAAAGCAGGCGACGGTCGGCGACCTGATGCAGCAGGGTGGACCACAGCCAGCTCGCCGGGCTGCGGCTGAGAAACAGCATGGGAAGCGGCGTGGCGGACCGAGCCAGCAGCGCGGCGGCCCGCTTCAGGGTGGCGAGAAGCCGGGCGGGAGCTTCTGGGAGAAAGACCACCACGCGGCGAACGCCAGCCGGTAGGGCCGGCGACTCTGACGGCAGCACGACGGGCCGGGTTCCCCCTTCCTCTATTATCCGCACCAGCCCCTCGGCGGCCAGCGAACAGGGCGACAGGATGCAGTCGACCTGCCGCCTGCCGGCAGGGGGCAGGGGGTTATTCGTAAACAAAGGTCACTCCGATAATTGACTGCACGTTACCCGCGGTCACCTGGCCGCTGGTGCGCGCGTAGTTGGCGGTTAATCCGAGGCTGACCGCCGAGGTTCCGACGTTGCCTAACGACACCGTGGTGTTGGCGGGAACGACGCTGCCGTTACGGGTTAGCTGAACGCCCACCCCCCGGGCGGGGGAGGCCGAGGCGGTATTGGTAAATATCGAATTGGCCGCGTTCTCCGTGGTACCGGAGAGGTAGTAGCCCAGATTCTGGTTTTGCGCGCAGTAAACCGTCAGCGGAATGGCGGCGGACGCGGGATATTCCGGCAGCGTCACCGTCACATCGCGAGCGGAAACGTCGCAGCCGCCGGTTGGCACCACGACGCTGTTGTTGGCGTAAATGTTCCATACGAACTGGAAGTCGTCATTATCCTTGTTGTTGGTCTGGCGCAGGATCAGGACCGCGATTAATGAACCGGCGGAAATCGCGACGCCGCCCGCGCTGCTGATGGGCGTCAGATAGAGGACGGTGGGCCAGGGGCGATCAACAATGGAATTGTAGGTCATACGCGCCGTTTCGCTGGTGGTCGGGAACGGATAGCTGACGCCGTTATACCTGACGGTGCCGGAAAAGCTCGACAGTAAGCCGCCGTAGGCTGAACCGCGCTGCAGCGTCACGTAGTCGATCATGGTTTCCGGGAAATCGTTATGGCAAAAAATTTGCGTCGAGAGATCCACCACCAGGTTCTGCCCGACGCTGACCGCCGGCGCGAGGTTCACGTAAACGTTCGCCGAGCCGCCGCCGATGGGGATTGTCACCCCGGCGGCGGTTTTACAGGCGAACGACCAGGCGTTGAGCGACCAGCCCGCCAGCAGCAGCGTTAACAACAGGGTGACTATTTTTTTCATTCCTCTTTTCTCCTGGCTCAGGCGTAGGTATAGGTGACGTTAATCACCGCCTGGATCGTTCCCTGGGTAGCGCCGCCGTTGACCGTTAGCGCTCTGACCTGGAGCGGGAAGCTGGCGGTCTGGGTGGCGTCATCCACCTGTACCTCTTTTCTCGCGCCGGTATTCAGCGTGGTGCCGCCCGCATCCTGGAGCTCAAGCTGGATATTGCCGGCGGTACCCTGGTTTTTGTAATAGCCGGTGGCATCCGCCGTGCCGCTGAAGCTGGCGGTGACCCGCGATGTGCCGACCGGGCAGTTGCTCAGATTGAGCGCCACGCTATGCCAGGGCGACGAAGAGCCGGCGGACACCAGGCTAAAGGTATAGAGATCGCCGAGATCGACGGTGGCGTTAACGGTGGAAACCGTACAGGGTTTGGCCACCACTTTGCCGTTAACGGTAATGGTGACGTCGGCGGCCTGTAGCGTCGGGGAGGACGCCGCCAGCATCGCGGCCAGCAGCCATCCGGAATAGGTCGGGTTCATCAGCGCCTCCGGTTACTGAAATTCAAGCGTGAAGGTTGCGGTTGCATTAACGTGTCCGGCGGTCACCGGCACCTGGGTGGCCATCAGCCGGGCGTAAAAGTTCAGCGTGTTGGCCTGGCTGGGGGTCAGCGTGGTCCAGGCGATCGCTGACGAAGCGGCGTTGAGCGGCAGCGCCGTTTGCCGCGCGTCAAGGATCTGCACGCCCATGCCTGCCGCCGCTGAAGCCCCGCCGTCGAGCTTTAACAGTTCGGTATTGCTGCTATCGGCAACGCCAACAAAGCCGACCTTGACAGCGGTGACCGAGCTGCCGCAGGGCGACAGCACGATGCGAAACGGCACCAGCGGCGTGGTCGCCCCAACCGCATGAAGCTGCCTGGCGGCGTTATTCATCAGATCGACGGTAAAATCTTTCGATTCACCCGCCACGGCGCAGGCGTTATCGCGGACGTAGCCGCTGATGGTGATGGTGCTGTCCGCCGCGCTGGCGTTGTTGACCGCCAGTGATACGAGGGCGCTCAGCAGGTAGAAGTTTTTTCTCATCATGGTTTCCTTAGCGGCACTCGGCGGACAGCGAGATCAGCATCTGGCTCTGTTTTTCCGGCGGCAGGCTGTAGTTCGCCTCGCAGCTGGCATTCGGGCCTTCACCCCATTTCGCCTGTACTTTGCCGACCAGCGGCATCCCGCTCAGATAAACCTGGCCGTTATCGGCGACGATGCTGCTGCCCTGGCTGCCGACAGAGGTGACCAGCGCGCCGAAGGGAACCGGCTTACCGTTATAGATGAGCGACATCAGCAGCTTGAGTCCGACGTGGGCCTTAAACTCCGCGCGAACTATCGCGCCGTGGGTTGGCACTACGCTGGCCACCGCGTCGTCCAGGTCGACGTTATCGGCCAGGCTGTTGGTGTTCAGCGCCACCCGGTTTTCCCGGTATTCGGTGGCGTAGGGCAGAACGGCGTAGCCGCGCCAGTCGGTCTGGACCCCGGTCTGGTTTTCTACTTTTACATTGTCTGCGCCGGGGGCTTTGATCAGCACCACCGTGTCGTTCATCGGCTGGCTCAGGGTGACGCCGTCGGCGTGGGCCAGCACGCCGCCGCTCAGGCCGTAGTACAGCTGTTTGATGCCGTCGCTGCGGCTGTAGCCGACGTTGGCATTGCCGTAGCCGCCGCGGTAGTTCAGCGCCGCGTAGCCGGTGCCGCCGCTGTTGCCCTCACCGCCGCCGGCGTAGCCGGTCTGCATGCTGTAGCTCAGGTTGTTGTCCTCCAGCAGCGTGCCGTACAGCCCCGCCAGGCTGGTGGTCCTGCCGTTCAGATCGTTGGACATGCTGTAGCTGGCGCTGGCGTGTCGCCAGGCCGACTTGCTGTCGGATCGCATCCAGTGGCTGAACGGAATATTGACGTTGACGGCCAGCATCTGGTCACGACCCTGCTGCCAGGCGTTTTTGGTCAGGCTGTAGCTCAGGGTCCAGTTGATATCGTCGACGGCGGCGTTAAGCCCGGCCTGGAGCTGCCGGTCGGACTTGCTGGTCTCCCAATAGGTCTGGTGGCTGCCGCTCAGGTAAAGCGTGGCGGTACGCCCCAGCTGCTGGGTAACGCTGAGCTGCACTTTGCCGCGCTTGTTGTACGCGAGGTTGTAGTAATCGGTGAACTTCGGCTTTACCTCAATCACCCCGTCCTGGGTCTCGACGTTGTAGCCGCTCATCCGGCTGTAGGTGGTGTCGGCGAAGCTGAAATAGCCGCGCGTCGAGTAGCGGTAGCCCACCAGCTGGATGTTGGTGCCGGTATCCGTCAGCGACTTGTTATAGAGGAAACGTAGCGACTGCCCCTGACGATTGCTGTCATCGGGCAGGGTGGCGTTGGCCTGGGTGATATCCAGCGACAGCGCCCCCAGCTCCCCCATATTTTTGCCGACGCCGAGGTTAAAGGCGCGGTAGCGGTCCGCCAGCTGGGTGCCGCCGTACAGCGTCCAGCCCGCCGGGAGACCACGCAGCAGAGTCCCCTGGAAGAACGTCGGTTTTTCCTGCTGATTGCTGCCGCTGCGATACTCTCCGGCGGTGACGGCATAGCGGGTATGGCCCTCGCGCTGAAGCACCGGAACGGACGAGTAAGGGACGGTGAAGACCTGGCTGCTGCCGTCGGCCTCTTTGATGGTCACCTGCAGATCGCCGCCGCTGCCGGCGGAGTAGAGATCGTTGATGGTGAACGGACCGGGCGGCACCGTGCTCTGGTAAATCTCATAGCCGTTCTGCTTCACCGACACCTGAGCGGTGCCGCGGGCAATGCCGTGGATCACCGGGGCAAACCCCTTCTGGCTGTCCGGCAGCATATTGTCGTCGGAGGCAAGCTGCGCGCCGCGGAAGTTGATGCCGTCGAAGACGTCGCCGTTGGTGTAGCTGTCGCCGAGGGTCAGGCGCGAGCGCAGCAGCGTAATATCACGTTCAAGCCAGGTATTGATGTGCTGCCACTTGTTTTCACTGGTCGACGAGCTGCCGCCGCTGCTGTAGCTCCAGGTGGTGTTGTCGCGCAGGCGCCAGGCGCCAAGGTTCAGCCCGCTCTGCAGGTTCAGGTACGCGTAATTGCTGCTGCCGCCAACGTCGTTGTGCACGTTGTTGCCGGTGAAGTTGTAGTTCAGCAGGCCGGCGTTAATCCCGTGGTCCCAGAGCTCGGGCGGAATATAGCCGCGGGCGCGGTTGCCCATAAACGCCTGGGGTATGGTCAGATACAGCCGCTGCTGCCCGGCATCAAAGCGGGTCGTCGCGTCTTTAATCATCTCGGTTAACGGTACGCAGGCATCCGCCGCCAGGACGTCGATTCCGGCGATCGCTGAGGTATTCACGCCCATCCCGGCCAGCTGTCCGCGCGTCAGGCAGGGGGCCAGACCGTGGCCTTTTTCACCGGCATTAAACGTGACATCGCGGGTGGTCATATATCCGTCATTCAGATAGATATCGGCGCGGTAGGTGCCCGGCGGCAGCTCCTGGCCCTTTTCAAAGCCGGACAGATCCGCCACGGCGGCGGGATCGTCCGCCAGAAAGCGTGGGTTGAAATAGAGCTCCGCCTGGGCGTAAAAAGCCGGTGAGGCGAGTAAAAGAGCTAAGGGGATCTGCGCGAATGCGCGCGCAGATCCTGGAGTCATACGCCGGGAGCCCACGTGGTCGAGTCCATATTTCAGATGTGACATAGTCCCTCCGGTCCAAAGTCGCCCGGCCATCGTTATTTTTTTCGTTCAGGGGGAGAGCGCTGCTCCCCGATCGGTTACTGCATGACGCCTTTCATGCGCGGGGTGAGTGCGCCGTAGTCGTTAATCGTCCGGTAGGTAATCTCGCGACCTGCATCGGACGGTAAACTGACGCTGGCTTCGCCCATCGGCGGGACCAGCGCATTTTTCAGCACCCGGGTGCCGGCGTTGAGTTCGGTGACCGTCAGGTAATAAGGGGTGGGGTTAATCAGCGTGAGCGCATTCCCGCTGCGGCGAAACGTCAGCTTTTCCGCGGCCTGATCCGGCGGCAGCGCCAGTTTAGCCGGGCGGTAATAGAGCTTAATGCGGCTGATGATCGCCAGCTGCAGGGTGTTATCGCTGAGCTTTGATTTGTCCATCGACGGGATCGCCTTGACGTTCATCCAGAACAGCGTTTCCCGATCCTGCGGCAGCTGGTTGTTGGTGGCATCAAGGATGCGCAGGGTATTCTCTTTCTTCCCCTGCATGGCGAACAGCGGCGGGGTGATAACAAAGCTTCCGTCCTTCGCGCCGTCGGCATTTTCCACCCAGGACTGGATCAGATAGGTATTGTCATCGTTATTCGTTACCGCCAGCTGCGCCTGTTTCTGCCCCGCCGGATAAATTACGCGGGTAGCACCCAGCGCCACGCCGGCCTGCGACTGAGTCGAAAAACCGGCGGTGGCGATCAGTAAAAGTCCCGCCAGTAAACCGCGCATCCCGCGCGTGGTAGCCAGTCTATTTTTCATATTTATCTCTTTCTTTCTCACGGTGATTTCCTGTTACCGGCGCTGATTACTGGTAGGTCAGGGAGAACCAGGCCTGAGCATTCGCGGCTCCTCCGGTGACCTGACTCCCGGTGGAACGATATTTAGCGACAAAATGCAGCGTGGTTGGCCCGGTGTGCAGCTGCGCCCATGCCCCTGCTGGCGCGTTGAGCGGGATCTGGCTGCCGGTTTTATCAAACAGGGCAACGCCAATGCCGGTAGCGATCCCCGGCCCCTCGCCAACCGAGAGGACATCCGGATTTTTACCATCGGCGACGCCGTGAAACGCCACGCCAACGCGCTGGCTCACGGCGGTACTGCACTCCTGTAGGTGAATATCGAAAGGGACGGGATTGGTGTCTTCCCCGGCCGAATGAAACCGATTGCTGCTGATTTGCCCCATCTTGACCGTCATCTGCCGGTCTCCCGCTTCAACGCGGCAGGACTCGGCAATGACGATCCCCTGGAAGCGCATGTTCCCGCCGGGCAACATCACCTCCCAGTTACCGGCCAGCGCCAGCGGTGGTAGCAAAAATATCAACAGACCCGACTTCATCTTTTGCATCGTTATCACCCCAGTCTTATTTGGATAACGGGCCATCCTGGCCCGATGCGCCTCCTTGCCTGATGAAGAAATTACTCGTATTGCACTTTAAAGGTGGCGTCCGCGTTAGCAGTACCGGCCGTCGCGACACCGGTCGCAAAGTAGCGAGCCTGGAACGGGATGACGTTGGTACCATTGCTGAGGGTGGTTTGCGCACCGAAAGTCGCGCCATCCAGCGCCAGCGGGGTACCGGTACGGTCAAGGATCTGTACGCCGACGTTAGTCGCGCCGCCCGCGGCAGAACCCTGCAGGGCCAGAACGGTTGGGTTGGTACTGTTAATCGCCGTGCCAGCAAAAGCAATGGCGGCCTTCTCGGAAACGGTGATATCGCAATCATTCAGCTGGATGTTGAAGCCCACGGGAGAGCTGGTGCTGCCTGCGGTGGCGAGTTTCGCTGAACGAACCTGGCCTAACTGAACGGTCTGATCGAGAGAACCGGCATCCACTGCGCAGGCCGCATTCACCACTTCACCTTTAAAATGTACCGTGCCGCCGTTCACCGTAACGGGATCGGCTGCCAGGGCTGCAGTAGCGCTCAGGGACAGTGCTGAAAAAACGATAACGGCTAATTTGTTCATGGTAAAACTCCTGTTTATGAATAATCCTGAAGCGATGCTTCACTTAAAAAGACATTTATTGTTGAAAAATAAATTTTGAAACGTAATCCTATTTTTACAGCCTAATTTATTCATCAGGTTGCGACGGTGGGTATAAATAGTCTTAAGTTTCACGCCAAACTCTTCTGCGATCTCCTGGTTGCTTTCCCCTCTGCTCAACATGCTTAATATCTGCTTTTCACGCAGACTCAGCTGGAACTTAGTATGATAATTTCCTGCGGTTTCTTTCTTTAAAAAGAAATTCAGAATACTTCTGGTGTTACTCTTTTTGTCTAGTACCGTTACTTTGCCAAAGAGTTCGGACTTATAGAACGCTAAGTCGCTGGATGCAAAGGCGACAATGTTTTTATTCGAAAAATAAATCCACTCCGCACCGGGAAGGTCGTTAGAGTCCAAATCTATAATCAAAAAGAAATTGTCAATAAACTCTTCTCCAAGCAATTCAATCAGGCCCAGAGTAAAATATTTATCCTTAGATAAAATATTAGTTGATAGATTCATATCTGAACGCGATCTCATCCTTGGGTTGACCTTTAACTCAGCGTTAATAACACCATTCAGCGAATTGAGGGTAATCTAACATTGCCCGCCTCAATGAGACATGTCGCTGACGCTCTAAAAGATATAACGGCCATTAAGCTGTTTTTGTGTGGTGTTTTTGTTTGTATTTATATTTTTTATTGGTGTTAAATTTTGTTATTATATTTATTAGTAGTTTTTTATAAAGCAAAGATGATAGGGAGAGGTTATCATTAAAGCCTCAACAATAGCCCTGCTCTTTGTATTGGAATTTTCTTAGGGAATATTCCTTGTTAAAGGCGTGGGATTTTCTATCTTAGTGCAGCAAAAATTTTTAAGAGCTTCTGAAGAGTCCTATAGAGGTGACCCGAGTATACCTTTTCCGCTCGCATCAGAACGCTAATTCTGCGGGGGAAAATAGCATCGTATTTATTCAGAAGCGATGACGGATTGACCACGGAACCCAAACTGCCGTGCTGAAGCGATGGCCGGCAGTATAATTGAGGCGATGATGCAAAAGTCTTTTATAGCCGGGCTGGGATTCGGAGCGTGATATTAAGATACATGGGCTGAAAAGCATGGGGTTCGTTCGCAGCCTGTCTTCACCCTCGTTTGTCAGTGTAATGAATGGATATTAATGTGCCAGGGAGTTTTTTCTCTGCTATCGCCTGGGGGGAGACGCCGTTGCAGAACGCATTTGGGGGTATTAAAGAAGGCGGTATGGCTGCCATGAGAGAGTGGAAAAGCAAAAAGCCCGCTCGAAAGCAGGCTTCTTAAATTTGGCTCCTCTGACTGGGATCGCCTTTGCCAGTAACTGGCTAATTATTAAGCTAAATCAGAAATCCCCTTCTGTCAAGACCACCAGAGTGACCACCAATGACACAGGTGACATAAAACTAGTTTGAGTTCCCCACTCTGAATGTGGTGAATCGCCAAGGATTATCTATTCATCATTACTGCTCTCAAACTCAATAACAACGGAGGGGGCATCAAGTAACCCACCTAATCTGACCCCATTAGTAGGGATTACGTTGGCACAATTAACAGGATCAATTATGAGCCTGATTTCATCCGACTGACCTGTTTCAAGTCCTGACACAAGAGCCAGAATAAAGTTGCTTCCACGTTCCTTAGCGCGTAAGTACTCATTGTTAGACATCTCTATCTGGTTCTGGGGACCACGGCCAGTGGCTTTCATTTCGATAAACTGTTTCCAGTCAATAACGGCATCGGCACCCACACCATGATTGCGTCTGAAATCAATAATCCTCTGATCGTCGGTTGTGTCCAGAGCTTGGGAAAGTAGCTCCCAAGCTCTCTGCTCAAGATCTGCGTTGGTATAGGCAACCGGTGCGGGAACTGATGAACTTGGACCTCGTTGGGGCACTGGCGGGGTATTTTTCAGTCCTCGGGATCCTCCACGGGTGGCTGTAGATTTTGAGGGTGCAGCCTTGGTCTGCAGCGAAGCTCCGACCATAGCACCTACCGATGGCTTCAGTGTTCTTGGCTTCGCTCCAACTGATCGGCTCTTCGGTGGAGTAACGTTAATTTTGTGTTTTACCGAACCGTTAATATTGGTGATTATATCTTCCATGGCTTCAGTACGAGCCTCGTCACTCGCAAGGCGGATTGCTTCTGCCGCTGAGTGACAGCTTTTTTGCCAAGCAAGAACCCATTCGCCATCAATTCGCCGACGTTCTTTTGCAGGAAACAGAGAAGCAATAAGCCATCCTCCAGAATCACGATTGCCGATTGCGTCATTATAAAAATGGAAGACTTCGGATTGGTTCAAACTCACGGCATTAAGAGCAACTTCAATAAATCCAGCAGGGAACTCTGAAGACAATGCACGCACTGTGATGGGGTGCTCGTAAATATAGAGCTGAGTATTCCTAAGAGTATCCCAGCTTATAACGAGTTTTTCACGTAATTCAGGGGTACTTCTGGCAAGCTCATTTGACAGGTGTTCAACAGCATGCCCAAAACGTAATCTTTCCTGGTCACCACGCTCTTTAGCGTAGGAATTATTACCGAGAATCTGAAGTTCAGGATTCAGTTCTTTTACTCTAAGTGCTTTAACCAGTCTAGGGAAATCCTGTATATCACAAGGCGGTATCCAGCAATGAAGGGTAGGAAGCCTCTTACTTAATTGCTGCCGAAGCTCTGGATTGTCCACGTAGTGAATTGGGCGTTGAGTTACCCAGCCAGTCGAGCAGAACAGTGGTAGTACCCGTAACTTATCTTTATGGTAGCGCTCTGCATGCTCCAGCAATTTCTCCATGTAACGATAAACATCCATAAGCTGAGATTCTATTCTTGAATCATACTGTTCACGAGTCAGTTCCCGACAGCATTGGATACAGTCATCAATGCCTGGTTCGGGGATATTCAGTGTACGCCAAAGGTTTTGGCAATTTGACGACGAGCCTCCAGGCACAAAAAGTCGCTGGCCATGGAAAATATCTAGCCCTCTAAGTAATTCGTTTGGTTTAGCCCATCCTTTTGAGGGCACATAAACGAGTCCTTTTCCCTCTAGAAAGCGACTCCTGAGCTCCTGGATAGTGAGTTCGCCCACTTTCGATGAAAAATATGACTCGGAAGAAGGACAGCGTTTTGCAATTGCACGGTAAATCGACTGTGTTTGAGTCTGATCTACCATTCTCGGGCTGTCACGTAAGGCCTTAAGTTGAGTTAGTAGGTCACTGATTCTGACATCAGTAATGATGCCTAATGCGGTTAAAAAATCGAGATCAATATCCTTGGCATTTACCCCGCAGATGAAGGTCTGGTAAAGCGTTTGAGTCTCTGGGGTCTTCAACACAGCAATATTAGAAAAAACAGTTTCTCCTTTACCGACCGCAACCCAATCGACACTTCTTAGTGTATTCAGCCACGCAGCTGTGACATTTCCCTTTTTATAAAAGTACTTAATCGCTTTGTGAAGGGAGGGGACCATTGAGACATGGGCATACAGGCGATGCCAGTTTTTGGAAAGGGTATGGACCAGCGCAGGACTTCGCTGTTTCGCGTGCTGCTTAGTGGCTTCCTTGATATTTTGAATGACATGCTCAAGATCTGGTGATTCATAGTCGTAATCAACCAGCTCAGCTCCATGTTCCCTGAGTTCTTTTTTACGGAGCTCTGTTCCCCAATAGAGGTTTTCATTCACTTTCTCTATACGAGGTGATGATTCAACCCCAAGCAGGAATAGAAACTTTCTGGCTCCCCGAGATTGTGTTCCATCCTCGCGTTTGCGTTTTGCTCCTTTGGTGATGTTAGTTTTCAAAATGGCTTCATATTTGGCTCCAACCCATTGAATACCATCTGTTTTCCCGGCGGCATCAGGCCACGTTGAGTTTTCACCATCTAGGGTTTTACACAGATAGCTTTCTGAGAGGCGCACTTTTTGTCGGAGCATCCGAACACCATCATAGACATATCCATCCAGTTTGAGAATAGTGCCAATTTTAGTCCCTATAACCTTTGCTTCGGTGTCCCGTAGATAATCAAATTTGTCCCGAAGTAAGCGGAGCTCATCTTCAGATATTTCAATGCTGCTTTTTTCGAATTTCTCTGCAAAGGCATTCAGTTCGATAGCTGTGTCGGTTTGGCTGACAAAAGCGGCGTGGTTATCCAGCCATGCAATGACTGGTTCGCCAGTACTCTTATCAGCATAATCTGAATGCAGTCGTTCCATCAGCCCCCAGTGTAAAGAAAAATCAGAAGGGCTGTTCAAAACCAGAGGGATTGAAGTTTGCGCTTTCGGTTTGCAGGAAACTGGTTCATTAAGATGAGAAAGCAGGAAGGGACGTTCAAATAATTCGGTATTTTCATGATTCTCAACAAGGCATGCCCCTGCATTGACCCACCATGCCGCAGGTTTAAAATTGAATATCCGGTTTTCCATGGCATCAAGTAATTCACCTGTATCGACAAGTCTTGACACATTGAGTTCATCCATAACACTACGCCAGCGATCCTGGCTATCCCGGGTACTTCTATGTAAAGCATGCAAACCTTTATGAATGAGTTCGACATCCTCTTCGGTCAGAAAACCAGTTAGTATGTCTTCTTCGTAACTGAGATCAGAAAAAGGATAATTACCTAAAGGTAGTTGTATCAGGGCATGCTGAGATAACCATGTTCTGGTTGTTTTTAGCGCGGCTAAAAAACGCTTGTTAAGAATTGAGCTACGGCCTGGATCTACGCCCTCAATAGAGAGTGGAATGAGATTCCATGCCGTTTTGGGGCTGGTAATTAGCATCCCAGCGGCTATATTTCCAACGACTTCTGCAGTTCGATCTATTAACCATCGATTCCAGTCATTTTCTATAATGGACTCACGTGACGTACTAGGATCGAATTGTGCATCTAATGAAAAAGGGAGCGTTGAGGGAATATCGGTACGAAAGCCAATGAAGATTCCTGAGTTAACCGGCTGTGACGAAATGGCGATTGAAATATCTGTTTCTTCACTACGTGTTTTATGAGCTGGGTGTAAATGTTCAGGAACGGCTACCGATGCTCGCCAGACAGTCCAGTCATCTTCTTTACTTTTAGCGTATCGATATTGCAGCTTTCTGATTCCCGGGTGTTGCAGCTCATAACCAGTATCCTTCCAGCTTGAAAAATCCAGCGAGCGTTCGCTTTTTATACTGCCATCCAGTTCACACCATTTTAATTGGCTTACCGAACTTAGAAACAGTAATCCTTCATGGCGCCATGAATCAAACCATTCAATGAGCTCAGCATCATCAAAGGCTGAATTAAGATCTGCGACAATCAGCGTATGGTGTCCCGGGTCATAAAAACCAGGAAGAGCTGGTTCAGGTGGCAAGCGGTTAAAATCTAGTTGATTACATGAAAAATGGTAAGGCGCAGAGTGTACGGAAATTGAGTCGGCAATGCGCAAAAGAGTTTTCATCCCGATCCCAAATCGGCCACGTTGGTCTATTCTATTGGTCTTGGAAGTTTGGTAAGGAAGAACCATCCCAAGAACGTTGAGGCAGGTTACTGGAGTGCCATTGTGGACAAGCAGTAGCTGTTTACCTGCTTCAGTTGATCTTAGTCCAAACCATACCTTAGTCGCCCTTACATCATCTGCGTTCTGAATAATTTCGATGATACCCTGGAAGGTTGCCACCGCTAGATCTTCTGCGCTTGCAGCCGCACCCTTAACCATTTTTTTGAGTATACCGGCGGCGTTTTTAAGTTCGCCTGCAGCAGTGTCGATCATGGCATCTGCAAACTCGATGGTTCTGGGATCATGGATATGAACTGCTGCGGGATCATTATCAATGATAAGCCGGGCGGCATTTTGACCTTTAAGAGTATCTGAAATGTCTGGTGTATTACTGGTGTCTTGCGGAAGGGACATATAGAAAAAGGCTCGCTGAAATTGAAAACAAAGGCGGTTATCCTGCTAGTAGGCTAACCGCCATACCTGTTTTGTTAAGATGATGGGGCAGTTGTTCACTATCACTTCGCTCTATCCACATTGTACAGCACTTTTTTTGAGCAAGGGGCTCACCATGCCCCAGTTACGTAACCACGGGTTACAACCACGGAGGTGAAGGCGTCAGGAAAGAAGACTGGACATGTCATTGGTCGTTCCTGTGTATTGAGCTCCATGGCAAGTACTAGCGTGCAGACCCGGATCTGGAAGGCGGTCGGTAGGCGTCGGGATACAGAAGTATGGCGATAGCCAATCCTATTATGGATGAGCAAACAGCGAACTTAGAGCTGCGCGATCTGCAAAGCTGAGACGCAATGATTTATTTCGTCTATTATCCATTTGTATAAATGACTGCATTCGGCAAAAAGCGGTTAACTTGTGTTCACGACTGCTGGGTGATTCAATCGAAATATTGCTTTTACCTGGACTATTGAGAGCAGCATAAAGTGACAATAAATATTGCAGATGACCTGCCAATGACTTCTATTAGGAATAGCGCTGTAGTATTAGCAGGTTTTGCATGTGTTGTCTTGATTGGCTGAGCTGATGTCCGATTTCTGCAAATCTTCTCGCAATGCAAGGATGTCATGATGAGTATTACTAGCCTATCTGATGCAGGTGGGCCTGCGGCAAGGCAAGGCTTCAAGTATCAGGATCACGTAGCTGTTAGTTTCATCTTCAAGATGCTCCGAGACAGCAACTACTCTCAAGTGGAATGCGAGACAGCGGATGATATCGTGGCTGTATTCCAATGCGAGGGCCAGATTCTAAATGAATACATTCAGGTCAAAACAACCGAAAGTGATGGCAAATGGAACTTGAAAGAGATAACGGCGTTAGATGGCAGCAAGGCTAATTCTTCGCTTCTGCATAAATCGCTGAAATGCGATGTACGTCCAGGTATTGCCCGTTTCCGAATCGTGACCAAGCGCGACGTCGCAAAAATTCTTGAAGGATTCAAGAAAGAGATAGATAAGCGTGTTCTGCCTGACATAACCACGACCCGAGGTATGGCACTGTGCAAGACGTTTAAAACTTTTGTCTCACCTCAAAAAAGGAACTTTTTGTACTGGGCGGAAAACTTTGTCTGGCAGGTGTACGGTGATGTTGAGGCGTTGGAGGCCGTCAATATAAAGGCTTTGTCCCAGCTTGCGGAGGTGCTTGGAAATCGTCCCAACTTCACGCAACTAAAGGCAATTTACGAAGAATTTTTAGAGATTGCTGACAAAGCGGCCACGGCTAGCGTGAAGACAGCTGCAGCATCTAAGATCATCCTTCGAGATCCGACGCTGGCTTACCTCAGAAAATTATTAGACGAGGCTGATGACAAGTCAACAGCCACATCCAAACCATATAAAAAGCGTCCGGATCCGTTCTTGGTCGAGTTTCACGCCAACACTAAAGAGGGCTTATTGCACTCATTTTCTGGTTTTGACGTGCGCTATGCACTTAAGAAATGGCGGCACGAAAATTACGCAAAGCATCTCATCGAATGGCTACCTGAGTTTTCCCTAAAGGCCAGTGAAATCGTAAACATCCTCGCGCATAACGCCAAAGCGATCCTGGCTAGGTCAATCAGTACCTTCAGCGACAGTGAGCTTCCGCGCGATAGGCTCATTGCAGAACTAATTCTGCACTCCATCCTGCGCAGTCGCCAAGACAGCGAGCCCGTTGCGTGCAAAGTATTCTACAAATCTGCTGACAAGCTTTCAGAATTTGGCAATGCTCACATCGTTCAGATGCCTGATCAGGATGATCAGTTGTGGCTAGGTCTTGCCCGCTTGATCAAAGCAAATGATATGGATACAACCCTAGAGCAAATTCGCGAAATTCTTGACGAAACGATCTCAGAAACCGTGCTGTCGGCAGAGCGAGAAATCATTATTTCTTTACGCGAACCTTTACATCACCAGCCAAAAGCAGATTCCTTCAACCAAGCTCTGCATCGAAATTCTCCTGTCGATGACATGCTGAATATTCTCTGCTTCCCTATCTTGTTGACCTACGATAGTGCAGCGCTTTCGTCAGGCTGGCTCACTGATTACGTAGACAACCTCAAGATAGAGATCGAAACCCACTTCAGAACGTTCACCTCGGAACTGCCGGAGAACATCAAACAAGTGAAGGTGCACATCTTTTTGGTGCCTATGGAAAGCATTGAACATCTGACCAAGGCTTTCAACTCTTACTGCGAAAAGCTGGAAGAATTATAGGCATAACTGATACATGCTCTCCGGATTACGGAGCAGAAGGTATACGAGGATGAAGATATCCCGGGCAGGTCACTCTGCCGCAGATGTCTCAAGGAACAAAGCGGCTATGAATTACGAAAAAATCAAGAACATCCTGGCGAAACTGGGTGAAGAAAGCGCATCGACGGTCGATGTGCTTCTCGCCATCAACACCATTGTCAACAGAAGCAATTCAGAGTGGGAGGGCCGCGATTTGGTGATCCGAGCACTCGACAAATTTAAGCTTTTTGACTCTGTCGAACAGTCGCTCCTGCTAAACATGGTACGAGCTGTCGGACTATTCCCCTATATCACTCCTCACCTCAGCAGCATGGCGATTTCTGATCGCTTGGCTTATGAAGCTCACAGGGTCGAGGGAGTAGAACAGGGCATGGTGTTTCATCACCTGCAGGCTCATGTTTTCAGCTTGATCATGCAAGGCCGAAACGTTGTACTCAGTGCTTCTACAAGCGTCGGAAAAAGTCTAGTAATTGACGCTGTGCTGGCACAGAGACGATTCAAAAAGGTGGTGGTGATCGTTCCGACCATTGCGCTGATCGACGAAACCCGCCGTCGTCTGGTCAAACGCTTTAAGGACTTCAACCTGATTACGCATCCGAGCCAGGAATCTGTGAGCGAGACAACCAATGTCTACTTGCTCACCCAAGAGCGTGTCATCCAGCGTCCTGATCTTGCTGATGTGGAGTTCTTCGTCTTGGACGAGTTCTACAAAATCGATCTGGGGAATGCCACAGACGAAAGCACGCGCGCTGTTGACCTGAGCTTGGCCTTTCACAAGCTCGCAAAGACTGGTGCTCAGTTCTACATGCTCGGGCCTCACATTCAGAAGATCTCTGGTTTGGATGACTATGAGTACCACTTCATCCCATCCGACTACAGCACTGTCGCGGTCGACATCCAGAATTTCAATCTGGAGATGCGATCCGAAGAGCGAAAGGAAAAATTGCTCGAGTTGGTCACAACCCTAGACTCGCCTACCTTAATATACTGTCAGGCACCACCTAGTGCGAACAGGGTCGCAGAGTATTTGATTCAGGAAGCTGGGCTGACACCAGTACCAGAGACGCAGGAAATAGCAGCATGGATCTCTAAACACTACCACCCTGAATGGAACGTTGCTAAGGCAATATCTCTGGGTATCGGGATTCACCATGGCGGAGTGCCACGTGCATTGCAGCAGTACATCGTCAAGTTGTTCAACGAGGGCATCATCAAGCGAATCATCTGTACATCTACGATGATTGAAGGTGTCAACACATCGGCAGAGAACGTGATCATTTACGACCGCCGCCTGAAGAATTCAACGTTCGATTACTTCACCTACAAGAATATTTCCGGTCGCGCAGGCCGCATGAATAAGTACTTCATTGGAAAAGTCTTCATGCTCGAAGCGCCTCCCCTTGAGCAGGGCCTCACAGTCGAATACCCCATCGGCCATCAGGATGAAAACTCCCCAATGGGACTCCTCATGCAACTGGAGAACGAATACCTTACCGATATTTCACGTGGCCGGCTGCAAGATGCATACGCCAACCCGGTATTGTCGCCGACAACCCTGATAGAGAATCGGCACGTTCCGATTGAGCGGCAAATCGAGGTAGCAGAAGCGATCATTCGTGACTTACTGCTCAGCAGCAAGCTTCTGGACTGGAAAGGCATTCCTGAGCCGAACCAACTAAATTACTTATGTGAGCTGGTTTACATTCTGGAGGGCGGTAACCTTATGGATTATGGTATCTCGTCCAGCTCGCAATTGGTGTGGCACATCAATGAGCTCCGAACTCAGAAAAACCTGCCTGCTTACCTAAGAGACGCGGTGGAGAATCGACGACCGGAACACACATCCAGCGAAGCGATCAATCTGCGCCTGAAATTCATTAGAAACATGGTGTGTTTCCGATTGCCTCGGGACATCATGGCCGTAAATAAAATTCAGGCCGATGTGCTGGCGAAAGAAGGGAGCGAGCCGGGAGATTTCAGCTTCTTTGCTGAGCCGCTTGAAAATATGTTCCTCGACCCGCTACTTACTGCGTTGGACGAATACGGAATTCCCACTCAGATCTCGACTCAGATCAAGAACCTCATCTTGCCATCGGAACATCTGAACGATCTGCTGGCGAAACTTCGGACCCTAGCACCCAGAGTAGAGCACCTTCAACTGACTGGCTTTGAGAAAAGCTTAATGCGTTGGGCTGTGTCCGAAATGTAGCGAGTTTGGCTGTGTGCAGCACCTTAAATAGCTATATGAACGTACTTCCCAACCCCCTTTCACTGCTGCGGTCTAAGGGGCGCTACGCCCGCCTATGCTGTGTCAGTTTTTTCTCCGTGTGACTTCCGTTCTCGTATCAGCTTCCGGTTAATCGTTTCCCAACACAACCCATCCCGCAAGGGTAAATGGCACGCATTCTGCGCCCTTGCTGGCCGGAATGATGTCGGGAAAGCGAACCGTCAGGCGATACGAAGACGAAAATCACACCACTGACGGAGAAAAAACATGACCATTTCCCTGCATACCCAGACTAGCGCCCCTAACACCGCAGCGGCGACCAGCGTATCCCCGCTGGAGCAGTCAGGCTCCTCAAAAACGAAATTTTCTAAAGCCAAAACCGATATTTATCAGACTGTCACCAACAACATCATTGCAACGCTTGAAGCCGGTGTAAAACCGTGGTCTTGCCCGTGGAAACGAGTGCCGGGCATGTCTGGGTTGCCTTCCAACTTCGCAACCGGTATCGCGTATAGCGGAATGAATATCATGCTGTTGTGGTGCAGCGCGTCAAAACAGGGCTTTGGTGATTCACGCTGGATGACCTACAAACAGGCGCAGGCAATAGGCGGGCAGGTTCGAAAAGGTGAACACGGTACGGCAGCCATTTTCTATAAAACCTTAGAGAAAGAAAACGAAGACGGTGACATCGACCAGATCCCAATGCTGAAAACCTTCAATGTGTTCAACGTTGAACAAATTGATGGCCTTCCTCTGACAACTGAAATAGTCAGCCCAGAAGCAATCTTTGACCCGTTGCCGGAGGCTGAAAATCTGTTCCAAAAGAGTGGCGCAAACATCATTGAGAAAGGACAAAATGCCTTTTTCCAACCCTCAACTGATGAGGTCTGGCTACCAGAGCGTCACCTTTTTTCCGCTGCTGCTAATTTCTACGCTACTGGCCTGCATGAGCTGGTTCACTGGAGCGGTGGTAAAAAAAGGCTTAACCGTGAAATGAAAGGGAAATTTGGCAGCGCAGATTATGCGGAGGAGGAATTAGTGGCTGAGCTGGGAAGTGCTTTTCTGATGGCGGATTTGGGTATTGTTGGAGAGGTGCAGCACGAAAGCTATATTGCTTCTTGGCTGAAAGCACTGAAAAACGATAAGCGCTATGTTTTCAAAGCTGCTAGTGAGGCATCAAAAGCGCATCGTTATTTAATGGATAAAGCCTGAGGGCAGGGGCAAGAAGTCGCAAAGGAATGTGGCTTTGACAATATATTCTTGTGGGCAGAGTCGTGGTGGTGTTAAAGGTATAACCTCCCTACGAATTTTTCGTGGCACAGTGTGTCAGGAAAAATTCGCAGGCTGCGGGGGCGGGCGGCAAAGAGCCCGCTCATAACTTTAGGTGTATTGGCTCAGACTTGATCTGGCCGTGTTCTTTATTAGAACACGATTCAGCGTGACAGTCGGCAACGAGCGAGGAGCGGAAGTTCGATATTGTTATCAAAATGGAATAACGCATGATGAAAAACTCAGTGCAATATAAGGCTGGTCAGCTGTATACTATTTCAACTGTAGTGCGGTAGATTTTTACTCGTACAATCAAGTGCTTGGAATCTAATATGGCTATTCGGAAAAGTATCCCAAACGAAACCAAATTGCGGCTGTTTTCGGCGTCCGCAGGTCATTGTCAGAAACCAGACTGCCTTAAGCCGCTTTTCCCAGCAGAGATAGGCGGTGATAAGCATATTGCTGAAATGGCACATGTCATTCCTCATGGTGATACTGGGCCCCGCCACGAAGAGAGACCTGCTGAGGAGTTTGAAGCAGACTCATTTGAAAACCTCATACTGCTATGTCCAACTTGCCACACCATTATCGATAAAGCGCCTGAGTCCTTTTCAAGAAGCATGATTTTAGAGTGGAAGAGCAACCATCTTGCAGCCTTAGCGCACAAGCAAGGTAATATTCGTTATGAAGATAGAAGACAAGCGAGAGAGGCTGTCGTAGCAGCTATGGATGAAAATAAGGCTATATGGAAAGAGTTCGCTCCTGTTGAAGGGGCAAGGTCTGACTTCAATCCTGAGTCTGAAACGGCCCAAATATGGTCGCAAAGGATGAAAAGTGTCATTTTACCTAATCACTTCCGCATTCAGGCGATCATAAGCATGAATTTATGCCATCTGACAGCCGAAGAGCGGGAAACCTTTGCACAATACAAAGAACATGTTCGCGGGCTTTCTGAGCGACATGTTTGTGGTGTTTCTGGAAGGGCCATTCGTTACCCTCAAGATATGGATGGGATATTTGCATGAACTGGCAAGTTAAATATGCACTTGAAAATATAAATAACCACTTTAAAAGAACAGGTTCTGCAGAACACGTTGCTGACGATGCTATCAGAATTTCTATCCACGACAGACCTGACACATTAGTTATTATTTCCGCATCATATGAGATCACTCTTGAGATAGCTAAGCAGTATCATGAAAAATTCCCTGATTTGGATTTTCTATGTGGTTACAGGAAAGAGTGTGTGTGGACAGGTGAGGCTATCAACTACTTAAGTAACGCAAAAGTAGGATGGGGTAATGCAGGTACCTTATATTCTGCCCTTTCAGACAATAATGTTAATATTGCTTCTCACAAAGATTATTTTTTCTCATATCGGCTTATAACTCAAATGGGAGTTGTAAAAAGTATAGAGAGGGAATTTGATCGCGTATTCAATATTCATTTAGCCAATGGTCGCAAGCTGAGGGTGGGAATGCTACTTGAATACGAGCCTACAGCTGATGCCGTGCGATCATTTTGGGAAAAGTTTGGTCCGGTTGATGTCATGTGGAACATTAATCCTAACGGAGATCCTACTAATAATGCCGTTGTAGCAGGGCGTGAACTTGGTTGCGGAATCATGAAATGGTCAGAATTCAAGGAATTAATTCTTCGTCGTTGATGTCGGTAAACGATGTGGCACGCCACCTTTTAAAAACGTGCAATTCATTGAAGTTTTTTGAATGTTTTATGTTTGGTTCGTCGCTTTTGGGGGTTGGCACTGATTACGATATTTTGGTTATAGGCCCTGCAGGAGAAGCATTAATCCAGCTCAAAGCAGAGCTGAAGATTGCAGGGGCTGAATTGCCGTTGGATATTTTATACATGCTTCCAAAAGAGGCGGAAGAAACCGATTTTATTGTAAAGCAAAAATGTGTATCCCTTAGCCATTTAGTGACACTGGATTCACTGGTTGTGTAACTTTAAGAATCCCCGTTTTGTTTGCAGAATTTTGAAATACAAACTTCCACTTTTGGCACAGGGCTGCTGTTGCAGCCCTGACAACCTTAGACTTCAATCGATTCAGAGATCTCTAACGCATCATCGACTTCAATGCCCAGATAACGGACTGTGCTTTCCAGTTTCTTATGACCCAACAGAAGTTGGATCACCCGGAGATTCTTGGTTTTCTTGTAGATCAGGTAAGGTTTTGTTCTTCTCATGGAATGTGTGCTGTAAAGCGAATCTTCGAGACCAAGCTTTTCTACCCACCCATGAAAGATTCGGTTGTATTGCCGGGTTGAAATGTGCTGGTTAGTTCCGACCCTAGACCGAAACAAGCAGTCTTTACTGTGCAAATTGCTAAGCTGTATCAATGCAGCAACAGCTTCTCTTGTCCCTTTGGTTATCTCAAATTGCACAGGGCTACCGGTTTTCTGTTGCAACACCGTTGCTCTGCTTGAAACAGAGCTACCATATGCAACATCAGATACTTTGAGTTTGACCAGATCACAGCCTCGAAGCTTACTGTCCAGGGCCATGTTGAACAGAGCTAAATCGCGCGTTTTACCTTCCAGTTCAAGTCGGATTCGGATACCCCAGATATGAGATATCTGAAGTGGTCTTTTTTGGCCGATGATACGGTCTTTGTTCCACGGTGACGTGTTCATACTCAAATCTCCTGCAATGTGGGAGATTTGAGTATGGTTGTCCCTTATGAGCGAAAAGCGGACGCTGGTGTTATTTAGATAAATTCGACTTCTGTGCTTGTGCACTAATCCAGGGAAGAGAAATATTGCGTCGGTGATTTACCCAGCGCTTTTCTGAACATCGTAATAAACGCACTTACCGAATCATACCCTAGAGTTCCGGCTACGCGCTGCACGGGCTGACCTTCAGACAGATGGCTTAGTGCAATCATCAAATGCAGCTGCTGACGCCAGCGGCCAAAGCTCATTCCTGTCGCCTCTTTTATCAGCCTAGCCAGAGATCGCTCGCTGATGGCCAGATGAGCAGCCCATTGCTTTAACGTTCGCCGGTCATCTGGCTCATTAAAGAGTGCCTCAGCCATAATCCGGATTTTAGGATGATCTGATACAGGAAGATGGAGTGCTTCGACCGGCACATCCGGAATATGCTCCAGCAGCACCGCTGCAAGCCTGGCGGTTTTACTGTCAGGAGAATAAGTATGTTCCTGCTCTGCAAGATACAGAACAAGCTCGCGGACCAGAGGTGTAACCGCTATGGTACAGCAAATTTCCGGCATCGCTGCTGCGCCGGGCTCGATGAATAAAAAGCACGTATCTGCATTCTTCGTGATCCGGCAACGGTGCGGGATCTCTCCCGGAACCCAGACGGCATGCCCCGGTGGAACAAGCCACAGCGCATCGTCAACCTCACAGCGCACTGCACCGCGCATAGAGAGAATAAGTTGCCCCTTGCGATGAGCGTGCGGACGCTGCCCGGCATACTCGCCTGACGATGATACATGCAGGGCGATAGCGGCCTGACTGAAATCATCGGCATTAAACTCTTCCGGTGAGGTCACCGGTTTTTTATTAACTGGCATGATTTAGCTATATGTTGTCAGATTATCTATATTCTGTAACTCATGCGTCCTTTAAAGTCTTTCTTTTTTTCAGAGAAAGCAAAACTTATGTCCCACACGACGAACAAGTGGTCTTCAATCATACTTGTGATCGGCATTCTTTTTATTGCCATTAACCTGCGTGTTCCTTTTACCGCTATCGCACCCGTTTTAGAGTCCATTCGCCATGATTTTGGGCTGAGTATCACAGCCGTTGGGTTGCTTAACTCGCTGCCTTTACTGGCCTTTGCCGCCTTTTCTCCACTGAGCGCATCGATTTCCCGCAAGTATGGCCTGGAACGCACCCTTTTTGGTGCCCTGGTCGTGATTTCAGCGGGGATTGTGCTTCGCTCAACAGACAGCGTCTGGGCGCTTTATGGCGGAACAGTATTAATTGGTATCGGGATTGCCCTGGGCAATGTCCTGCTGCCTGGCCTGATTAAACGTGACTTTTCCGGAAACGTGGCTTCCGTGACGGGAGCATATTCCATCACCATGGGCACCGCTGGCGCCATCGGCTCTACCATTGTCATTCCTCTGACGCAGAGCTGGGGCTGGAACATCGCGTTAGCCATGTTGGTTATTGCACCGCTCCTTGCGATGCTTTTATGGTTGCCGCAGTTGAAGAAAAAGCATCAATTGCCAGTAGCAGGTGAGAAAAAAGCAGCGACCGTTGCGGTCTGGCGCTCGTCTCTGGCGTGGCAGGTCACCATGTTTATGGGCTTGAATGCGATGCCCTTTTATGTTGCGGTCGGCTGGCTGCCAGTCATTCTGACAGGCAGTGGGCTATCCTCAGCTCAGGCTGGTGAGGTACATGGCATCCTTCAGCTCACCACCGCTATTCCCGGCTTAATTCTGGCAGCCACGCTGCGTCGTCTTAACGATCAGAAATTAGCCGCTGCTGGTGTCAGCCTTTTAACCGCAGTATCCTTTATTGGCATCCTTTATTTGCCAAATCTGGCGATGCTGTGGGCTGCACTCCTCGGCTTCGGCTCGGGTGCCAGCATGATGCTGGGTCTGACCTTCATCGGGTTGCGCACTACAAACGCTGGTGATGCTGCCGCGCTGTCAGGCATGGCGCAGAGTATCGGTTATCTGATGGCGGCGATGGGACCGCTATTGCTGGGAAAAGTACAGGAGTTGTCCGGAGGCTGGACCGTACCATTACTGATGACCACAGCAATCTCAGTTGCAGGAGCCTGCACCGGAATGGCTGCCGGACGAGATGTACACCTGGAACCTTTACAGCAGCCGGGCTGAATGGGCTTACACAGGAGGGTACCAGCTGAACTTCTAAAGCGGATGCTTTCCATTGAGGTTCTGAAGCGTCTTAATAGTACCGGAGCCATCTGTACTATCCCGATGAGCGGATTTTTCGGTGAAAAGGCCGTTCAGGGCGAGCGCTGTCAGTAATAATATAATAAGCAAGCCTCAGGACTGTTTGGCAACGATGAATCGCTTTTCATCACCCATAAAGGCTTTTTCACTGGCGGGTGAAAGGATAGCACCGAAATTCATGTGCGCGCGGAGTTTCAATGATGGAGGAACATTCCACTCAGTGCGAATATCTTCATCGATCAGAGGATTATAATGCTGCAGATTGGCACCAATTCCTTTTTCAGCCAGCGCCAGCCAGACCGCATACTGAGCGATAGCTGTGCTGTGCCGGGAAAATGTCCGCATAGGCCGCAAACTGCTCCTGTAGTGACTTGACAACATACTGATCCTCGAAAAAAGTATTGAGCCGGCAGCCGCTGCAAACCCGTCTATTTTATCTGAGGTGCCGGAGAAACGTTCTAAAGGAACTTGAAAGCAGGCATCTTGTTACGCGCACTGTCTTTCGTGAAGTACCGCCCAAAGTCGAATATGCACTCACGGAGCTGGGAACGTCCCTCTGGCAGGCAGCAAATGAACTCAACCGGTGGGTAGAACAAAACTGTCACTTTCTGGTTAAAGACACAGATCCTTCTCTTTGATATGCCATTGTTCATTGATGAGTGCTGCGGGCTGACAGGAGCATATAGGAAGGCAGGCTGCAGGCGTCGAAAAGCGGCTTCCCCTTCTGGCTCAGAGGCAACATCGCCTGCTGCTGGTCATGAGAGAAAAGAAAAGCATTTTAACAACCAGCCCCTGCAGTTTGTTGTACCAGTACAAAAAGCACTCGTGTATCAGTCTTTGCCCGGACCATGGTCAAAGCGGGTTCCTTTGCCGATGGCATAAAACTGCCCCCCGGCGACATAGTGTATGGTTCGTAATTCGTCTGGTGCTTCATCAAATATCCAGTGCCCATTGCGAAAAACCCGATCGTCACTCCACGCCCCGGCAATTTCTCCCATGAACAGATTATGTTCCAGCTCGTATTCCGCATTTGGCATTACCTTACATACAAGCCAGCCAGCACAGCCCTCTACCAGCGGAATATCGAACTCTTTCATGTAGAACATCGGTATTTTATGATTCTTTTCAGGCCTGTCACGGTAGCTGTGCTCACCTGCGTACAAAACGGTTTCCATCTGGCTGACTACGGGTATCTGTACGGCAAACAGACCACTTTCTTCCACCAATCCACGGGTGTAAGCCTGCGGACTGATATACGCCATGACTTTATTGATCCCCACCAGACTCACCCATGCGGCGGCCATTACATTGGCATTACCATTATGTTTAGCGGAAATCATTGTAGTTGGGCCGACTTGCAATAATCGGTATGCTTTATTCAGTTCAACTGGCTGTAAAGACACAGGATTTCTCCTTCCCATAGATAAAAATGTGCCGTTAACGGCAACGGCACATTTGAGGGCGTTTTAAAACACTGATGGTCGCCCGAAAGTAATCAGGCTAATACCGTTTTATATTGTTCGACCTGAGCTGCGATTTCTTCGTCAGTTATCGTCGCGCTTCCGCCTGTAATAAACGGCTTGATGTAGTTCATACCCAGATACCCGGAGATGGTTTCAAAAGACAGCAGGTACTCGCCTACCGTATGTCCGGCAGCGCCATCAGGCTGATAGGCAGACTCTGCACCACCCAGCGAAACGGCCAGCATGAGTTGCTTACCGCGCAGCGCCTGTGTTTCTCCACCATGTGACCAGCCGTACGTCAGTACATCGTCAAGCCACTGTTTAAGAAGTGGCGGCGTGCTGTACCACTGCATAGGAAATTGCAGCACGATACGATCCGTCTTTTCCAGTGCAGCCTGTTCAGCGGCCACGTCGATTTTGCCATCCGGATACAGGTCATACAGATAACGCACTTCAACGTCGGTCAGTGATGCTGCACCTTTTGCCAGGGCTGAGTTTACCCGTGACTGATTAATGTTGGGGTGGGTAACAAATACAGTTGTTTTCATGTCGATCTCTTATTCTTCAGAAGAATGTTTCGTCAATTTCAAGCCGGGATAAAGCTTCATTGATATCATTTAATTCAGCGTCACTGAGCTGAATATTTGCGGCGTGAAAATTCTCTTCGAGCCGGTGTAATTTCGTTGTTCCCGGGATCGGTACGATGTAAGGCTTCTGAGCCAGCTCCCAGGCAAGAACAATCTGTGCTGAAGTTGCGTTGTTTCTTTCCGCGATTTGAGCAATCAAATCCAGTAGCGCCTGGTTATTTTCCATTACTTCAGGTTTGAAGCGCCCCATCATGCCCCGGTAATCGCCTTCCCCGTAAGTTGTATCAGCGGTAACCTGACCACTCAGGAATCCATTACCCAGCGGGCTGTAGGCCATAAAGCCAATATCAAGTTCATCGCAGACTTTGAACAAATCCTGCTCAGGTTTACGCCACATCATTGAATACTGGTCTTCGACCGCGGTGACCGGGCAGATCGCATGAGCCCGGCGTATGTAAGATACGGGCGCATTGGATAAGCCCCAGTACTTAATTTTCCCCTCCGCGATTAGCTCTTTCATTAATCCCGCCACCACTTCCGGCTCAACTTTTGGATCGACACGATGCTGATAAAACAGGTCGATATGGTCGGTTTGCAGACGACTGAGTGAACCTTCCAGTTGCTCTCTGACAGACGCCGGACGGCTGTCTAATACCGGCACCAGCTGTCCATCAATGTTTTCCATTCCGGTCACGCCGAATTTGGTCGCGATGATAACGTTGTCCCTGTGTTTGCTGAGCGCAACACCCAGCAGTTCTTCGTTTTCAAATCCGTAAATGGGGGCAGTGTCGAAAAGGTTGCAGCCCAGTTCTACAGCCTTGTCTATCAGCTTTGTTCGCTCACGGATTTCAACTGAATAGCCGTAGCCATGGTCCATGCCCATACACCCCAGCCCCATTTCCGAGACATGAAGTCCCTGGCTACCTAACCTTCTCATTTTCATGATTATCTAACCCTTTTTTAAAGCATTTCTGATTCTGAGACGTTAAGTATACGGCTGGATTTGTTGCTGAAAAATTGTTAATTTAGAAAGTCAGAATTGCTAAAATCACAATAATGATGAATAAACTTGATGCGCTGAAATTTTTTGTTGCCGCTGCAGAAACGATGAACTTTCGTGAAGCAGCAGTCAGACTGGCCATTTCCCCTTCAGTGGTGACGCGGACTATTGCCGAACTGGAAAATCAGCTCGGCGAGCCACTTTTTAAGCGGAATACCCGATCAATTGTGCTGACCAGCTTTGGTGAGCTTTTCCTGCCGAAGGCCATGCGGCTACTTGAAGATTCAGAGGCCCTTTTTCAGACGGCCCGAGATGACAATGACATGAAGGGCGTTGTGAGGATCACGTTATTCCGGTTTCCCGGCCACGAGCAGGTGTTATATGAGCTTCTTACCTCCCTCGATCCTTATCCTGAGCTGTTTATAGACTGGCGGTTAGACATGATGAAGCTGGATACTGTTCAGAACCGCATTGACATGGGGATCCGTATAGAGCGGGAGCCAAACCCGAATTTTATCGTCAGGCCCATTACGCTGGTTCATCACGCGCTGATGACATCACCCGGGCTCATTGAGAAGCTGGGCGCGCCGAAAAATTTCGACGATCTGCGCCAGCGCTACCCTTTCAGTGGCCTGCTGAATCCTGAAACCGGAAAAGTATTCGAATATATGCTCGATGGCGTTGATACTTTTGTACCGCGCCATCTGGAGTTTTTTACCACCGACTCCCAGTCGGAGATCCAGGCTGCGTTAGCCGGTAAAGCTGTCATTCAGTCGAGTAATCTGGCCTGCAGGGAATACCTTGAAGACGGCAGGCTGGTCAATGTCCTGCCCGAACTGAAACTGGAAACCTGGCAGCTTTATCTTTACAGGCCCTATCAGACCCTGGTACCGCAGCGCATCAGGACCGTTTTTCACATCCTTGAAAGTATTTTACTCAGACACTTCAGTTGAAAGCGGGCCCGGATATTGCTGGCGCTCTTAGCTGGCATCCTCCATAAACCGGAGATGTGAATTATTGAGTAGTGCCTTTCTCCGGGAAGTCGCTGCTCCGGGAGGATCTTACCCGCAGAAACAAAGTCTGCCGCTCGTTCAGGGGCCCTGAATACTGGCGACTTTTAATGTGCAACGGGGAGCTGTGACAGGCGTATCAACTGAATATTTCACCTATCCAGTCTGCAAATGCACGTACAGCAGGGGAAAGAAAACGTTGATGAGGATAAAGTAGCGTGACAGGAACAGACGGCGGCTGCCAGTCGGCCAGAACTTCAACCAACGTTCCTTTCTCCAGGTGTTCTGCTACAACATTTTCAGCAAGCTGCGCCAGTCCGAACCCTTCAAGGCACATTTTTATATAAAGCCCCGTCTCGTTGACGGCTGCCTGCCCACTGACGGATACGGACAGCGTTTCTGTTCCCTTTACAAAACGCAATTCGTCTGTACGCCGGCTTTGTCCGGAAAAATAATGAATAGCCCGATGATGAGACAGATCTTCAGGTGACTGCGGAATACCGTACTCCCTGAGATAGTCGGGAGAGGCGCAGGTTATCCAGCGAAATTCTCCGAGCGGACGAGCTACAAGCGTGGAGTTAAGTAACTCTCCGGTTCTGATCACGCAGTCTACACCCTCCTGAACCAGGTCAACCTGCCGGTCGCTGACGCCGGTCATCAGGTAAATGTCAGGATAACGGCTGTAGAACTCTTTCAGGTTTGGCATGACGATGAAGTGCGCTATACCGCCGGGCATATCAACGCGTAAACGGCCACGGGGGCGCCTGTTCAAATCGGCCAGACTGGCTTCCGTATGTTCAACTAAGGCCAGAATTTCCCGGCACTGCGCCAGATACTGCAGACCTTCCGGAGTAAGGCTGACACGTCTTGTGGTCCGGTTCAGCAGACGCACCTGCAGATATTTCTCCAGGTTTTTGATGGTGCTGGTAACAGTAGAAGAAGGCAGGGAAAGTGTTTCCGCGGCCCGGACGAAGCTTCCGGCCTCAGCCACCCTTATAAAAACCTGCATAGCCTGAATACGATCCACCTGACTGCACTCCTGAATAGCATGTAACGGTGATAATGCTCATTATTCGTAAATTCTGAATGATGAAAACAAGTTAGTCATCTTTTTCAGTTTAAAAAGGAGGCGTATTGTTTCCATTCTGAACCTGAAAGAGACACTTAAAATGACCGATTACATCAGAAATATTGTTAATAATCAGACGGAAAATGCGCCGGTAACCCTGATCCGCGGTGCAACCATACTGAGTATGGATGAGAATGTTGGTAACCATGAACGTGGCGATATTCTTGTCACAGGTTCAACCATCACCGCAATCGGCAAGGACCTGAACGCCGAGGGTGCTCAAGTCATTGATGCCACAAATATGATTGCCATGCCGGGGATGGTCGATTCTCATCGTCACGCCTGGGAAGGTCAGCTGCGCCGCATCAACCCCAACGCCACCTGTCTGGACGACTACAGCAATGCCACGCATTTCTCGTTCGCGAAATATTACCGGCCTGCCGATATCTATGTTGGCAACCTGCTGACGGCGCTGGGCGCGATTGATGCGGGTATCACTACCATGATCGATAACTCGCACAACAGCCGTACCGCAGCGCATTCAGACGCCGCCGTTGAAGCCCTGCTTGATGCCGGTATTCGCGCTATTCATGCGTCCGGTGCGCCGGTAGCAGGCGAATGGGATAAAGCGCACTGGCCTGGCAACTGGCAGCGTCTGCAGGAAAAATATTTCAGGGATAATCCTGATAGTCTTGTGACGCTCGGCGTCATGGCCCAGCTGGAGCCGGAATTGTGGGCCGAGGCCCGCAGGCTGGGGCTGCCAATCGTGACCGAGTTCTTTGGTGCTGAGATGGCCTCCGAGCTTGAATCGCTGCATCAGCAGGGCCTGTTGGGTCCGGACAATATCTTTAACCACTGTACCGCGCTGCCTGATGAGGGCTGGGAAATCCTGCGTGAAGCCGGCGTGCGGGTAAACGTCTGCCCGCGCTCAGATTCGCACTACGGTATTGAAAGCGGGATGTTTGCTATTGAGGCTGCGCAGCGTCATGGCATTACACCGGGTCTGAGCGTGGATAACGAAACGTCTTACAGCACCGACATGTTTATGGAAATGCGCGTGGCGTTTTATCTGCAGCGCGTAATGGGTATGCATAAGCAGCACTGCTGTGATTCAGATCATTCTTTGACAACGATCCCGGCAGCGCAGCTGCTTAAATCGGCAACGGTCGATGGTGCATTTTGTGCCGGTCTGCAGGATAAAGTAGGCAGCCTGACGCCGGGCAAACAGGCCGATCTGATCCTGATTAACGCGGCTGACCTCAACCTTTACCCGAACGGAAATGCATTCGGAACGGTGGTACATGCAGCTGAACGCAGCAACATCGATACCGTGATGATCGGCGGGCGCATCGTCAAGCAGAACGGCAAAGTGCTGGGTGTGGACAGTGAGCGCCTTCGCGCCGCCATTGATGAGTCACGCGAGCATCTATTTGCGGCAGCAGGGTATGAGCCAGACATCTTTGCGGAAAAATTCCTGCCGCTGGTCCAGGCAAACTGACAGGGAATAACAGCATGAGCGCGATTTATTACGTAATAGCTTTTGCAGCGGGCCTGGGTATTACCCTTCAGACGACACTGAACAGTCAGCTCGCAAAAGGGCTCGGCGGAGATCCGGTCACCGCCGCGTTCTTTTCCTTTACGGCCGGGGCGTTGAGCCTCGGGATTTACTCGCTGCTACGTGGAGGGTTATTTACCTCTCTCGCTGCTATTCCTTCGCAGCCTGCGTGGAGTCTGGCGGGCGGCCTGATCGGTGCCTGTGCGTTGTTCAGCTACGTGGTGCTGGCACCGAAAATCGGTTTTTCAGCTCTGCTAGGGCTGGCAATCGTTGGGCAATTACTCTCGTCGCAAATGATTGACCATTTCGGTCTGCTGGGTGCTGTTAGGCGACCGGTTTCGCTGCTCAAACTGGGGGGCATGCTGGTCATGCTGGCAGGTCTCGCCATCATGCTTTTTGGTGACAAACTTTCAGCGCGTTTTTTGCCCTGACAGGGTGAGAATTACTCCTTACGGCGCTCTGCCATAGTGCAGATGGCCGTAAGTTTTTGGTCAGGCGATGCGAAACTTTTATATGCGGGAGAAATAACATGTTTTCAGTGGCTGCTGATGCCAGAAATTTGCTGGGAGAGTGCCCAATCTGGTGCGAGAGGACACGCAGGATTTACTGGACTGACATTGAAGGCAGCGAACTGCTTGCCCTTGAAGAAGACACCAGTGTTGTGATGCGCTGGTCCCTGCCGGAGCGCCTCGGTTCGTTTGCACTTACTGAAAATCCTGACGTTTTACTGATGGGGCTGGCATCCAGATTCGCCTTCTGCGATCTGAATACAGGTACCTTTATGCCGATAGTGGCGTCACCAGGAGGACCGGGAACACGGACAGGGGATGGTCGGTGCGACCGTGAGGGTAATTTCGTCTTCGGGACCATGGATGACGGGTACCCCGCGAAAGTCATAGGAAGATTTCACAGGCTAAATGCAGCGACACTCAGCATTGAGACTCTACCCCTGCCTGAGGTGGCCATCCCGAACAGCATCTGCTTCAGTCCGGACGGCAGCACGATGTATTACTGTGACTCGATGCAGGGCCGTATAATGTGCTGTGATTACCCCTCTATGAATAACCAGCGCGTGTTCACTGTAACAGAAGGAAAGGGGGCGCCTGACGGCTCCTGCGTGGACGCAATGGGCTATATCTGGAATGCCGAATGGGGAGGAAGCCGTGTTGTACGTTATCGTCCGGACGGAACGACGGACCGTATACTGCCCTCTCCAGGAATTCAGAGCACTTGTCCGACACTCGCGGGAGAAGCATTCACAACGCTGTATTGTACCAGTGCCAGCGTGGGTCTTTCTGTGCCGTCAAGGCATGATGGAGCGCTGCTGAGAGCGAAATCAGCCGTATTCCCCGGTTTACCGGAGAGCCGGTTTTCAGCGCACACAGCATAACCGCTTTGCTATCAGTGCCAACAGGGGGAACAGAGTCTTTCTCATCACCGTATTCGGATAGGCAGGAGAAAGACTCTGGTATTTATTACAGCAGCTTAAATACGTTTATAGCGAGCTGCCCGGGGCCAGGTTTGCATTAATCCAGGCTGCCACATCGGTGACCCGAATGTTATGGCGTTCATTGAATGTCTGCTTTTTATCCCATGCAACTCCCCGCCCCTGCGCAAAAACGGCACGATACTTAGACATCATGTCTTGTGGGTTGAGCGCCAGTTTATCTATCAGATATTCTTCGCTCCATACCGTGCAGTCGAAAGGGTGGCCAAGCGCTGATTGCAGCTTATCTGCAACCTCTGCGTAGGTCAGTGTATCACCGGCGATATACACAATTTCATTACGGATGCGAGGAGTTGTAAATACGATCGCTGCCGTCAGCACCCCGATATCATCAGGTGTTGTCAGCGTCATGGTGTTGTCAATGCTGCCGAGTGCGTGAACAGTATCGTTCTGCAGATCGACCACACCGAAGTCTGGTTCGAACAAATAGCTCATGAAGATGCCGGTCGAAATGATGACCCACTCAGTTTCATGCTGGCTGCGTAGTAAATCACGCACGTCAATCTGCGCGTCGAAGATGTCTTGTGGACTGCCACGTCCGATGGCATCAAAATCGGCACCAAACTGCCATGGAAAATAGCGTGGAATTCGCGCCTGCAGGGCCGCCTGCGCCAGTTTCATTGGTGTATTTATTCCGGCCGCGTACCCCGTGCAGCCAACGACTGTGTCAAATTGCGCAAAGAGGCTGGCCAAATCGTCGACAGAACTCATGACGAGATCGCCCGTGACTATATTAATACCGAGGTTTCTGATTTCCGTGATAACTAATTTTTTTACAGGTTCATCTGACGTTACGGTACTTTCGCGCAGCAGTACGCTGATTTTCGTTCCCTCCACATCTTTTGCCCGAAGGGCAAGATTTCGCAGAACGGGGAGGCCCAGCTCACCGGCACCGAGCACGAGGATTTTCTCAGACGTAGCGTTAAGATCAGTTTTGTTCATAATCTGGCCTTACATGAATTGTTGCGCCACTCTAGCAATTCATAACAGGCTAAAAAAGAAGGTACACGTATGATACCGGGAATCTGTGAAATGGATCGGGACGAAATTCTTCAGTATTCGCAGGCTGTTTGTAAGGGTCTGAGAGACGATGATGATGGCTTGCGGCGGGAGGTACTGGCTCATGCAGGCAGTCGATGGTCACTGGGTATCGTCAACACGCTTGGCGTTTATGGCAGACTACGTCACGCCGAAATTGGCAGGCGTATGCACGGAGTGACTCAGCGCATGCTGACACGTACATTACGACAGCTTGAGCGCGACGGACTGGTTATTCGCCATGATTTCAGTGAAATCCCGCCACGAGTCGAATACGAGCTGTCCGATACAGGTATGGAGTTACTTGTGCGAATGATCCCGCTGTGGACCTGGATTGTCGATAATGCTGATCGCTTTCGTGAAGACCGGTTGAGATATGAAAAAAATAACAATAACCCAAGGGCGTAACTGGCTATGAATATAAATATCACTTTTTGTGATTTGTAGATAATACAAGTGTTTGAATTGATGAGCCTTTCGATATGTATGTATACAGTAGTCATCCGGAGACAGAACCGATTTCACCAAGCTTGGTCGGGATGGTGTAATTACAGAGGATTATATTTTACGTATGTCTGACATCAATGTTAGTCTGTACATATTTCAAATGGGTGTTAAAGCGAATTTTATTTTTTGCTACCATTAATTCGGCCTTGAAAATTATCTGACAGGATGGCCTACCCTTTCAGAATTATAGATGGGCTGGTGAAACAATATTTAAAAACTGGTGTTTTTTTATGATTTCTAAAGAAAACAATGAAATATCTTCTAATTATCATGATCTTCCTGGTTATGTTCATGGGGCGAAAATTATCCAAGTCGCCTTGACTAAAACCCCTATAGATAATATTAGTGATGTGGTTTATGAGACAGTAAAAAAAACTCGTTCTGTCAGGCAATTGCATATGTCTTTTCTTGTTCCTCGTACCAACATTTTGAAACCAGGTATCATTTATTTTCCTGGGGGTGGGTTTATGACCGCTGAACACAACAAATTTGTGGAGATGCGCATGGCTTTAGCGGAGGCTGGCTTTGTTGTTGCAGCGGCAGAATACAGGACAATTCCTGATACTTTCCCTGCGCCAGTGATAGATGCTAAAGCAGCAGTAAGATACCTTCGTCAACATGCCCATGATTATGGCATTGACCCCTCACGAATTGGTGTAATTGGCGATTCTGCTGGAGGCTGGCTGGCGCAGATGCTTGGTACCACTAATGGCGATAAGTCATTCGATCACGGCGATTTTCTCAGCCAGTCCGCTGATGTGCAGGCTGTCGCTACGCTTTACGGAATATCAGATCTGCGTAACATAGGTGACGGTTTTCCGGATCTCCGACAAAAAGTGCATCAGTCTCCTGCAGTCACGGAGTCACTGCTAATTAATGGTGTGGCTTTCAAGAATTTTGCAGGTGCCTCAATCAGTTCTGTACCTGAAAAAGCGATAAATGCAAGCCCCATAGGGCGTCTCAAGGGATGTAAACCTCCGTTCCTAATAATGCATGGAAGTAAGGATACATTAGTATCACCTAAACAGAGCGCAACGCTTTACAAAGCCCTTTTGGAATCGGGAAACAAAGCGGACTACGTCCTTATCGAAGGCGCAGAACACGGTGATGATCACTGGTATCAACCCGTTGTCATAAATAGGGTTGTTGACTGGTTCCGCGTGCATCTTTGTCCTGAAAATATATGACGACTGACGCTTTGCTGAATCACTCAGACTGTTTGGTAGCAACGTCCGCTTTTGGCACAAAGCTGTCTGTCAGGTTAGGTTATGGCCTTGAGCCATAAAAATGTTAGCTCAAATCTTCGCTAACATTTTTAGAGGCATTTTACCCGAATTCAATTGTCAATGTGTATTCCTGCATCACCAGAACGAGCTGCGGTACTCCGTGCTGCCGCAATACGCCCGTGAGCAATTTCCACATAATCCGCTTCCCGCTCAATACCGATGAAACAGAAACCTTCCATCGCCGCAGCTTTGCCGGTGCTTCCACTCCCCATAAAGGGATCAAGTACAGTGCCGCCTGGAGGGGTAACCAGGCGGCAGAGGTAACGCATCAGTTCGGTGGGCTTTACACACATATGATTGTTACGCTCACCACGATCTTTTTTGCTGGCTTTCGCACAATAAAAAAACCGACTGGCGCTGCTAATTTCTGCCTGTTGAGGAGTATCCGGGAACATAGCAAGTACTTCATCACTGCCATCATGGATAAGATTGGCAGGCCATCGGCCATCGGGGTTTCCTTGCCTGGCGATACCCCCGTCACCTTTATTTCTGCCTCGCCACATGTGGTTAGGATCGGAACCTCCCGGTCCATTTGGATAATCATAGGGGGATTCCCCCTCTGCCAGAGGGATCCTGCATTCTCTGACATTCAGAACGCCGGTACCATAAACGAGAACGTTCGATGCCATGGATCCCCTGAATGGCTTACGGGCAAGGGTAATAGGCTCCAGAGCCGGTTTCAACGCGTTATGAGATTTAGGAAAACCCGAGCCGTATACCCATCCCAGCATTCCGTCATGTCCGAATGCCGCATCCAGCAATTTGAGCTGATCCGACGATAAACTTTCAATGAGGACCTGAGCAGCAGTGCTGGTCTCGTAGAGAAATACGATCATGTCACGTATTTCAAATCCTGCATCCTCAATACGCGCTGCCATCCTGTGTTGAGTACGGGATCCCGCGAAGGACAGCAGATGACCACCGGGTTTAAGTAAGCGCAGACATTCTTCCCAGATGGCTTGTGAAGGAACATCATAGTCCCATGCCTTACCCATGAATTTAATACCATAGGGCGGGTCGGTCACGATGCTGTCCACCGAGTTGCCCGGCATACTGCGCAGTACGTCAAGGCAGTCGCCATGGGTCAGAACGTCATGCATGGTATTCCCTCCCGTCATCGCCATGAGCTGATGAAGAAGGGGCTTCCTGTTTATCATTGATACTCTCTTCCAGTTCATCAATTGTGCGGAACAGAAACATCTCGCGGTTTTTCGCATCAAACGGAACGGGCACAATGTTTCTCATCACCGTCCTGATGCTGGCAAACAGCCTGATCAGCGACTCCTTGGTTTTATCATCCGGCATCACATACATCGCATAGTGCCAGCGCCCGGCGTCGCTGGCGGCCAGATGACTGTTAATGATGCTGAGGTAACGGGCACGTGTTTTCATCGTTCGCTCTGTTTCCACCGCAACGATGGCGCCGCTGCTTAAGGTAATAATGCCGTCTGGTCGGTGTCGGACACCCGGATATCGCGCTATAAACTCTCCCCGATCGCCGTTAAGCCAGCCCGTACCGCCTTTTTCCTCTAGTGCGATCCTGACCCGCTGGTTTAACAGGCGATGCTCCAGCGTCCAGTGTCTGAGTTTGCCCGGCTCAAAATAGGCAGGGAAAACCTTGTCATTAGCGCTAACCACCATTGCCAGTCCCTGCATGGTGATCCCCCACAATGATTTTTTTCCGGTCAATACCGGGTATTTATGTTTATTCAAGAAGCCCATCGCAACCGCTTTATTAAGCAGGTTATACATCGCATGGTTATGTTTCCCTTTATAGCCGACAACTTTTTTTAAGGTCCGGAAATCAGAAAATGTTTCTTCTTTGAGAAAATACAACAATGCCCGCATTCTCTTTTTTGCGGTTTCATTTCTTTCAGCAACGTTATGAATAAGCATAGATAGCCTCACAGGTTAATGGAGGGTTTGTGGTTCTGGCTTTCTTTTTCGGTGTGCGAAGGGTTTTTATGCTCAAATGAAAACAGGTCGATATATTTCTTTTTCACAGGTATGTGGGATAGTTTGGTTGCCTTCGCTAGGTCATTCTGGGTAAAAACAAAACCAACAAATTGGGGGAGGTTAAGCAACATATTGCTGTCTATATAATATCGTTCAGCCTGGCGGATCATCCTGTCTGTTTCCATTTTCTCCGTCAGGGAAATATCCGTTTTAACTTTCCTCATTTCATCGTCAACCAGTATAGAGCCTGTCATTCTGGCGACCCAGTCGGCAGTATCCGGATCGCGAAGGCGATAAACCAGCATAAACTTGCAATTCTCAATCACCGAACCGGCAACGGCATCACCCTCCAGATCTGCCGGACAGTCATATAAATCTTTTACCGACTGGTGAGCCATGATGATATGCACACCTTTATCCCTCGCTGCGCCAAGTCCTTCAAGCGCAGGGCGGGACAGGTGATACTTGAGTTCATCAAGGAAAATAGCGACAGGACGAGGTTTGCCTTTTATCCGATCACGCGTTTCGGCTATCTGAATCAGGCGAGTTAAAATCATTCGCTGAGCCGATATGATTTTCTGGTTACGCATCGAGCCGATGATGTAGCAGCATCCGCCTTCATCAAAAATGGTCTTTAAGGAAAATCCGTTGCGGGCATTAATGGAATTCACTAAAGCGATTTCCTCAAGCTCGCCATAAAAAGCAGGCACATCTTCACTGAGAGATTTCACAAAGTCAGTGTTGAATAAATCACGTAATGTCATGCCATTTTCATAAATAGCAGCCGTGTTTCTCGCTGCACGGCGATCGGCAATACGATAAAAGTCAGCACCTTCGCCTTTTTTACCCAGGCTGAAACCGGCATTAAACAGTTCTTCCAGTTGTTCATGAGAAATATCAGCCAGTAAATCAAGCTGGAAATTAAGGTCGTTCAGGTTAATAAGAACAAATTTTTTTCCAGCTTTCTGACAGGCTTCCCGCATAACATGTGGTGCCCACTCATCATTTTTGGGATCTTCGACAAACACGCCTTCACCTGCAAGTATTGCCTGATAAAGCAGAACACAGACGCTCACCCCTTTACCGGAGCCTGTGGTGCCGATAAGGTCGGCATGTTGGGTCTGAAATTCTTCGGGGGTGATATATTGCGGCTGATTATCTTTATCCAGTCCGATAAAGATACCGTTATTGAGGTCAATATAATCCAGCGGATTATATGCAATGCTGTCAGGTAACATGTCTCTGACTTCACGAACATCCGTTCTGACATTTCTTTCCAGCTTGCTTTTTTTAATCATCCGATGTTTCAGACTGTCGACTTCTCCGACCAGAAGCCTTCGGGCAGTAATATGAAAAGCCAGACCAGCAAGGGTAAATCCGACAGTCAGTATCCAGAGTGATAATCTGAGCAGAATGTTATTGTCGAGTACTTTAAAGAAAAAACTCAGCCCCTGAATGGTCAGCGGTGACAGGGTGCCAAATATGAAAAAGAAGGTGGATATACCCGCCACCGATTTTAACCAGAAGGGGGCGTTTTTTCTTTCTTCACGTGGCAGATGAAAGATGAATGGCAGCGTCAGCCCGGCAAATATGGATAATATTACCGGGTTGTGTTGCAGCCACAGCAGAAAAAAAGAAAAGGCATCCGAAAAGGCATTCAGCCTTTGCATCAGATGAGTTCCCATTGCAGTGATCTCCGGTCTGATTTCGGTGTGACGGCGCATCACATGGGCGTCACCAATGGACGTCACACCCCACGCCCATACGCGACGCCTATTGATGACGCCCATAAAAGAATGAAAAGCATTGAACGTCTCCGACGCTCATGCCCGTGATCCGCGCTTTCAGAAAACAGCCGACCAGTGGTCGTCCGTCTCCTGAAACGCCCGAATGACGGGCAACGGCGTGTGACATTACGCTCGGGCTGGACGCTCTCACTGCATGTCACATGGGGGTAATGTCGCATCTGGACGCCGCGCCAAAACCCCCAGGGTCAACGGCGGCACACCGTCGCACGCTACGCGCGACCACCCCCTTTAAGACGGTCGCTTTCGCCTTTTTCTTCCCTTTACTCGTTCCTCGTAGCGGGAATAAAAGGGAAGCTGACCTTTAAAGAGGGTGGTCGCGCCACGCTACCGGCTTTTGGCCGGAGACTTATCTGCGACGGTGTGCGGGGCGATGCCCCCCAAATAAACCGCTGTCGTGGGCGACAGCTTTTCGCTCGCTGGGGCGGCGAAATTTATCCGGCTCCCCCCGGCCTGCAAAATCCGCGTGGGCGCGGCTGTTTGCAGGTGAGGCGCGGTGCCTGAATTATTTTCGCTCCTTAACCCGTGAAAATATTTCTGTCCGCTGCCTCATTTTTACGGCCCCTGTTTCTTCGCTCCTTAATCCGCGAAAAACAGAAGCCATAAAAACCTGAAAACCGTCACGCTCTCCGCCCGTCTCGCCAGTATTAACCACGAACGCGGCCATATTTACTGATGACCTGACTAATAGCCGCCGGGTCTGCCGAAACACATTCAAGTAAAAACGATTTTCTGGCATCGGCCGTATGGTCAGGAAGAAAACCGTGTTTATTCTCTTTCACGATATTAAAGAATGCCCGTTCAGCGGAATGACATTCACTGCTGCCGCTGTTTCCCGTTGTTTTACCGTACATGCATAAAACCACTTCGCAGGCTTCAGCGGTCGTTGCGGATGTTGAACATGACGCCATAACGCCGAGAAATAATAAGGAGAGTATGACTTTCTTCATTTCAGTCACCGGTATGATTAATGAAAGGTTGCGTATTTAGGGTAATGTTATTTGCCAGAGTTATTGTCTGAATGCCTCTTTCATGCTTTTTAAATGAACTGGCTTAAAGTAAATATCACTCATCCGGCGCACATCGCCGTGTATGTCAATACTGACGATGACATCAATGCTTTTAAGTACCTTGCGTAACAGCACATCAAAAGGAATATTCCGGCAGTCGGGGTTTTCATAGCAGCGGTCAATGATCCCTTCAATACATTCTTCCGGGCTGCCTGCATGCAGGGAGGTGATTAATCCCTCATGCCCGGAACCAATAATTTTAAGCGCGTCCCATGCCTCCCGCCCACGAATTTCCGCCAGTAATATCCGGTCAGGGTTCATCCGATAATTAGCACGGATCAGCCTGCCGGGGGTGACAATGGCATTATCCCCGCCATCCGCCGGGTAAAAAAGATGCACATAATTGGCGTGGTGATAAAAATGGATTTCGGGATTATCTTCGATTGTGGTCAGCCGAAGATGCAGTGGAATATAATGCAGCAGCGTTTTCATATAGGTGGTTTTACCGGAGCCGGTTTCACCCACAATAAAAATCGTTTTGCCATATTCCACGGCCTTTTCCATAAAACGGGGGATATTCCCGCTGTGATATAACTGAACCAGTGCATCATCCTGGCTTTCCGTTTTCTCCTGACCAGCCACACGCTGATAAAATCCTGCATCAATCCATGACTGATGTGTTTTCTGCTCAAACGAAGGCTTGCGCAGCGTAATGGATACCGTATTACGCTCACAGGCCGGGGGAATAATCGCCTGAATACGTTCGCCGGATCTTAATGTTGCAGAAAGGATGGGTGATGTATCGTCAATATTGTCGTCTTGCCAGGATGCCAGCGCCCTGGCAAAGGCATGACACTGACGCAGCGTGATCGGGGATGCCTGTTTTTGCCAATTCCCCCGGATTTTCGTATGCAGTTCGCCCGGTCGGTTAACGGCAATTTCTGTCAGGCCATCCTGCGCAAGAAAATCACCAAAGAGCCGGTTTTTCATAAAGTCCAGTGACAGGTTTTCAGCGTTCATACCATTTCTTTTTCAGCCGTAGTTGATAAACAGAGGAAAAATCAATATCCGTGCCGGTCATGATGCCGATCACATCGCCCTGGTTCAGGTACATCGTGGGCGGGATACTGATGCTGTTTTCCAGCGTCGTTTTCGCCATTTCCGCCGTGGCGGCGCGGGTATTTTCGGTATAGTCGGTATTGCGGTCTTTACCCGGCGCGGCATCTGATGCCGCTGCTGCCACGTCCTGTACGGTACTCAGCATCAGGGCGTTGCCGAAACGCTCCCAGAAATGGCTGTCGATCCAGCCTGCGATCCCTGCCTCACCAAGCGGGCCGGTGGCCTGCGTATCGGTGAGCGGGATTTGCAGGCTGCCGGGCTCCGGTGTGCGCAGCTCCGTCCACAGCACAAACATCCGGCTGCGCCCGTGTTGCAGTGCGCCGGTGCGGTAGACGCCACGGGCGACCGTTCCTGCCGGGATCAGCTTCACATGGTTACTGGCGCTCCAGACATTCTCACCGATCAGGCAGGAGATATGACCGCCAACATCGGATACGAAGCGCCGCATCATCGAACACGGAATATAGTGATCTACCGGGATATAGAGATCGGGATCAAGGCCCAGCCGCCTGACACCGGTGACGCGGGCAACGCCCGGATTGTCGTTGTTATTGCTGCCTGCCGGTGCTGTCGTTTCCGGGCAGCGCAGGCGTCCATCTTCGCCACTGACCAGTACCGACTGACAGGATGTGTACGCCGTGGAGGCTGACTGGCTGCCCGACGTTTCCGTGTTGCTGCGCAAACCGCTTCGGGACGAGCGTGTATTGTCGCCTGACCCTGTACTGCCGCTGTTCAGCCCGTCTGTCAGTGCTGCCGCCTTGTTCAGGGCGGGTGGTCCAGGCGGCAGAGCTGGAGTGGCCGGGGCGCTCTGACTGGCAGGGCCTGCGCTTTCCTGCCTCCCTGGCCCGAACAGGCCAAACGGGTTACTGTCCATGCCCAGATTCTTACGCTCCTGCTGCACCGCCCCGGAAGAGGGCGGCGGCGCGGTGTCAGATTTTTTCTCACCATCCCTTTTCAGGGCGCTGAGAAGACGATCGCCACCGGATGCCAGCGCGATGACCAGGACCAGACTCAGCAGGCTGACGATCAGTGTGCGGCGACCGGACGCCTTACGGAAACGGGTCACTTCCGGCTGGCCGGGCGGCTTTTTCTGCTCCGGCTCCTGATATGTCATTGCCGCGCGGGCGCGTTCACGGGCTTCCGCTTCCCGCTCTGCGGTGGTTTTTTCCGGTTCGTCCGGGAAAGATTTTTCGGTCATTTTGCCTCCAGCGTAACGGACGGCGAAACGGTGCCACTGTTGGTCAGCGGGATACGCCCGAATCCGTCGTTTTCGATCCCCACCACCGAGGTGCCGTAACGCAGAACCAGCTGCGGTGATGCCGGAACCACCATCACGGTGTGGTTGCCCCGTTTAACCGTTCCGGGCGTGACCGCCTGCTCCTGGCCGTTAATCACCCGGAAGACAGAAGGCAGGGTTTTCGTGGGGGAAAAACCGATATACGCGAAACGACCGTCATCCCAGGTAAAGTCCGGGGCGATGAAGGCTGAGCCAGCTGCCACCCGTTTTGTATAGCGCCAGTTGCGCGGCGTGGTGGCCTTCCCGAATGCCGCCGATATCCGCTGCCGGTCCAGTGCTTCCTGCTGATGTTGCTGACGGGCGGCGCTGGCAACTGCAGTCTTTTTTCGCAGTTCGTCGGGATAGCGGTAGCGGATAACAAAGGCCTGAGCGGGCGAGTCGCGGTCCAGCACGTTCAGCTCCAGGCTGTAATCGCGCTTCGAGGTCACCACGAACAGATTGGTTTTCCAGTCTTTTGCCGTCGGCAGAAAGACCTGGCTGATGTTGTTGCCGCTGGCATCCGTGACTGGCTGGGCGATGGGATTCGGGCTGACACCCACCCGGTTATCGCTTTTCGTCACGGTCCAGCCTCTGGGAAAACCCGCCTGCGCATCGATGACTGTTTCATCGTCATCAAATACCAGCATGGTGACGTAGCCGGGTCGGGTACTGACGACCGTGACGTTCTGGCTGTTGTACGTGACGTTCTGCATCCGGCTGTCATACGCGCTGCCGCGCGGTGTCGCCGAGCTCCATGCCACGCATGACGCCAGTAAACCCGTGAGGAGCAGAATGTGTTTCAGCATCATTCCCCCCTCAGCTCTTTGTCGCGCTGGTAGCTGGTGACGATAAAGCCCAGCGGGTTCACTTCGCGCTGGCTGTCGGTCAGTTGCCGGTGCGGGACGTAGCGGTATGTGAGGCGGATATTCCAGACATCCGTTTTCACGGAATTATCAGCAATACGGCGGATAGTGCGCTTGATACGCAGGGTTGCCAGATTATCCGGCCCGGTGGCAGGCGCATGCACATTGGAAATAATGTCGATATCAACAATATATTCCGCCTTGTTAAAAATCACGTCCGGTGCCTGGTCGCCGTTAAACCCGTCCAGATAGTCCCGGTTCACGCTGTCGCTGTTAAATAACTGCACGTCGTCATAATCACGCTGGAGGGAGAAATAATTATATCCTTCGCGAAGTCTGACATAGTGTGCTGCCAGTGAATGTGCCAGCGCTTTTTCAGCAGCAATATCCCGCTCCTTCACGCGGGTCATATATTCATAGCGACCGGTCTGTTTATCCACTGACCATAATTCAGTGTCGGTGGTTTTCAGCGGCAGCAGAATAATAATGGCCGCAATCGCCATTGCGGCCAGAACCAGTCCGGCAGCGGCCACCCGCCAGGCGGTTTTTCGGGACCGCTCTTCCTTTTCCAGCAGGATGGATTCAAAAGAGCGGGAAACATTAACAATGTTCTGAATATTAGACATGGTGAGCCAGCTCCTGAATGATGGCGGGGGAATTCACCGGCTCGGGTTCGCCGGATACCGGCGGTAGGTCGCCCTGATGCTGTGCGCAGCCCGTGAGCGCGCACAGCATCAGAAGGAAGATGCTGAATTTCATGGAAGCCCCTTATCGAATGCATGCAGGAATGCCGTACCGGTGGCGCAGGCCACCGCGTGACGGGGAAAGGAAATTAAGGGTCGGGAGGATTAACGGTGACGCTGCCGGTGCAGGCGTTTCATGCTTTCGATGGCGGCGGCGCGTTTCTGCCAGGCGCTCACGGTTTTACCCGCGCCTGCGCCGGTCGCCGCGGCGACGGCCATGCCGCCTTTCACAGCCAGGCGGGCACCACCCTTTACACCCGGACCGGTAAGGTCGGCGGATTTATTCGCCAGTCCGCTCAGACCACTCATGGCTGCCCCCTGCAGCACCGCCTGTACGGCGGCCCCGCTGAGTGCGCTGGCCAGCTTCGCGGAGAACCAGACCACCACACCTGCCGCAATCCCGGCCAGCAGGCACTGTGCCGCCAGCGTGACCATATTGGTTTCAGCGGATGTTTTTGTTGCAGCATCCAGTATTTTATTCAGGTAATTAATGGCGATACGGATGGATAAGGCAGAAAACATGATCGTTAATATTGCCGCGAAAATCGTTTTCAGCCAGTTATCAAACATCGGCTTAAGAAAACCGTACAGTAGGCAGAAAATAAAGAGCGGCGCGGTGGTCGTCATTAACAGGATGGTGATTTCGGCGAGCAGGTTGGCAAAGGTTGCAGCCAGTAGCAAGACGATTGCGCCACCCCATACTAGGACTTCAGCAAGGCCGCCATTCAGTTTGACGTAAGTTGAGGTGTCCATATTAAATAACTTTTGCCCCAGCGCCTGTGCCTTTTCCCAGACGGTATCGAGCAGGGCCCAGACGTTATGATCGCCGCTGATACCGTCTTTGAGTCCCTGGATAGCCGCTACCGCCAAATCCAGCCAGCCATCCCGGTTTAATGCAAAGGTGGTGATCAGCAACATTCGCCCCACATCCCAGGCGACATCTTCTACCGGGGTCCGGAGTTTGCCAGCCAACGTCTGATAACCGCGATAGAGAATAAATAAGGTAAAAGAGCTGACGATGATGACGCTGATCATCGTGCCGTAAGTGGAAGACTGGCCTTCCAGTACGGCATTCAGTCCATCCATGATGTTTTTGTCCATACCCACAAAAATACCACCGGACATGGTGCCTCACCTGATATATAAAGAAAGGAAATAGAAAACAGGGAGGATTCCCTGTTTTGCTGGAGGAGAAATTACTGTGTCACTGCATTTCGTTTTTCAGCTTCCTGCTGAAATATCGCCCCGAATTTCTCCTTAACCCCGGTCTGGCCTTCCTGTGCAAACATAAGTGCTGCCCGGTGGGCAAATTCGCAGTTATCGCTTGCCTCGCCATCCTTCAGGCATTGCATATAAACCGCATAAGTTTCGTCAGGATGCTGCTTATACCAGGCTTCGGATTTGGTTTCCTTGCAGCCGGACAGTAATATCACGCCTGAGAGTGTGCATAAGGTGAATAAGGATCTGAGCACGAATAACCTCCTTATAAATTATTAAGGTCAGCAACAGGTGCCGTTAGCTGCTGCTGTTCAAAGGCTTTCTGTCTTTGCTGTTCCAGCAATGTCGTTCGCTGTTCAGCCTGTCTGACAGACATCTCCCACTGATTCGTCAGCGCATTTAACTGTACGCTTTTCGCCGCAATGGCGTTAGCCAGATCCTGAGACTCTTTCGAGTCCTGCGCATTCGATATACGGTCAGATAAGTCTGATATATCGCTGAGTGTGCTGTTGATCCTGTTTTCAACGTCAGTGGTATTCTCAATCGCCATTGCCTGATTAAGGATTATCTGTTTGCAACTTTCGGCCAGGGCCTGAGACTTTATTCCTTCCTGTTCCTCGCTGCATACGCTGAACGATTTGTATTTGCTGTAAAGGTTTTGCAGTTCAGCAGAATATGAACTGTTTTTCGTGGTCAGCAGATCATCCAGTGAAATACCGCTCTTACGGAGATTATCAATATCGGTTTTCAGGCTCCGGGCATCACTGAGAAAACCCTGAATATCCCGTACGCCGGTTGCAGTGGCTAACTGTTTTTTATACGCATCAAGTTCACTTTTATAATGGGTAACCGTATCCTCCCATTGCTGTAATTTCTGCATCCACTGGTTAATGGATTCGGTATTCTGCACGGCGTCGAAAACCGGTATTCCGGCACTGAACGCCTGCGTCGAGAAAAATAACGATAATGCCAGAAGGTGATCCCGGGTACGCATTAATATTACCTCCGGTCTACTGTCAGATGGCCCGCTCAAGGAAAGCGTCTTTCCATTCATCAGGTCGCATACCGTCCTGATAAATGGCATCGAATATTTTCAGGTTGTCCTCACTGCCGCTGAGAAGCCGGGTGAGTTTACCCAGTCCGGACAAATCCATTTTCGCCATTGCCACAAACGGGCGGGTTTCTCCGGCCTGCAACGGTGTTTTCAGGATGACCATATAATGCTCGCCCGGATCAAGGTTTCGGACCGTCTCATAAACGCTGTCCGGCACTTTCATTTTCTCCACGTAATTCGCATAGCTGGCTTTCGGATTGGCGAGGAAAATCTGGGTACCGCACTGCTCAATAATCGCCGGGGCGATGGGGTGTCTGACGATTTCATCCGGTGACTGTGTTGCCGGGATGAAGATACCGTTCAGCTTGCGGATGACTTTCAGCATATTGAGTGAGAAGCGGGAAAATTCGACATCGGACAGCCAGCGCCAGAACTCATCCATAAACATCACCAGGCGGCGACCGTCCAGCAGGCTGGTCACGCGATACAGCAGGTAAAAGGTCACGGGGCCGCGAATATCGTCATCATCCAGAAATTCGGTGCCGTCGATACCAACGTTATCGACATCGCTGATGGTGAAAGTATCAGCCTCGTTATCAAACACCCAGCCGAACTCGCCCCCCTGTGCCCACTGTTTCAGGCGGATACGCAGCCCGTTGGTGCGGGCGTCTGTGGTCGGCGGCTCCGGCAGCACTTCCAGCAGCCGGGTGATCCCGAACCGGCGGTACTCCGGCGGATAGTCCAGCATGATGGTGTCAACGGCGGCACTGATCCGCTCCTCATCGCGCGGATCGAGCGGCTTACCGTTGCGGCGGCACAGCATGCGCACCAGCCGTTTGATGAAACTGATGTTCCGGCGGGTTGGCTCCAGCGCAAACGGGTTGAAGCCGGTGGGCTCGCCGGTACGGATGCGGAAATAACGCCCGCCCGCCTGGCGGATCGCCATCTCCGCCGCCCGGTCCTTATCGAAATACACCGTGGTCAGCCGTTTGAGGGTGGCAGAAGGCGCAAACGACGCCGGGTTACGGTACTTCTGCATCAGTTGTTGCAGGATGGTCATCAGCAGGGTTTTGCCGGAGCCGGTTTTCCCGATAATCGCCGTATTTCCCGGCGTTTTCTCACCGGTGTCATCCCGTCCGGCCTGGCTGTCGTGAAGGTTCAGGTAATACCCGCCACCGCCGGGCGATGTGAGGATGGCGATGGCTTCCCCCCACGGATTGCCGCTGCGTTTGTGGGGATGGAAGTTATGCAGGCAGGCCATATCGGCAAAATTCTGGCTGCTGACGGCCACCAGTCGGGGACGCAGCGTATAGACGCCCGGCAGTTGCGCCAGATATGCGGCGGGCAGTGACAGGGTGGAGAGCGTCGTCATAATACCCAGATCGGCGAAGGGCTGGGCCAGAACGTTAGTGTCCTTCACCACCTGCCCGGCACTGTCTGAGGAGATCAGCAGGGAAAAGTGGAATTTACCGCACGACACATGCCCGGACTGGAGCAGGTCGCGCAGGACAATCAGCTCTTCGCGCTGGGAAATCGCGTCGTCGTCCGCTGAGTTCAGCCGTTTTTCCGCCAGCCGGATATGATCCTGCGCTTCATCCCGTGCCATGCAGGTAAAGGACTGCGTCAGAACATACTCGCTTTCGGCGTACAGCAGCGCATCCAGCATACCAGTATGGGTTTCCGGGGAATAATCCTTAATCTCAAGGCTGCGGAAGAAGCGGGAACCGCTGACCGTCTGGCATTCACCAGTGTCGGTGGTGAAAAACACGTCCGGCGTGCTTAACGTTTCATAAAATGGTGAGCGCGTTACGGCCACTTTCTGCCACTGGCCGGTAAGCAGACGATGAAAGAACGCCAGTTGTGAGGAATACACCCGCTCGTTTTCTTCATATATCCCCAGCGGCATTGCCATATAGCGGGATAACGCAGACTCCAGCGCGTCGCGGTATTCCAGCATGATTTTGAGCGCGTCCTCCAGTGCTGGCTGGCGTTTACCGGGCGGCTGCGCTTTCATGGTTTTTTTCTCAATCGCAGAGAACGGCGCGTAGCAGACGGTAAAAAACAGCCGGTGCCGCCAGAACGGTTTTTCTTTTACCGGCTGGTAATACCGCCGTGTTACCTCATCGGAAAAGGGAATACCCGAACGGGCTTCAAAAGTATCATGGTATTTTTCACGGAGCCGGTGAATATAGAATGTTACCGGCAGCCCCTCATACGAACGAATAACGTTATTCAGGTGCGTGGCCATCAGGGTCAGGTGATGTTCGTCTTCACATTCAAAGACTGTGCCGCCCAGCTCCCAGGTGGCAACAAAATCACGGTGACGATTTCTGATGACGTAGGGGTGAATATGGGAGGAATACGGAATATATTTATCCAGCGTAATACGCTCGTTTAATTTCATTTTCTGAATAAACTCCGAGACATCAACATTATCGTACTGGTTTGCCAGAAGGGCATTCGCGCCAAAATGGGTATTGGTGAAAAGCCGTCCACGGGTTTTAAACGCCAGCCAGAGCAGGCTGAAATAATGAATATCCTTTCGGGCTTTATTTTTCATTTCCGCCCAGGCAGGAATGAGCAGAACCGCCAGGTAATAGCTGACATAGACCGCCAGCAGGACGATGGCCCCGCTGACAAGAACGAACGGCACAAGAGGAATACCCATAATGGCGGCAGGCCGCGTAAGCGCTTTATTCAGCGTAGCCATCGTTGCCTCCCTTATGACGCCCAGTAGGCACCGAAGCCGGATGCACCGACAATCAGGATCGCGCCGATGATGACGTTACGCATGTCGTGCAGGCTCTTGCCGTCGAACAGCACCTTGTAGCCCACCCACATGGTCGCCAGCGTGATGGTGACGGCGGCCAGTCCCAGCAGGCCGGTCGAGGTATTGCTCAGTGTTTCATTGGCCTTGTTAAAACCACTGTCCGCCGCCAGCACCGGGGAAGACAGCAGCACGGAAACAACAGCGGAGTAACGGCGTTTACGCATGATCATTTCTCCTCATCAGGGATAACAGGGATAGCGCCGCGAATGACGGAACCGGGATAATGCAGGGAAGTCAGGATCGGCGCAGTGGCACCGGCAGGCTCGCCGCGCAGCACAACGGCGGGATAACGGACAGACGGCTGTGCGTTCCGGTCAGGGGCACGCTGCCGGTCTTTCCGCGTGGACGGGACGACATAGCCAATGCGCTGCACGTAGCTGGTCTGGTTAAAGGCGGATTCCGGCCGCTGGCCGGTTTCAAAGTTGCCGGAGTAGTAACAACTGAGCGCCCGTTTCAGTGTTCCGCCGCGCCGGTAACAGTCGGCGAGAATGCGCTCAAATACCGACAGATTGATGCAAGGGTTAAGCAGGTCGCTGGCCGTGACGCCGTAATGGCGGAAATTGATGCTGGTGATTTGCATCAGGCCGACCGAATAGCGTCGGCCCTGTGCAGCCAGCTGTCTGGTAAGGAGGATCGCCTCCGGCAGGCTCGAGGGGAAATGTGAAATCACGCCCCGGCTGTCTGGCAGGATTTCAGCAATGGCGTAGGGGTGGAAGCCGGATTCGACCCGTGCGACATCAAGTGACGTGGACGGGTGAATACTGGCGGCGCACTGCACCGCCAGTGCCAGAAAGGCAGTGGTGGAAAGCATGCTGGCCTCGCAACAGAGAGACCGGCGGCTTACAGAAAAGTACGCCGCCGGGTGAGAAGAAGAGAAAATGGATTAAGTGGCAGCGGCATCCTGTGAAATGTCGCTTTCTTCTCTCGGTTCGAGCAGTACCAGCCTGCCGGAAACCGCAATACCAGGTATCAGCACGATATTCAGACCGGGTTTGCCGTTGTGCGCGAAGGCCACACCAACCTTTGTCCAGTACGTGTTTTTGTCACCCTGAGCATCGGGCTGACTTTCCTGGGTGACAAACACGTGATAAACGGGTTTTCTCATGGAATTTCCTTTGATCAAAAACAGTAAATGAAATAAACCAGTCACATCCCGGTTCTGCATTCCGGTTTTAACGGGTCAGCGAGAACATTCAGCGGCACCCTGAATTGTGGTTACGTGACAGCCCGATCCATTTTGTTAAAGAGCAATACCCTGTCAGGACGAATTAATGTCCATAGGGGCGACTAATGCTGTAATGGCGTTCTCAGATTCGAATATCTGGTGAGGGATATAAATGAGAAACTCAAAACAAAAAGAAGAGAGAAAAATAGTGGAGTATTTAAGATGCAGTGAGAATAATGAGGATTTAAAAAACACGAGAGAGTGGTATTAACATTCACCGTGAATAATAAAGACATGCAGAGATATAACATCTCTACACGTCCTTTTTATCCTGTCAGCGGCTACTACGTTCAAGTTTTTCCTGACATTCCGTACAGGTGGTTACACCCGGCAGTGCTTGCCGTCGCTTTTCTGGAATGGGTTTACCACATACACGACAGTGAAATAATGATGGTGTCGACCCCGGCTTAAAACGACTCTGTTCAATCATCTCCTCCAGGCGCTGCTCATTAAATTCCTGATCGCGATCGATCTCATCCGGCATGTGGTGCCCTCCTGTTAGCGGCAACTTCCTTTTCACAAAGCGTGATACGTCTCCATACCATGGTGAGTGATAGTCCCAGGGAACTTGGTAGCAGGAGTTCAGTAACCTGCATCATGGCCATCAGCGCGTCGGGGGATTCAAGGCTTTCCACCCGGCACTTCTGCCATTGCCGCCAGATCTCGGCATCTGTCTCTTCATCCGGCTCAGGTGTACGTCCATATGGCACGCTGACACCAAGCAGCCGTCGGCGAAGGCAGACATCATTAGACGTCAAGCCAAAGTAGTGGTTGAGCAACGCGATAGAACCGCCCAGCCGGATAGCCCGGTTAATCTGCTGCTGTTGTCGGTATTCCTGTCGGGCCTGCGCCAGTAAATGATGCAGGACATCATGGCGGACACTGACCGAAACAAAGGGAGCCGTCGCCCGGCTGACAGCAAACAGTTCATCGAGTGATAACTGATTAAGAGCATTCATTTCGTCGAAAGTGAATCCGAGGGACTCGCAGTGACGAATATCCCCAACTTTCAGAGCGTGCAACGCATCAGTTAAGATGGTGTAATTAATTAATGGAATCATTCTGTTATCTCCTCAATCTATATGGAAAAGTTGAGCAAATAAACGGACATTTTTAACTGTTTGAACGTCCGGCCAATTTAAGGCTGATCCATTCATCAATTTCCGATTCGAGCCAGGCCACACTGGCCGGGCCAATTTTTATTGAACGTGGAAAGGTTCCATTTTTCATATACAGGTAAATTTGAGAGCGTTTCAAACCGGTTTTTTCTTCGACCTGTTTTAAACGTAATAACTGATGTGATGTCATTGTATTCTCCTATTGTGGAATGACTGGTGCATGTCCAGAGAAAATAAAAGAACACAGCAGTAAGCTTAGGAAAAGCCGATAGCACCTTATTACTGATGGGAAGATCCTTAGTACGGTTTTGTAGTGAATAAATAATAAGTTATTAGTTGTATAAGGATGTGGAGAAGGATAGTTGTGCTGCTGTGTAGTTTTCAGCGTTTCGCTGGTGCAATGGTGTCATGACTTAGCGTGATAATGAGGACAATAAAAAGATGCGGTTAAATACATTCATTGTGAATTTCAGTCAGGGGGGGCGTTACCACTCTGGCGGTAATGCGCTATGAAGCATCGCCATAGAAGTGTTCTGTGTGGTCGAAACATATATGCTCAACTACTTCCTTAACACAATGCTGAATTGATTGTGCTTCCCGATCATGTATAGACCGATCCAACAGATATAATAAAGTCCTTTGATTCTTGTTATCGTTAAGGCGGCTGAGGCAATATAGTCTTGGCTGGAGGTTCCATGCCGTAAAGATTCTGTAGTGTGATCCCCCGCACAGGGAGACGGATATGGCAGCTCTATGACTCACCTATGGTTTTTTGGATAACCTGATGTCGCTAAATATCGGTTAAGTGTGCGCTTGTTTTCCGTTCGGCAAAATAGTGCGCGGGTGTACTTCCCATTGTTTTTTTGAACATGGTGATAAACGCATTAACCGATTCATACCCCAGATTAGCTGCAACATTCTGAACCGAAACGCCGCTAGCCAGTTCCCGGAGAGCAATTATCAGTTGCAGTTGCTGACGCCAGCGTCCGAACGTCAACCCGGTTTCGCGCAGCATTAAACGCGCGAGAGAACGCTCGCTAAGCGCCAGTCTTTTTGCCCATGTTTTGAATGTGCTTCGGTCATCAGGTTGACTGACCAGAGCATCGGCCATGGCGCGGATTTTAGGATGCGACGACACAGGGAGGCTCAGTTTCTGCTGAGGCATGGTGGCTAATTCATCAAGTGTTACTCTGGTCAGTCTGGCGAGATGGCTTTCTGGTGGGTATCCGACGCCCTCGCGGGTTAAACGGGCAACAAGTTCTTTAATCAGACTGGAAATTGCCAGAGTACAGCATCGCTCCGGCAACGCGGCGGCTCCGGGTTCGATAAACAGATAGTTGAGATGCGCATTCCAGGTAGCTTTGGCGCTGTGCGGCACTCCCCCAGGGATCCAGACGGCACAATCAGGCGGCACGATCCAGATATCATTTTCGGCGCGACAAATGACCGCCCCATAGAGGGCAATAATCAATTGCCCTTTGCGGTGCGTATGCACAGGCACTTCGGCCGCGTAATCGACAAAATCCAGATGACGCGCGACTGCGGGACAGGGGGTGGCATCCGGATCAAACAGCGTATTGGCGAGTGGGGGTAACATAGATTGGCAACATTTAGGTGTTTTTTGACAGAATAGAGTATTTAAGTGGATATGCAAGCCGGTAATAATTTCCGGCATGAAAAAAATTAACGCGAGTTACTTTCATTTTTTACACACGATATGCCAACGTCTTCGCGGTATGGCTTCTCCTTCACTACTGAATGATGCGAACGCTCTGCTCTATTCCGCGAAGAGTTTTGCCGCAGCGATGCTCGCATACTACATTGCACTGTCAATTGGCCTGGAGCGGCCTTCCTGGGCAATTATCACCGTGTATATTGTTTCCCAAACCTCCATCGGAGCATCGCTGAGCAGAAGTCTGTATCGTCTGGTGGGAACGGTAGTCGGCGCGGGCATAACGGTATTAATTGTACCTACGTTCGCGAATTCCTCCGTATTTTGCAGCGTGATATTGACAGGCTGGATTACCTTCTGCCTCTATTTATCCTTGCTGGAACGCACGCCCCGGGCCTATGGTTTTGTCCTGGCTGGTTACACTGCGAGTCTGATTGGCTTCCCTGCGGTATCCGATCCTGGCGCGATTTTTGACATCGCTATCACTCGGATACAGGAAATCATGATCGGTATCTTCTGCGCGGCACTTATTCATCGCTATGTATTGCCCGCGCGCATCTCAGGCCAGTTCAACAGTAAATTGTCGCAGACGCTACTCGCGGCGCGACAGCGTATCGCAGAGACTTTAGCAGGCAAACCCGACGCTGCTTCCGGGCCGCTGCATATGGCACTGGCATTACAGTTCCTGCAGGGTATCAGCCATCATGTCCCTTATGATTTTGCGTTCTCTGTACCGGTCCGGCAAGCGAGAAAAAGGCTTCATGACAGGCTTGCGCGATTAGTCATTGTTAACTGTGAGTTACGCGACCGTTTAGCGCTGATAGCGACGATACCTGTCGATGTGCAAATTCTGCTGGGTGATGTTGAGGTCTGGTTGGCCTGCAAAGATGAAGGAAAATTCAAAAGCGAGGGTGAAGCGCTCAAAAAAAGCAGTGAAAAATTACTGCAGCGCTATTCAGTGTATGAGCTGACGCTTGAAGAAGCGCTGCGTGTAAGTTTTATGCGCTACCTGTTAGAGGCCATTGTCCTTGTGCAGCAGTGCTATCGTCTTTCGGACGCCATTCATCACGCGAAGCAGACGCCTGCGCAATCGGAAAAGAATACCGTGAGAGGGTATGTATTCCACCGCGATTCTCTCACTGCTGCCCGCACCGCTCTGGGCGCTTTCACCATCATTCTGAGCGGCTGCATGGTGTGGATTTTCTCGGCATGGCCTGATGGCGGTACGGCGGTTTCTATCCTTGGCGTTTGTTGCACACTGTTTGGCGGCTTCGATACGCCTGCCCCGCATATTGTGAAATACATTATCGGCTCCTTCTGGGGCGTTGTGATAAGCCTGATCTACAGTTTCGTTCTACTACCACAAGTCAGTGATTTTATCGTGCTGGTAACGGTTTTAGCTCCGATCTATCTGCTGGCTGGATCGCTCCAGGCCAGACCGCCTACCACGTTTATGGCGATGGGGATCACACTGACGCTGCCTATTTTGTGCGAGCTGGGTGCCCACTACAGCGGGGATTTTGCCGTGGCGGTGAATACCGCAATCGCACTATTTTCTGCAACTGGCTTTGCGGTATTCAGCATGGGCTTTCTGCAAACTGTACAGGCAGATGCGGCAATAAATCGCCTGCTTCAATTATGTCAGCGCGATATTAACCGCAGCGTGAAAGGTGTGCTGAATACTGATGAAACTCTCTGGATCAACCTGATGATCGATCGGGCTGCGTTGATACTGCCGCGTTTGCAGCGCAGCGGACAGTCACCGGAACGGGCACATCATTTGTTGTACGCCCTGCGTATAGGGCTGTGTGTAATGCGATTACGCCGATGTGATGCGCATGCGAACAAAGAAATAAAAGAAGTACTCACCCTTCTTACACACTCGACAGATATTGACACCTTACTTCAACGGATCGCCATTCTGACTGAGCGCAGCTTGAGCGTAACAGATGAACTATCGCGACATTATGTCGATCAACTGGTTGATCTTTACTGCGCATTAAGCGTTCAGAAAATGGAGCCTGCTAATGATCAATGATTTCAATATTGAGGGCGTTTTTGTACCCGGTCTGTTGGTAATTGCCCTCATTGCACTGACATGTACGCTATTTATCGTACATATCTTGTCATTCAGCAAGGGTTACCGCCGCTTGCCCTTTAGACCGATGATCGATTTTTCCGTCTTCATTATTACTTTTTACCTGCTGCTGCAGGGGCTGACCGAACTGGGGTTTTTTAAATGAAATCGTTACTTTCTCTACTGGGCCGCTACGTGCTGACGCTCAGCGCTGTGGCGGTGGCTACGCTTTTGGCTTTTATTCTCTGGAAACATTATGCGCAAACCCCCTGGACCCGCGATGGTCGAGTTCGTGCGGATGTGGTACAGATTGCGCCGGATGTCTCCGGACCGGTGCTGAATGTGGCCGTCCGCGATAATCAGTGGGTTAATCGGGGCGATGTGCTCTATTCCATTGACCCGCACTGGTTGAGGTTGGCCGTGGTCAGCGCACAGGCTGATGTTGAGGCGAAACGTCATGAAATGCTGATGCGCCAGGATGCGGCGAGACGACGCTCTCAGATTAAAGGGGTAATTTCCAGCGAGGATTTACAACAAACAGCCAGCGCAGCCAGCGTCGCTGCGGCTAATTACCACGGTGCACTGGCTGCGCTGGACCTTGCAGAGCTTAACTTATCGCATGCTATTGTTCGGTCTCCGGTTACGGGCTATGTCACACATTTGCGGCTTCGCCCTGGTGACTATGCCACAGCGGGAGAAACTAAAGTTTCCATCATTGATGCCCATAGTTTTTGGGTGGTTGGCTATTTTGAAGAGACTAAGTTGCAACATATCCGCACGGGAAATACTGCACACATTACGCTGATGGGATTTAAGCCGGTGATCACGGGTCATGTTGAGAGCATCGGACGCGGAATAGATGATAACAATGACGAGACCGGGGGGCTTGGCCTGCCTAATGTCGAGCCAACCTTTAGCTGGGTGCGGCTCGCGCAGCGTATCCCGGTTCGGATTCATATTGACAGATTGCCGGAGGGAATTGAATTGGTGGCTGGACTGTCTGCGAGTATATCCATCACACCATAATAAAAAGTATGGTCTCTATTGAGGATTTATGCAGAACTTAGGGATTGTCAGCTCTTGATCTATATGCCTGATGAGAATGTGTTTCTGTTAGAGTAATTCTGAGGTTTCGGTTATGAAAAACAGGAAAGATTTTGTAAATGACTTAATTGTTTGGATAAACAAAAATATAGAGATGCCACTAAAAATTGATGATGTGGCTATCAAGTCCGGATATTCAAAATGGCATTTGCAGAGATTGTTTTTTTCTGAAACAGGGCAGAGTCTAGGAGGTTTTATCAGAGAGAAAAAATTATGTCTTATTTTAGAAGCTGTTATCACAACAAATGAATCTTTGATAAACATCGCGATGCGATTTGGCTTTGACTCTCAGCAATCATTAACCAGGGCATTTCGAAAAAGATATAATGTCCCACCACACCGGTATAGAAAAAATGCCGTAAATATTAAAAGCAAGTCTTCTTTGGAGTAAGGTAATTACTCGTATCATAAGGTGAGCTTTTAAATCTTTAGTAACTATCTGGATTATGGACGGGGTTCATCTGGTAATCATGGTCTTAGTACCTCAGTTATAGATTTATTGAACGAAATGAAATCACTCATTTATTTCATTGAAAAGAATCTAAGTCTTCCTGTGCAATGTATGCTTTCGTGTTTTTGCATGTGTAATGTATTGGTAAGTAAATTCGTATTCATTAATTGGAATATAATTACGAGCCCATGTATGTATTTAATGATTGGATAAATTAAGGTTAATCTATTTCGTGCATTTTGGATTCGATCGAACCTATGCAATTCGACTAAACCCTCCTTTAATAAGGAGTGGCTTTAATGTATATGCGTGGTTGCGAGCATTTAAGTACTGTTTTGCTTTTACTTTTCTAATGCTTGATAATTGATGATATGTATTGATACCAGTAGTACAGAAATACAATGTCCCTTGAGGTGACAAGGAAAAAAGAGTCAAAAAAACTAATTATGTCCGTATTACTGATTTTAGAGTCCTTAATACGGACATTTGGGTTTGGTAAAATTCACTTGCGTCAATCCGACATTGATGTGGGGGAACCGCGTACGAGTGCAGTTTTTAACGTATCACCACTGAGCCTGTCGGTAATGCCTTCGTCAGATGCCCATTGTTCGAAAATAGATAGTAGTTTGTACGGTTTACTAATTAATGGACGGATGACTTCATTATTTTTACAGGCCAGCCAGAAAAAACGAGATAGTGGTGTTGATATTCGCGTTGCAGATAATGAGGGCACTCTGCTATTGGTTATGATGTCAATGACTTTATCAAGTTCAGCATGTCGAATAACAAACCAGGCATCCCGAGGTAAAATATGAGCCGGGAAATACTCTTTCCCCAGGTAATTATTTATCCTCTTTGAGAATATCTCTTTATGTACATATGGTGAAATGTTTTTAGGGAGTTGCATAATTTTTTGTGTTATTCTTTCTTCCCATGTCATTTTATCGAATAGTTGAAATGGTTCTCCTTGTAAGCTAACTGTTATGCCATGATTAAAATCAATAGCTCCTGTTACAGGTAATGGTATTTTAAGAGATTGGGAAAGTAATTTTTGCACTAGAACATATTCATATCCAATCAATAGAGTGTCAATCACTCTCTCTGTGGGAATGATATATTTGCCAGTAGTGCTAACAATAAAATTATGTCCTTCAATAAACGCTTTTTTGTCAAGAAGGCATAAACGATTTATTGATGACATATCACATGGTCTGAGCCTTACTTTGTAGCTCGATCTCTGTATTTTTCGTAATGTAATTGGCGACTGAAAGTAAATAGAGAGATGAATGCTGCCATGTAATGCATGCCTGTAAATGTCACTTTTTTTTAATTTTCAGTCCTTTTTTATTTATCACTTCGACTGCTTCACGGATAGTCAGCCAGTCAGGCGAACTATAGTTTGTATTTGATAGTGTTTGTTTTTTTGACATAGTGGTTTTCCTCTATTTCTGTTTTTTAAAAAAAATACCATGAATTTTCCAGTGAAATTAATTTCATGGTGCGGGATCTATTACGTTATAATATTTGGATTATATTGATACGGGGGCTTCTTAGCGTTTCAGTCCCCCATATCCGGCCTCATATTTCGCAGTGATTGAAAAGAAGAACAAATATCAGGTTAAACTAATTCAATTCTCAAACATTATTTAAGTTGAATGGAAGACATTACATAAATCTGTCTGCTCCGCCTGATGCTTCAATTGTCTGTCCAGTAACAAACTGATTCCTCCCAGAAAGTAGGAACGTAGCAATTGCAGCAATATCTTCAGGAAGTCCAAAGCGGCCCACAGGCGTTTTCTCTTTACCCAGTAATGCCATTACCTCTTCGTCTGTTCTGTCAGCCAGTTCAGGACGACGATTGCGAACATTCGGTAGCATGTTCTGCGCCCAGTTATCCGTCGCGACAGCACCCACTCCGATCGCATTGACCAGAATGCCATCCGGAGCCACGCTAAGTGCTAAACTACGGGTCAGGTTGTTGATAGCGGCGCTCAGTGCGTGTGAGACGGTAAGTTGCGGATTAGGGTAGATACCGCCAATGGATGAGATATTGACAATACGCCCCCAGTTTCGTCTCTGCATCCCGGGGATGATTACCTTACAAAAACGTCGCATGGCGGAGAATTTGGTCTCAGTCATTATCTGCCAGTCTTCTTCCGAAGTGGTTAACAGCGTGCCCGCATGGGCTCTTCCGGCATTGTTCACCAGTAAATCAATACGCTGAAAAACTTTTTCCGCTTGTTCAACCACTAAAGAAGGTAGTTTGGGATCAGTCACATCCCCGGCAATAGGCAGCACCGAAACACCGTATTTCTCTGAAATTTTTTTCGCAGCAAGAATCAGCTCAGGTTCTCGTCTGGCCACCATGACTAAATGCACACCATTCACGGCCAATTCTTCACAAATGCTGAAACCAATTCCGGTATGGGCTCCAGTTACCAGAGCCACTTTTCCAGTCAGTTTTAAATCCATTTGTTGCTCCTCAAGTTAAGCACAGTCAATAACATGAGCAGTATTAGTAACAAATCTCTTTTTCAGGAGCTTGTGCATCAGAATTCAGATGTCTGAAAAAAGCGGTCAAAGAGTTGGGTGTCGCCTTTGCTTATACTCCAGACAATATTGAGTTTAGTGCCAGGAGTGGTCAATGCGTTCGGACAATCACGAGCTTTCTTCTACCAGGATTCTTATGCTGGGGATTATTTGTTGTATTGTTGTGGCTAATATTTATTTTAATCAATCTGTCCTGAATTTAATTGCCGGATCCTTTCCCAATGAATGGGGAGCTGTTTCTTTGATCCCCATGGTCACCCAGGTAGGCTATGCGGTGGGCTTATTCTTTCTGATCCCCCTTGGCGATTATATTGAACGTCAGCGGCTTATCCTGCGTCAAGCGCAGGTGCTTTTCCTGGCAATGATCGGCATGATGTTATCCCCAACGGCGACAGTGTTGGTGTTCTTCTCCTTCCTTACCGGGATGGCTGCAACAGTAGCTCAACAGATAGTGCCGCTTGCCGCCTCGCTCTCAAGAACTTCTGCACGAGGTAAAACCGTTGGTACGGTGATGAGCGGTGTCCTGGCAGGTATCCTTGCTGGCCGGGCTATCGGAGGCCTTATTGGTCAGTATTTCGGCTGGCGTGGCGTCTTTTTATCCGGCGCGATCATGACATTGCTGGCTATATTTTTCATCTTACGCATTTTGCCTACTCAGTCGTTGTCAACGCCAAAGTTTAACTATCTGGCGGTATTACGTTCATTAGGACTGCTGTGGAAAAACGAGCCGCAGGTGCGTGGTGCAACTCTTACACAAGCAATGCTGTTTGCCTCCTTCAGCGTGCTGTGGACCGTGCTCCCTTTCTGGTTAGCTCATCGCTACGATTACGGTGCAGGGATAACCGGCGCCCTAGCTGCTTTGGGGTTAATCGGTATTCTGTGTGCGCCTCTGGCGGGAAGTTTCAGCGATCGTCAGGGACCATTCCGAATGGTTGTTTTTGGTGTGATACTCATGCTGCTAGCCTGGACTGTTTTTTGGAGATGGAACAGTATTGTGGGTATGGTGGTGGGCATTCTACTACTGGATGCGGGTGAGCAATGTGTACTGATAGCTAATCAGCACACGATTTATTCTTTGCGTCCGGATGCCAGAAACCGTCTTAATACATTATTTATGTGCGTTATGTTTATTGGCGGAGCATGTGGCTCACTGACTGCCACCTGGTTATGGGAGACAACTCATAGCTGGGCGCTGATTTCTTCAGCAGGGGGCGGACTCGTGATCATGGGGATGTTGATAGCCGTAAAACGTAAATATTCAGGCCCCTATTCGGGCACATAGCGCAATAGCACTTCTTACATCCGTCGCATTGTCTGAGTCATCAACATCATGTAAAGCGTCCTGTATCAATTGTTTAGCAGCCCATTTTTCCCCGGCTTCAGCCTGCAATGTCGCCAATGAATAAGCAATACGGAGGGCCCAGCCATGAGCCTGTTGCTGACGCGCTTTGTCCAGGGCCTTCTCCAACAGCAGGCGTTGCTTCTGAGGAGGTAATTGAGTGGCAGAAAGACGCATCAGCTCAGGCGTGCACCAGTTTTCATGATCCTGGCGGGTGGCTCTCAGCGATAACCCGGTATCAATTTCTGACAACAAGGGGGAATATTGCCAATCTAATCCCATCGCCCGCAACGAGCTAAACAGTGTGGTTTGACTAACATCGGTATGACTGAACTGTTTGGCCCAAACAAGAAACAGCTCGCCGTATGTCTTCCAGAAATATAAATCATGCCTTTTTGCCAGATGAATAAGCCAGTTTGCGGCCTTTATAACCCAACGCGGATTACGATCCAGTGCTGCTGTCATACAAGCGCCTTCAGCCAGTGCACAGCAAAGAGAACAGACATGCTGCAAACGAGCGGCTTTTTTAACACCGCGCCATGCCATCTGTTTCGCGGCCTTATACTCACCCTGTAACCAGAGTAAACGAGACAGAAAGGCCTGACCGGCGCTCTCTTGATCAAGACCAAAACGGAAAGAGTGACTTAATTCGCCATGTTCATACCAGTCAAGAGATTGCTGGAGATAATCACGCCCGACATAATGACGCCCCAAAAAATGCAGGGATACACCGAGAATACGCAGCCCGGTTGCCATCGCCTCCTCGTCACTAATGGACCGTGCCAGCTCGCACATAGATTGCGCATGCTCAAGCGCTTTATCCAACTCGCCAGTACGCAGATAATACAACCATAATCCGTAATGAGCCTGTAAACGTATTTCTTTGTCGTCGAGCTTTTCTGCAAGTGCAAGCGCGGTTTTCCAGGCTGAATGTGTTTCAGGCGTAGGGCCTTTTGCCCAGGTTGACGCCTTACCTGCTACAGCGCTGAGATTCATTCTCTGGCGTAGCGTTAATACTACCCGAGAAGTATTTTCATAAAGCAAAGGATAGATATGGCGCTGACATTCATCGTAGAGTGAATATTCAATCCAAAAAGGGGTCATCGCTTGTAAGATCTCAAGCCCCTTAGAGGGAGCGGCCCCTTCAGCCAACGTTTGCTGTAATATGCTCCGCAAATCATTAAGCATATGGCTATAACGTTCACGCCACTGTCCCGTTGGCAGCATAAACCAATCACCTTGGGCCTCTTCTACCAGAACTTTATAATAACCGGTAAAACGGGCTTCAAGAACAGTATATTCACCCTGTTGCCTGAGTTTATCGCATGCGAACTGGCGCATGGTTTCCAGCAGGCGGAAACGGGTCTCTGGTACCTGAGTACTGACCTGAATCAGGGATAAAGACAGCAATCTTTGCAGATCGTCAACAACCTGCCAGCGATGCTTGTCTTTAATCAGCAGAAGGTCACTTACTGATTTCACACTGAACATATCGGTATAGATCCCCAGAGAGCAAAATAATCTTTGTTCACGAGTGTTGAGTAACTGATAAGTCCACTCCAGCGTGGTCAGTATTTTCTGATGTCTGGGCACCAGAGAGCTGTGCGTATTGCTCAATAGCTGGAAACGGTCTTCCAGTCGGCTATAGATCTCTTTGACACTCATGACTGGCAGACGGGAGGCCGCAAGTTCAATCGCCAACGGCAGACCGTCAAGATGACGGCATAACTCGCCAATCAACGACAGTTCGCTGGCTGATGGATGGAAATTATGTCGGTTGGCCTGCCCACGTTCGATAAAGAGGCGGACACTGTCAAAAGTCAGTAACTCGTGGGTATCAGCCTCTTCGCTCTCAGGAACTTGTAATGGCGGTAGTAGATATTGTTGCTCGCCGGCAACCTGTAACGCTACCTGGCTGGTCAACAACAGTTTTATATGGGGAGCCAGGCGCAGGAGCAACGTAATCACTGGTTCCAGTTCACTAATTACATGTTCACAGTTATCAATCAGCAGTAAACATCGACGCCGTGCAAGCTGTTGCCGTAAATCGGCATCATTATGAATGGCAGCTAATGGAAGATGGAGCGCTTGTGAAATAACAGATAGCAAGCTGGATGCTTCGGTGATATGCGCCAGTTCAGCCACACATATTCCATCAGGAAAATGCGAGTGTGTAAGGCTGACGACTTCCCATGCCAAACGAGTCTTACCCACGCCCCCTGAGCCTGTAACCGTCACCAGACGGTATTGATCCAATACGGTGCATAATTCCTGCACAGCGTTATCACGCCCCAGAATCGATGCGAGAAAAGGGGTAACAGCGGGCTCAGGTATTTCTGATTTAGAGAGCGGTTCAGTTGGCAATTTGTTGATATTAAAGCGATAACCACAACCAAATTCAGTAATCAGTAGATGGCGGTCATGTCCCAGTATGCGGCGTATAGCAGAAATTTGTGCCTGAAGATTATTTTCTTCGACGATTTCATTTCCCCACACTTGAGTAAGTAAAGATTCTTTACTTACCGCTTTACCTCCAGCACTCACCAGAACAACCAGAACATCAAAAGCTCTGGCAGAAATTCTTACTGGCTTACCCCGATGTAACAGAATCCTTAGCTGTGGCCAGATTTGCCAGTCAGCAAAGTGAATCTCATCAATTGATATCATGGTGTTGAGATCTTCTGTTTTGAGCATCACGAACTCTCGGTATGGAGTAAGCCATTTCTAACGAAAGTGGTCATCAGAATCAGGCTACATGTTGAATGTGCTGCATCGGCGTATAACTATTCAATACCACTTTTACCGTTAATGATTATAAAGCCAATAGTGCTATGTGGCATAGCTTTGCGATCAAGCTGGTGATGAAAACTGAACTTCGACGAACGATCCACGCTGACAATAAGACGACGATTGGCATCCAACGAAGCGATCAAAGGCTAATTATTGCGATGCCGGTCAGCACCACCACTGCACCGGCAATCCGGCGTGCCAGATGATTTTCACGAAAAAGCCAGTACGAAAGAAGGGAGCCGACAATAATGGATGTTTCCCTGAGAGGAGCGACGAGTGCCAGTGGCATGCTCTGCATGGCTGTCAGTACAAGGATATAGGCAAGGGGAGAGCATACAGCAATGATAAGGATTGGGATGATATCCACACGTACAGCAGTTGGAATGCGATTTCGTCGCCGCATCGCACCAGGGGTAAGAATCAGACTCTGTAGCAGGAGTGTGCTGGCGTAGTAGCGCACTGGATCCAGGTGCAGAGAGATTACCGAATAACCGTCCCAGAGTGTATAGCCAGCGATGGCGGTGCCTATCGCTGCCCCCCAAAGCATTCCCTGTAGTGGTCGGCTTCCGCTCCTGAACGGATTGCCGGTGACAACGAAAATACCAGCGATAACGATAAAAGCGCCGAGTAAAGCGCCTGGTGAAATCCGTTCCCCCATCAGAAGGGTTGCAAACAGTATCGTCAGAACCGGTCCGCTCCCCCGGGCAATCGGATAAACAACACCAAGTTCGGCGCGCTCGTAGCCAGCCTGCAAGATTAGAGAATAAGCGATATGAAGCGCAGATGAGATAACTGCCCCGACTGCGAGTCGCCAGTCGAGCTCCTGTTGTCCCTCAACTGTCAGAATGAGGCTGATCGGAACCCACAACAATGCTGAGGCACAGCTGTAGGCCCAGACGAACAAAAGTGTGTCTTCCTTCTTGTATTTTGAGGCTATATTCCATACTGCATGAGCTACTGAAGCAGTAAGAATCATCGCAACCGTGCTGAACTGCATCAGGACATATCCGGCAAATCAATACCCGCTCGTTCAGCCCGGCGACTTTGTTCTTTATCCCGCAGAGTGAGGGCAGCGACCAGCGTATCAATAACGACTAGCTGGGCCAGTCTACTGCCGGCAGCGGCCATCTGTGCCGGTAATGGCGCTCCGCCAACCACGAGCGAAACGTTGGCGAGTGTCGCCAGTGGTGTATCGTACTGGTTAGTTATTGCGATAAGCGATGCTCCGGCCGAGGATGCGGCATCAGCAACGGCGAGTGTGGATGATGTGCGACCTGTCGAGCTGACGACGATCATCACGTCGCCTGAACCGAGTAGGCGGGCAGCAATCATCGCTGATAAATAATCCTGGATACTGATGGTTATCACACCAGCCGTCCGCAGACGAAATACAGCATCAGCGGCAACCGTCGCAGAGGGGCCGGCACCAAATGCAAATACCTGGCGTGCGCTCTGGATTAAATCGACCGCCTCATCAAGGGCGGAGATTTCAATAGCACCACTGAGCGCAGTCAGCGCGTCTGCACCAGCACGAACTGATGTTTCCAGCACCGATGCCAACGTCGCATCCGCTGTGAGAACTTCAGGCGGTGCAAAGAACCGGGCAGTACCACGAGCCCGGGCAATCTCTATCTTAAGTTCAGTGAACCCGGTGAACCCAATCGCTCGTGCAGCGCGTATTACTGTCGGCGGTGATACACCTGCGCGGGTGGCAACCTGTGCTGTCGTGCTTGTACCGACAAACAAAGGATCGACAAGCAGGAGATCGACAACTTTAGCCTCACTTGCAGCGAGGTCGCCGCTTCGGGCGTGAATGCTGCCAAGCCATTGCTGTAACCGCTGCTCGCTTTCTGAAACTCTGTTACCATTTTCATTTTTCATGTGTAATATATTACATTCCCTTTGCGAAGGGCACAACCATCACGTAAGTAGATTCTGTTAAAAGGAGTCCGCATCATGAACACTGAAATCAAGACGGTTGTCGCTGTTGTTGGTCCGGGTGCCATCGGCACCACAGTCGCGGCGGCGTTACACGAAGTCGGCCGCACACCATTGCTGTGTGGACGTACTCCCCGCGATCACCTGACCCTGCAAGACGGCGACCGCTTTATCACCGTACCCGGTCCGGTACAGACGAATCCGGCGCAAATTACTCGCACAGCCGATCTTGTCTTTCTGGCAGTCAAGTCCACACAAATCGACGCGGCAGCAGAATGGCTCAGGGCGTTGACCGGCCCGGAGACGGTTGTATGCGTGCTTCAGAACGGGGTCGAACAGCTGGACAGGCTCGCGACGTACTCTCTGCCCGGACAGATCGTCCCCGCAGTCGTGTGGTTTCCCGCACAGGCGCAGTCAGATGGCTCAGTACGCTTGCGTGGCGACGCGCGCCTGAGCCTTCCAGACACGTCAGCTTCCTTCTTAGTGGCAAAAGCGCTACAAGGCACGCGGTGCTCCGTAGATTTGGCCGCAAACTTCAGCTCCCTGGCCTGGCGCAAACTGATGCAGAACGCGGTGGCTGGACTCATGGCGCTCACGCACCGCCGCTCGGGCATGTTCGCCCGCGCTGACATCGCCAGGCTTACGCTGGCTTATTTACAGGAATGTCTGTCCGTGGCACGGGCAGAAGGAGCAGAACTCGGCGACGAAGTGCCGCAGGAGATCCTCGACAAGTTCCGGGCGGCTCCCGCAGACATGAGCACTTCCATCCTTACGGATCGAGAAGCAGGCCGACTGCTCGAATGGGATATCCGCAACGGTGTCATTGCGCGTCGCGGCCGGGTTCACAGCATTCCAACGCCTGTCAGCGACATCCTGGTGCCGCTTCTTGCGGCTGCTAGCGATGGCCCAGGTTGATCCCAGGCAGATGATCGCGCTATTACTTCTCTTCTGCCTGGCCCTCGGTGCCGGTGTGCTCAGCGGTGTCGTCGGCACTGGTTCGTCGCTAATCATGCTCCCCGTCCTCGTCACCATATACGGGCCAAGGATTGCAGTGCCTGTTATGGCGATCGCCTCCCTTTTCGGCAACATCGGACGGGTGATTGTCTGGTGGCATGAGATTCGTTGGCGACCGGTGTTTGCCTATTCGTTCGCGGGAGTTCCTGCGGCTGTTCTCGGGGCGCACACGTTACTTACGATTTCTCCTGGCACAGTGGAGGTATTCCTGGCAGCTTTCTTCCTTGCGATGATCCCGCTGCGCCGTCTCATCAGACGATCGAACCTCCACTTGAATCTCTGGCACATGAGTTTTGCCGGGGCGATTGTCGGGTTTCTGACAGGATTCGTGCTCTCTACAGGGCCGCTCAGTGTGCCAGTATTCACCGGCTACGGAATGAGTGGCGGCGTATTTCTGGGATCAGAGGCGGCAAGCGCAATCCTGCTCTACGCTGGCAAGTTAGCTACGTTCGGTATATCGGGCGCACTCGCACAGCCTGTCCTCACACATGGACTTGCCATCGGCATCGCATTGTTCGTCGGTTCGATGATTGCGAAACGTCTCGTCCAGAAACTCCAGACGCACACGTTCGAGCTTCTCATTGATGCCGTTCTCGTAGCTGGGGCAGTAGGGATGATCCTTGCTCTTAAATGAAATGGCACGCCAGGGCTGACGGGGCAAGCGTGTTGTTATCGTATAACAGCTTTCTACAGGCAGCGACGGGGTGGGATGATGGGTCTGACAAGCTATTAGAAATGAACAAAGCCGTACCAGGGTATGCTGATACAGCTTTTTGTTATGGGTCATGCCGCTTCGTTGTTTTTATCCCGTCCTGTGTTAAAAGGAGGTACGTATGCGACCCGGCATATATCAAGATAATCCGACCACCACTGCATCATCGCCTTGCGGGCTTCCAGATGCTCAGCCTTATGAATGTAAGCCAGACGCACGGTGTTGCGCTCCTGGTGACTCATCTGGCGTTCCACTGCATCTTGCGACCATAGACCAGACTCCATCAGGGCACTGCATGCCATCGCCCGAAAGCCATGACCACAGATGTCTTTTTTCGTGTCGAATCCCATCAGGCGCAGTGCTTTATTGACCGTGTTTTCACACATCGGCTTGTACGGGTTGTGGTCGCCGGGGAATACCAGTTCATAAACCCCGGATATTTCCTTAATCCGTTTCAGAATAGCTATAGCCTGCTGTGAGAGGGGCACGATATGAGCAGTGCGCATTTTGGCACCACGCCCGGAATAACGCACATCTGGAATGGGTTCTCGCGTCGCGGGTATTGTCCAGACCCGGTTTCTGAAATCAATCTCTGACCAGCGGGCAAAGCGCAGTTCACTGGAGCGGATGAACACATGCAGCGTCAGCAGGACGGCCAGCCGCGTCAGTTCACGGCCCTGATGATATGCCTCAATGCGTTCGAGCAGTTCAGGCAGCCGCTCCAGCGGTAGGGCGGGGTAATGCCGTCTGGCAGGAGGTGTTGTCACGCCTTCAAGGTTTGCAGCCGGATTGTTATCGATTAATCCCTGGTGGAGCGCATGGCGCATGATGTTACTGACGTGCTGCCGCGTGCGGGACGCGACTTCCAGCAGGCCTTTTTCTTCAATTCCTTTCAGCAAATTAATGAAATGCCGGGGTTTAAGTTCGGTAACTGACAGATATCCGATAACCGGAAAGACATGATTGTTCAGGCTTGCGAGCAGGCGGTCAGCGGTATTCTGCGACCATTTTTTATTGCTTTTATGCCAGGCCAGCGCCACGGTTTTAAACACCTTCTCAGTTGGGCAGGCACCGCGTTCTGCGGCCCGCTGCATTACCGGGTTGATGTTCAGCGCCAGCATCTTACGGATACCTTCGCGCTGCTGGCGGGCATCAGACAGTGAGACGGCAGGATAGGCACCCAGTGCAATGCGGGATTCTTTACCGTTAATACGGTACTTGAGATACCAGTGACGGGAACCGCTAGGTTTGACCAGCAGATACAGACCGTGGGAATCGGAGACTTTATAGGGTTTATCGGTGGCTTTGAGAGTGCGAATCTTCGCGTCGGTAAGGGACATATGGGGGTCACTCCATTATCGAACTAACCTGACCCCAGATTTGACCACCAATTTTTCCCGATGCGAAGGGTAAAATCAAAATGCACCGGGAAGAGTTTTCACGCTAACCTCTTGAATCAATATCAGATAAGGATTCGCAAAGATGCATGCAAACAGGAAATTGGCTCCTCTGACTGGACTCGAACCAGTGACATACGGATTAACAGTCCGCCGTTCTACCGACTGAACTACAGAGGAATCGTGTGAACGGGGCGCATATTAACGATGACCATCCCCCTTGTCAAAGCCTGAATCACCTGCGCTTGTTCGTTTGCTGACAATTTCAACAGTGTGCCTGTTTTTCCGGCATTGGCCGGCCGGGTGCACCGTTGCAGTGCATTTATACCCCTAATGGGGCATACCGCAATCCGCTTACCGGGCAACAAAATCGCAGTTTGCTATCAGTATCCCTTATTACGCGGCCTGCAGCGGCATTTGCGTCTGTGGTAAAAAGCTGGCAAGCAAATTGCAAAACCTTCTGTATCTAAACGGCCAGTGTTGGTACTGGTGTTCCTTACAGGAGGCAAAATGAACTTAAGACGACTGAAGTATTTCGTGAAAATCGTCGATATCGGCAGTCTGACCCAGGCCGCTGAAGTCTTGCACATCGCACAACCGGCGTTAAGCCAACAGGTTGCGACCCTGGAAGGCGAGCTGGACCAGCAGCTGTTGATCCGCACCAAGCGCGGCGTCACGCCGACCGAAGCGGGCAAGATCCTTTACACCCACGCTCGCACTATCCTGCGCCAGTGCGAGCAGGCGCAACTGGCGGTCAACAACGTCGGTCAGACGCTAAGCGGCCAGGTGTCAATCGGTCTGGCGCCGGGGACGGCGGCTTCGGCCATTACCATGCCGCTGCTGCAAACGGTGCGTAATGAGCTGCCGGAAGTGATGGTCTATTTGCAGGAAAGCAGCGGAACGATCCTCAACGACAAGCTTATCGACGGTCAGCTGGATATGGCCGTGCTCTACGAACGCTCGCCGGTCGCCGGGATCGTCAGCCAGCCGCTGCTGAAAGAAGATCTCTACCTGGTCGGCACCCGGGATTGTCCGGGGCAGAGCGTGGATTTGACGGCGGTTGCGGAGATGAATCTGTTCCTGCCGCGCGATTATAGCGCCGTCCGCGCGCGGGTCACCGAAGCTTTCACCCTGCGTCGCCTGTCGGCAAAAATTATCGGCGAAATTGAATCCATCACCACCCTGACGGCGGCCATTGCCAGCGGCATGGGCGTCACCGTACTCCCGGAATCCGCCGCCCGTTCGCTGTGCGGCGCGGCTAATGGCTGGATGGCGCGCATCAGCACGCCGTCAATGAGCCTGTCGCTGTCGCTTAATATGTCGGCTCGCGGCAGCCTATCTCCGCAGGCGCAGGCGGTGAAGGAAATTTTGATGTCGCTGGTGAGTCGCCCGTCGCTGGAAAACCGTGAATTATTGTTAGTCAGTTAGGCTATATTCCTGGATGGAATAAGTTGCTGGTTTTTATTATTTGTTAGCAGGGACAACAGACTTTAACAATAGCGCCTATGTTATGTCTGATAGCCCGGAGGAAAGGGTGAACTTCCAGCAACTCAAAATTATTCGTGAAGCGGCCCGTCAGGATTACAACCTGACGGAAGTCGCCAATATGCTCTATACATCGCAATCGGGCGTCAGCCGTCATATTCGTGAACTGGAAGAAGAACTGGGGATCGAAATCTTTATCCGCCGCGGCAAACGTCTGCTGGGGATGACGGAGCCGGGCAAAGCGTTACTGCTGATTGCCGAGCGTATTCTTAATGAAGCCAGCAACGTTCGCCGCCTGGCTGACCTGTTTACTAACGATGCCTCCGGCGTCTTAACCATCGCCACCACCCATACCCAGGCGCGCTATAGCCTGCCGCCGGTGATTAAAGCCTTCCGTGAACTCTTTTCCGACGTGCGTCTTGAGTTAGTTCAGGGGACGCCGCAGGAAATTGAAGCGCTGCTGCACAACGGCGGCGCGGATATTGGTATCGCCAGCGAGCGTCTGAGCAACGATCCGACGCTGGTGGCTTTTCCCTGGTTCCGCTGGCACCACAGCCTGCTGGTCCCCAAAGATCACCCGCTGACCCAGGTGACGCCGTTAACCCTCGATGCCATCGCCCGCTGGCCGCTCATTACCTATCGTCAGGGAATTACCGGCCGCTCGCGTATTGACGAAGCCTTTAACCGTAAAGGACTGATGCCGGATATCGTATTAAGCGCTCAGGACTCCGACGTCATCAAAACTTACGTCGAACTGGGGCTGGGAGTTGGGCTGGTAGCGGAACAGTCAGGCGACGCGCGCGAGTCTGATACCTTTACGCGTCTCGATACCCGCCATTTGTTTGACGCCAATACCGTCTGGCTGGGCCTGAAGCGCGGGCAGCTGCAGCGAAACTACGTCTGGCGCTTTATTGAACTGTGCAACGCTGGGCTGTCGCTGGAGGAAATTAAACGCCAGGCGATGGAGCCGGAAGAAGCGGCGATTGATTATCAGATTTAGCAGGATGATAAATCAGATATGAGATAGCAAACGAAGCTATAATTTATTCACGATTATCGCCACAAAGGAAGGGAAATTGTGCGGCGTGTGAAACTGCTTTGTTCTCTTATTATGATCCTCACCAGCCAGAGCGCTCTGGCGGTGAGCTACCCGTTGCCGCCGGAAGGAAGCCGCCTGGTGGGCAGTCCGCTGACCATCACTATTCCGCAACATAATACCCAGCCGCTGGAGGCCTTCGCCGCTCAGTACGGCCAGGGTCTGAGCAACATGCTTGAGGCCAACCCCGGCGTCGACGTATACCTGCCGAAATCGGGTTCCACGCTGGTGGTGCCGCAGCAGCTTATTCTGCCCGCCACGGTACGCCAGGGCATTGTGATCAACGTTGCAGAAATGCGTCTCTACTACTATCCACCTGAAGGCACAACCGTTGATGTTCTGCCGATTGGCATTGGTCAGGCAGGACGCGAAACCCCGCGTAACTGGGTCACCGCCGTGGAGCGTAAGCAAGAGGCGCCAACCTGGACGCCAACCGCCAATACCCGTCGTGAATACGCCAGTCGGGGCGAAAGCCTGCCCGCGTTTGTGCCGGCCGGGCCGGATAACCCAATGGGGCTGTATGCGATTTACATCGGCAGGCTCTACGCGATTCATGGCACCAACGCCAATTTCGGTATCGGCCTGCGCGTGAGCCAGGGCTGCATCCGCCTGCGTAACGACGATATCAAATACCTGTTTGATACCGTTCCGGTCGGAACGCGCGTGCAAATCATCGATCAGCCGGTGAAATATACCGTCGAGCCGGACGGCAGCCGCTGGGTTGAAGTCCACGAACCGTTGTCGCGCAACCGCGCGGAGTATGAATCGGACCGTAAGGTGCCGCTCCCGGTCACGCCGGCGCTTCAGGCCTTTGTGAAGGGGGAGGGCGTGGATGTGAATCGTGCGGAGCAAGCGCTTGAACGCCGCTCCGGTATGCCGGTGGCGATTGGGCATTCAGCTATGCCGGCAGGTAGCGGATTTTAACCTTTTCCGCCACGCTGAACGGTTTCTGCGCGCCCGCGGGTGCCGGGCGCTATTGGTCGTCGTGGAGATTCATGTTGGGTATTTAGCTTCATCTCTTTGAGCTTAACCAAAGGGATGTTTTTTAAATGCGCTATGGGCTTCATATAATTCAGCAGCGGATTGAATATGATTAAAGTCTCCCGCATAAACCACGTGGGGGATCATCGACTGAATAAATGTCCAGATTACCGTACTCGTTACTGCCACCTGATCGGGGACCGCGGCCGCCGAACGGTTTTCCAGCAGGGTATTCCACTCCCTGCAGGCCGCCAGCAGCTGAATCGTGATGCGCTCTATCCACGGATTATGCTGCTTTTCCGCCGGGCGCAGGTTGTGTTCATACACGTTCTGCACCGCCTTTTCACCCGTGGCGAGAATAAAGCCCAGCGTTTGCAGATCGCTTGCCTGCGCCAGTGGATCGACCGGCAGCAGCTTGCGCGCCGGGGAGGCCTGGCCTTCAAAATAGGCCAGTATCAGCGACGAGTCCATCAGGCGAATTCCGTTATCCAGCAAAAGCGTCGGCGCTTTTACCGCGGGATTGATGCGGGAAAACGCGTCAAAGCTGCTGAATACCGACAGCGGGTGACTTTCAAACTCGACGCCGTAGAGTTCAAGAGAAATCGCCACGCGCCTGACATAAGGCGAATCCATCATGCCGATAAGTTTAATCATGATTCCTGTTTTCCTGTCTCTGTGAAATGACGCAACTCAATTCATTAATACGAATGGGGACTCAGTAGCGGCGGGTTAACGCTTCATCACCGGTGGTGAACAGACATTACAATAAATTGTGCATAGCGAATATCATCGGTATCTAACGGATCGGGTTAGTATTACTGACAGGTTGTTGGTCACGTATATTGAGTTAAGCTGCGGGAGTGAAGCATGTCGGATTTTCCACCTATTGCCAGTTTGCGTAGTTTTGAAGCCGTGGCCCGGCTTGGCAGCGTGACGCTGGCGGCGAAAGAACTTCACGTTACGCATTCAGCCATCAGCCAGCAGATTAAAGTGCTGGAGGAGATGGTCGGCTTAAAGCTGTTTATCCGTCACGGTCGCGGCGTGCAGATTAATGAAGACGGGCGGCTCTATGCCTTACAGGTCCGCGAGGCGTTGCATCATATCGCTGATGCCACCCGGCTGGTGCAGGTCAAACCGAGAAGGCAGGAGCTGACGCTGGCGATGGTACCCTCCTTTGGTAGTCACTGGTTAGTGCCGCGACTGGAGCGGTTTTGGGCGACATATCCCCATATCTCGCTGCGCATACAGGCGAGTCTGGCGATCGCCGACATGCAGCAGGAAGGGATTGATATGGCGATCCGAATGGGCAAAGGCGACTGGGAAGGAATGGAAAGCCATTATCTTTTCGCCGATGAGCTTATCGTCGTGGCCGCGCCATCCTATAACGACGGCGCGCTTCCCCGAACACCATCAGAGATAGCGAAGAGTAAAATTATCTTCTCGATGGAGTCGTGGAAAACATGGTGCGTTAATGCGGGACTTGAAAGAGAGATTGTGCCCGGCGGTTTGTGCATCAACGACTCGAACCTGGTTCTGGAGGCCGTCCGGCTTGGTAAAGGTATCGCGCTGGAACGCCGCTCGTTAGTCCAGGAGGCGCTCTGCAGAGGCGAACTGGTCCAGCTTACGCCTTTCACCGCCCCATATCCGTGGCCTTACTGGCTGGTGTCGTCGCAGGCCGCTGAACAGAAAACCGAAGCCGTTCTGTTTAAGGCCTGGCTTGATGAGGAGGTTGCTGCATGGGGTCAACAAACTGACGCGCTGGAAAAGAAACATCCGCGAGACGGAAACCGTCGCTCCCGCCCGGAGGCGGGATACCCTGAGAACATTCATAACATGGGTGATGTCGATGAATAAAAATATTCTCCAGCAATAGAATTTGAAAAGGCGAGTGAAAATAATCTGGCTTAAAAACCGACCTTATAACGCGCTTTTGTCTTGTCGATACGCCTGATGCCTCTTCGGTTTTGTCGTCCGGTCGCGATCCCGCGCCATTAACGCTGCCCGGTTCCGTTTTACCGGCGCAGCGCGGGCGCTAAATACCGCTAAACCAGTTATAGCCCTGATCCTCCCAGTAGCCGCCGGGGTTGGTATCGCTGACGAAAATGGCGGCGATATGCTTGGCGTTTTTGAACCCCAGCTTGGTCGGCACCCGCAGTCGTAGCGGAAAACCATACTCCGCCGGCAGCGACTTACCGGCAAAATCCAGCGCCAGAATGGTTTGCGGGTGCAGCGCGGTGGCCATATCAATACTGGAATAATAGCGATCCGCGCACTTAAAGCCGACATAGCGCGCGTTGAGGTCGGCGCCGACATGTTGCAGGAATAGCTTTAGCGGTACGCCGCCCCATTGACCAATTGCGCTCCAGCCTTCAATGCAGATCAGCCGGGTGATCTGGCTCTGTTGCGGCAGACGCTGTAGCTGTTCCAGCGTCCACGGCGCTTTTTTCTCCACCTTACCGGAGACTTCCAGACGATAGTCGAACAGATCGACTTCCGGCGCGTTATATTGCGGATAAAAAGCGTTAAACGGAAAGGGGTGGGTAATTTGATCCGGACGGTAAGTCTGGGCCAGGCGCTGGCCGCTGAACAGCCAGGACTGGACCCGATCGTTCCAGCGCGACATAGCCCACAGCACTTTGTCGACTTGATCGCCATCCTGCATGTTGCATCCGGTCAGCATCGCCACGCCTCCCAGCGTCAGCCCGGATCGCAGGAGTAATCGGCGCTGCACATTTACCAGCTGTTTTTTCTGATCCGGCTCGAGCGCGGGCGCCCGGCGGGTTGGCGCTTTACCCTTCATGTTTGCCTCCTGACAGCATGGCCCACAGGGTGGAAGGTACGATTAACACCATCAGTACATGGATAACGACGAACAGTCCGATGCCCGCCATGGCGCAGAAGTGGACATAGCGCGCGACAGGAAAACCGCCAAACAGCGCCACCAGCCAGTAGAGCTGTACCGGTTTCCAGATAGCCAGCCCGGAGAGCACCAGCAGCAGGCCGAGCGCCATAACGCCGAGGTACATAAGCTTTTGAATCGCATTGTAATGGCCGAGGCGGTGGTTCAGCCGCAGCGTTAAGGTCAGCCAGATATCCTGCCGGAGCGCGGCCAGACGTAGCGGCAGCAGGTCGCGGCGTAGATGGCCGCTGAACAGACTCCACAGCAGGTAGCAAACAGCGTTAACGACCAGCAGCCACATGACCGCCAGGTGCCAGCCAATCGCGCCGCCCAGCCAGCCGCCCAGGGTGAGGGAGGGCGGAAAGCGGAAGTCGAACAGCGGCGAAGCGTTGTAGATTTCCCAGCCGCTCATGAACATACCGATCATGGCGACCAGATTCACCCAGTGGGTGAGCCTGACCGGCCAGCGATGTACTGGCCGCGACGCGTTGGTTTTCATGCACGTCTCCTGGATTACATCGGCGGTACGGTGCCGTCTTTTCCGGCGGAAATGCGGGTGGCGACGCGTTCGCCTTTATCGTTAGTGGCGGAGAACAGCACGATATGCGTACCGGGCTTCAGCAGGCCGCGATCGCCGGGATTGATGGTCACTACCGGCGTATCGTCAGGGACGATGACGTTTTTTTGCCGATCGCCGTATTTAACGGTTAGCGTGCGGCCGTTGGCGTTTACCAGCTTGCCGATGGTGCCGTTGGTCATGGTGTTGATTTTACCGTCCGCGGACTCCCACGGAGAATGCCCTTCGCCCGTGCCGCGGAGGCTGGCGGCAAACACGTGTACTTCCAGCGCCTTCAGGCTACCGTCGGCCTGGGGGACCGCTGCGGTGCCGATAAAGCTGTCCGGCTTGATATCGTCGATCGAACCTTTGGCGACGCTAAAAACCTGCGTTTTGTCGTTGAGCTTTACGTCGACCTTTTCCCCTTGACGGTTGCTGATTTGCAGAGCGGTATCCGAGACCTGATCGATGGTGCCGCGCAGCGGCGTGATAGCTTTAGCCGGCGTCTGCGCCGCAGTGGCTATGCCGCTGCAGAGCATCAGGGTAGACAACAGTAAACCGGCAATACGATGGCGTGTATGCATGACATTCTCCTGTGATGGTTTGCCGGTTAAGCATGGCCAGGGGATCGGGACAACACCATGTCCGTTTGATGACATTAATGTCATCAAGCCGCGGCGCAGAAACTGTTAATCTGTCCGCAGACGTGAAGAGGTGGTAAGCATGCGCATATTAGTGGTGGAAGATGATATCGGGACCGGTAATTACCTGAAAAAGGGGTTAACGGAGGCCGGATACGGCGTTGATTTGGCGCGCGACGGTACCGACGGCTTATTTCGGGCGCTGGAGTATGGTTACGATGCGATAGTGCTCGACGTCATGCTGCCCGGGCTTGACGGCTGGCAGATTATTGATGTTTTACGCAAGAAAAGCGATGTGCCGATACTGTTTCTTACCGCCCGCGACGAGGTGCAGGACCGTATTCATGGCCTGGAGCTGGGGGCGGACGATTACCTGGTCAAACCTTTCTCCTTTACCGAACTGGTGCTCAGGTTGCGTACGCTGTTGCGCCGCGGAACCGTACGGGAATCCGATCGCTATGAAATTGCCGACCTGCATATTGATGTGCTGCGGCGCAGAGCCACCCGTCAGGACACCGTGATACCGCTGACCAACAAAGAGTTTATGCTGCTGCATCTGCTGGTCCGGCGTGAAGGAGAGGTGCTGTCGCGCACCATGATCGCCTCGCAGGTATGGGATATGAATTTCGACAGCGACACCAACGTGGTGGATGTGGCGATCAAACGCCTGCGCGCCAAAATCGACCGGCCGTTCGATATCAAACTTATTCATACCGTCCGCGGCATCGGCTACGTTTGCGAGGTTCGTTGATGAACGTGCTGGCTCGCCGTTGGCAGGCGACATCGCTGACGTTGCGAAGCGCCGTTCTGTTTGCCCTGGTTGCAGCGCTGGTGGTCAGCGCCGCTGGCGGATACTTATATCACGCCATGCGTCAGGAGATGATTCACCGTAGCGATCTGCAGGTGACCGGGCGCATAGAATATTACCGAAACGTACTCAGTAAACGCTTTCCGCTGGAGCGGCTGGTGGCGAACACCGGGATGTTCGAAAACATGTTGGGCAACGAGCAGGACGTTTTAATCTTTCGTATTCCGGGACAGGCGCCGTTAATTAATGTGAATCCTGCCAGGGTTCAATTACCGTCGGTGACGCCGACGCCGGCGGATCGTCCGCAGCGCCTGAATGAGGTACAGAGCGGAATGACCGGGCAGGGTGTTCCGCTGCGTGTGGCGTCGGGGCTGGTGACGCTGGAAGATGGCAGGGTACTGCAAATTTCTGTCGCGCATGTGATGGTAAATGAACAGAAAATGCTGGCGCGCTACCTGTGGCGCGTCATCGCGGCGGTGGCGGTGGCCTTTCTGGCGATTGCGCTGCTGGGCTACTGGGTGATGCGTCGCGAGCTGCGGCCATTAAGGCGTATGGCCGCAGAGGCGGCGATCATCACGCCCAGTACGCTGGCGACTCGCCTGAGCGAACAGGACGCGCCGCAGGAACTGCAGCAGCTGATTGTCTCCTTCAACGCCATGCTCGACAGGCTCAACGAAGGCTATCAGCGCCTGACGCGGTTTTCCGCCGATCTGGCCCACGAGATCCGCACACCGGTAGGGGCGCTAATGGGCCAGTGTCAAGTGGCGCTGTATCAGCCTCGCAGCGTGGAGGAGTATGAAACGTTGCTCTCCAGCAACATGGAGGAGTTGGAACGCATTTCACGCATGGTGGAAAATATTCTGTTTCTGGCGCGCGCCAGCCATGCGCAGTCGGTGCTGAACTGCCGGGAACTGGATATTGCTCAGGAGCTACAGCGTGTCGCGGATTATTTCGAGGGGCTGGCGGAGGAGCGCGATATTCTGCTGATTTGCGAAGGCGAAGGGCAGCTGTGGGCCGATGCGATGCTGTTCCAGAGGGCGTTAAGCAATCTGGTGGCCAACGCGGTTCGCTATGCCGATGAAGCGAGCCAAATCATCTTACGAGCCGGCATGGAAGAAAACCGACAGATCATCCAGGTGATTAATCAGGGCCCGCCGATTGCGCAGGTACATCTGGAAAAGCTGTTTGAGCGTTTCTATCGCGCAGACGCCGCGCGCAGTAGCCATGCCAGCGGGCTGGGATTGTCGATCGTACGCGCAATTATGACTCTGCACGGCGGTGAGGCTCGCGCTCAGTGCCTGTCGCAGCAGCCGGGCGCGCAAATTGTTTTCAGCCTGATTTTCCCGAAACGCTCAGCGTAGCGGTAAACAAAAATCCCGCTTAGTTTCCATAAGCGGGCTTCTTAAATATAGCTCCTCTGACTGGGAGCGCCTTTGCCATTAACGGGCTGATTGAAAAGCTACATCCCGAAATTAGGGTTGTCGAGACTCTCTGAGTTGCAGGCGGGAGACCGAGAGAACGCCAGTGACGCGCGACAGCTCAGCATGCACTGTGCCAATACCTGAACGGCTTTTTCGGGACAGGTCGTAAAACGGTGAATCCCTTGCATGTTATTCACTGAAATAGCCGAATGCGTCTTCAGCTTTGCAGTAACGACGCATGAATCTCGTGTCCCATCTCTCCATAATCAATTTTATAGGTTTACACCTATATAGCATTTGACCTATATTGATTTGGAGGTCCCGTGTGGATGATTAAAACAACGGATACGTTTGAGCGCTGGTTTACCTCGCTCAACGATACCGATAGGGCCAGGGTGCTTGCAGCGTTGTTGGTCCTGCGAGAAAAGGGGCCGGGTTTGTCCAGACCTTATGCCGATACGCTGAGAGGCTCCCGCTACAGCGACATGAAAGAGTTGCGTATTCAGAGCCGGGGCGAGCCGATACGGGCATTTTTCGCTTTTGACCCGGCCCGTACCGGCATTGTGCTTTGTGCCGGTAATAAGGTTGGCAATGAAAAACGTTTTTACGATGAGATGCTCCCTGTTGCTGAGCGGGAATTCACGAACTGGCTGAAGACATTCAAAGAGAAGGAGTAACGCGATGGGCAGAACGTTGGAACAGCTGATGGCGGATGAAAAACCGGAAGTCGTGGCTGACGCCCGGGCTATGGCGGCGGACATCCTGCTCAACATTCACCTTGCAGAACTGCGTGAGAAAGTACAGAAAACGCAGGTCGAAATGGCGCAGGCGCTGGGCATCAGGCAACCTACCGTTGCAGGCATGGAAAAACCAGGCCGTGACCTGAAGCTTTCCACGCTTAAACGCTACGTTGAAGCCACCGGCGGCAAGCTACGTCTTGATGTTGAGTTGCCGGATGGTTCTCACTACGGATTTGAACTGTAAACCGTGAGCGGTTGAGCAGCGGAACGGTCAGCATGAAAAGCTCGACAAGGTGGCCTTCACGCTTTTGCTGATGCCCCTCCGGCGCAGCCCGGATACGGAAGCTGCACCGCATTTCGTTTATCCGATCCGCGATAATCCTTTGAGCCACCAAAACAGTTTTCTATTATCGGCCTTCTTTGTTACGCACTAAGCTCCCGCCGTTCTGAAAACGCTGGAACTGTCGACGGACAGCGAAGTCGGCATGACCATTAATAATGGCTGCCTGATTATTGAACCCCAGAAACGGCCCCATTATTCGCTTGAGGAACTGCTGGCGCAGTGCGATCCGCACGCCGAAATGAGCGAAGAGGATCGGGAATGGATTGATGCGCCTGCGGTGGGCAAGGAGATCCTGTAAATGGACAGAGGAGAAATCTGGCTCGTTTCACTGGATCCGATTGCAGGCTACGAGCAAAGCGGAAAACGTCCCGTGCTTATCGTATCGAAGGCATCGTTTAACAAGCTGACCCGGCTACCCGTTGTTGTTCCCATCACCAGCGGCGGAAACTTTGCCCGCACGGCAGGTTTCACCGTTTCACTGGCAGGGGCAGGGACAAAAACGATTGGCGTTATTCGCTGCGACCAGCCCAGAACCATTGATATGGCTGCCCGGAACGGCATGCGGCTGGAAAGCATATCAGACGCTATGGTAAATGAAGTGCTTGCCAGGCTGGATGCTATTTTGAGTTAACGCCAGGATGCAGAAAAGCAAAAAGCCTGCTTCAAAAGCAGGCTTTTCAAATTTGGCTCCTCTGACTGGACTCGAACCAGTGACATACGGATTAACAGTCCGCCGTTCTACCGACTGAACTACAGAGGAATCGTTGTGGAGTCGTATCTTAGCGGCGAAAAAACTTTTGTCAAACATCTATTCGCCGTCCGTTGCTCAACTGGCGCATCCATCAACAAATTGTCGCCATTATCGACAATTTATCGGGAAAAATGCTTTGCAGGATTAGCTTTTCTCTATCATCATTTGAAATGTAGTTTCAACTTTTCTCACTAAGGTCTCCCTTGAACGTCACCGCCGCCTTACGCCAGTCCGTCGAACGCACGTCCTGGTTTAAAAAACGCAAGAGCTATCGCGTCCTTTACTGGCGTGAAATCAGCCCGCTTGCGGTCCCGATTTTGCTGGAAAACGCCTGCGTACTGCTGATGGGCGTGTTGAGTACTTTTTTGGTTAGCTGGCTCGGTAAAGAGGCCATGGCGGGCGTTGGCCTGGCCGATAGCTTCAACATGGTGATTATGTCCTTTTTTGCCGCCATCGACCTCGGTACGACCGTGGTGGTGGCGTTTAGCCTGGGCAAACGTGACCGGCGGCGGGCAAGGGCGGCAGCGCGCCAGTCGCTGGCGATAATGACCCTGTTTTCGATTATTCTCGCAGCCGTTATCCATGCTTTTGGGGCGGAAATTATCAATTTTGTCGCCGGCGATGCGACAGAAGAGGTGAAAGGCCTGGCGCTCACCTACCTTGAACTGACGGTATTGAGCTACCCGGCGGCGGCAATCGCCCTGATCGGCAGCGGTGCGCTACGCGGCGCCGGAACCACTAAAATTCCGCTGTTGATCAACGGCGGGATGAATATCCTCAACATTATCATCAGCAGCATCCTGATTTACGGCATTTTCTCGTGGCCCGGTATGGGGTTCGTCGGCGCCGGTCTTGGATTGACGATTGCCCGCTACATTGGCGCGGTGGCCACGATTTGGGTGCTAATGATCGGTTTTAACCCGGCGCTGCGCATTTCGCTGAAGAGCTATTTTAAGCCGTTTAACTTCGCCATTATCTGGGAAGTGATGGGTATCGGTATTCCCGCCAGCATTGAATCGGTCTTGTTCAACGGCGGCAAGCTGCTGACGCAAATGTTTGTCGCTGGGATGGGCACTAACGTGATTGCCGGCAACTTTATCGCCTTCTCGGTTGCCGCGCTGATCAACCTGCCGGGGAACGCCCTCGGTTCAGCATCGACCATTATCACCGGCCGACGTCTCGGAAAAGGGCAGATCGGCCAGGCAGAGCGTCAGGCGTGGCATGTCTTCTGGCTGTCGACCATCATTTTGACGGTGATTGCCTGGGGAACCGCGCCGCTTGCCGGTCTGATCGCCTCGTTCTATACCAGTGAAGAAGATGTCAAAGTGGTGGTAAAAGAGCTGCTGTGGCTGAACGCCTTCTTTATGCCGATCTGGGCGATGGCCTGGACGCTGCCGTGCGCCTTTAAAGGGGCGCGTGACGTGCGCTACACCATGTGGGTCTCAATGCTTGGCATGTGGGGCTGCCGCGTGGTGGCGGGCTATACGCTGGGGATTGTACTGGGGATGGGGGTTATCGGCGTTTGGCTCGGGATGGTGCTTGACTGGGCGGTGCGCGGCGTTCTGTTTTACTGCCGAATGGTCAGCGGGCGCTGGCTGTGGAAGTATCCGCGAACGAAAGCGCAGAGGGAAGAGACCAGTGCGCCGGCCAAAGAGAGCTAATCTCACAGAGCGAAGCGGGACTTTTCGCCCAAAGTGGAGAATTATTCGGCAAACGGTTTGAAATGTGAAAACAGCCTTTGACAAGGTGGGGCGCCATCGATAATATGCGCCCCGTTCACACGATTCCTCTGTAGTTCAGTCGGTAGAACGGCGGACTGTTAATCCGTATGTCACTGGTTCGAGTCCAGTCAGAGGAGCCAAATTTAAGAAGCCCGCTTAAGGAAACTTAAGCGGGCTTTTTGCTTTCTATTCCATAGACACGATGGCGGCAACGTCGGGGCGCAGAAGAACATACCCTGCGTACCATCAGGTTTTTAAAACCAGGATACAATTAGGGAAATTAGCCCGATCGCGACTGTCCAGAAAAAAAACGTTGCTAATAAAATAAACAGGCGGATATTCCCTATGGTTAATTTCATAAAGCTGTCTTCCCTACTTTTACGAAAATAGTCCATTGCCGATCGCGATAGATAAGCATATCCATGGTTGCTTACCGTCGACATGCGCAATTTAACTCTGGTAATGTAGTAACAAGATATTTGTTGCAAATAACCTGTCGCTATTAAAGGATGATTCCAGGGGGAGAGTAACGCCCATAGGTAACTCTTTGATTATTTTGATCTCTCAATGGCACTGTCTATCTTGTACCGCTTTTTGGTTGCTTGTGAATTTATGTAATTAATTTAATAGGTTACGAGACCCCATTCAAGTGTTAATCAAGCCACAGTGGGACGTTTTATGATCATGTGACAAATATTGTTAATATGTTAACAGTGTGTTTTTTTAATCGATGCAGTTATTTTTTTAATCTCGGCAGTTTAGCAATAATATTTCTCGGATAGGCGGTATGGCCATTTTCGGAGGAATTTTTACCATTAAAGAAAATAAAAATTTTATTGTATTACGGCAGGAGAGTGGTTATTGGCTCTCTGGCCGAACGACTCTCCTTCGCTAACGCTTAGTCCGGAGGGCATAAATATTTCACGCCACCCGGACTGAGTTTATTCTGCGCGTATGATATCAGCGCTTAGCGGAACGGCGGTTCGTTGAAGGTTCTCAGCTTGCGCGAATGCATGTGGTCGCCTTCGGCGCGCAACAGGTCAATCGCCCGGATACCAATCTGCAAATGTTCGGAGATAGCCCCTTCATAGAAGCGGTTCGCCTGGCCCGGCAGCTTAATTTCGCCGTGCAGCGGTTTATCGGAGACGCACAGCAGGGTGCCGTAGGGGACGCGGAAGCGATAGCCCTGGGCGGCAATGGTCGCGCTTTCCATATCGATAGCCACCGCGCGGCTGAGGTTAAAACGCAGCGCCGAGGCCGAGTAGCGCAGCTCCCAGTTACGATCGTCGGTGGTGACCACCGTTCCGGTACGCAGCCGCTGTTTCACTTCTTCACCGGGCATGCCGCTGACCTGCTTCGTGGCGTCGTAGAGCGCGCGCTGAACTTCGGCAATGCTCGGAATCGGGATATCCGGCGGCAGCACCGCATCCAGCACATGGTCGTCGCGCAGATAGGCGTGGGCCAGCACGTAGTCGCCGATATTCTGGCTTTCACGCAGGCCGCCGCAGTGGCCAATCATCAGCCAGACGTCCGGACGCAGCACCGCCAGATGGTCGCAGATATTTTTGGCATTCGCCGGACCGACGCCAATATTAATCAGCGTGATCCCCTGGCCGTCTTTGGTGATCAGGTGCCAGGCGGGCATCTGGTGCTTTTTCCACGCCAGATCGGAAATCGCCTCTTCCGGCGCCTCCGTGTCCGCCGTTATCCAGATCCCGCCCGCGCAGGAGAGGGCGATATAGGGACTCTCGGGATCGAGAATTTGGCTACAGCCCCAGCGCACGAACTCATCGACGTAGCGGGTGTAGTTGGTAAAAGGCATATACGGCTGGAAATGATCAACCGGCGTGCCGGTATAGTGACGCAGGCGCGCCAGCGAGAAATCGACGCGGCGGGCGTCGAAGTGCGAAAGCGGATAGTATTCCGTCGAATGAAACAGACCATCGGCGGTTTCATCGCCAATTTGCGACAGCTCGGTGGTGGGGAAAAAACGCGTCAGGCCGGCGCTCATTGAACGATCGAGCGTAAGCTCTGAGCCATCAATGACGTACGGATAGGGGATCTCATGCTGCGATAGCCCGACGGTAATCGCGGCATCGTAATCCTGATACAGCATGGTGAGCTGTTCCAGCAGATAGGCGCGAAACAGTTTAGGGTTAGTAATAGTGGTGGTATAGCAACCGCTATGGGTAAAACGACCCCAGGCCCGGGTTTTTAACGCTTTATGTTCCGCTCCGTCCCACGATACCGACAGCTGCGGGTAAACGAACAGCCCTTCCGCACGGGCACTATTCTCGGGGAGGATATTATGGTGAATATAGTCGCCGATGGCTTTACGCAGCGCATTGACCGATTTTTCATAGAGCGCTTCGAGTTGCGTAAGCGCCTGTTCTGGGGTCAGCCTGGCGGCTTTCTGGTTCATGACTTACTCCTTGTTTCTGCTCTGCTGACGTTTTGCTTAGTATGTCACAGGCTGAACCAGGCGTAGGATAATTTCACCCGCTGAGTTGAGAAAGTACTGAGATTAGAACCGGTTGATGCCAGGGTACGTCGCTTAATGCGCGGTGATATTCACGATGGCGCCCCAGCGTTCAGCGCTAAAATGCGTAGCGTTGAGCACTTTAATCGTGATCGACTTATCGCCGTTGATGCAGTACAACGCGTTAGCCAACGGCGTGAGCTTATCGCCTTCCTGTAAACGTCGGCCGCAGGGCGTGAGTTCGGCAATGATCGTTAACTGGCCGCTTTGCAGAACCGCGTGGGTAGGTGTAGACGTCGAGTTCTCGTGTAGTTTCTTAATCCACCATTCCATTTGTTTATTCCTGACCTGTTACACTCCGGCGATAATTCATGTTTGCTTCTCATCTGACAATAAGAACAGGTGGTTGGTTTAGTCTATGTTTAATAAGTGAATCGCAGGATCGGATCCGCTTTGAGTATTACCCACGCCCTCGCAGCTAAAGAGATAATTCGGACAGAAATATGGCAATGATGCGTTTTACCCGCCTGCTGAATAAGTCGGGCTTAAGAATGGTCTCGGTGGTGAAAAAAGCCATTATTGGGCTGCTGGTGGTCGTGATCGTCTTTTTTATTGGCCGTATTTACGAGTCGCAGCGCGGCCCGGCGCTGCACCGCTGGCATACCTGGACGGCGAATGAAATGATCGCCAGCGAGATTGACCACGCCACTTTTGCTGAATACCAGACGCGGGAAGCGGCGATCTTTCGCGATATGAAAAGCAAAATTACCGACACGCTGAGCGACGATGAAAAAACGGCCATTAACCGCTTTTACGCGCAAAGCCTGGTCTATCCGGATAAGTTTCATCCCGACTGGAACCGCTCCTTTATTCTGCTGCCGCAGGGCAAACCGCGCGGCGCGGCGGTGCTGCTCCACGGCCTGACGGATTCGCCCTACAGCGTGCATTATCTGGCGCAGCGCTATCAGCAGCAGGGATTTGTCGCCGTCGCGCCGCGGCTGCCCGGACATGGGACCGCCCCCGGCGCGCTCACCGGGGTGGATCGCGAAGAGTGGATAGCGACAACCCGGCTTGCGGTGCGCGAAGCGACGCGGCTGGCGGGGGATGACGCGCCGCTGCACGTGGTTGGTTACTCCAACGGCGGGGCGCTGGCGCTGAAGTACGCCCTCGATAGCCTTGAGGATAAATCGCTGCGCCGGCCGCAGCAGGTCATCCTGCTGTCGCCGATGATTGGCGTGACCGCATTTGCCCGTTTCGCCGGGCTGGCCGGTTTACCCTCTGTGTTTCCGGCCTTCGCGCGCGCGGCGTGGCTGAACATCGTGCCGGAATTTAACCCCTATAAATACAATTCGTTCCCGGTGAAGGCGGCAAGGCAGTCGTGGCTATTGTCGCAGGCGCTGCAGCAGCAAATCGTGCAGGAAGCACAGAGTAAGCGGCTTTCTGAACTGGCGCCGGTGTTAACTTTCCAGTCGGTGATGGATTCCACGGTCAGCACCCGGGCGGTGGTGGATTCGCTCTATCGCTATCTGCCGGATAACGGTAGCGAACTGGTGATTTTCGATATTAACCAGGCGGCGAATTTGCGCGCGCTATTCCGCCCGTCGCTCTATTCGGCGGTCAATACGTTATTGCCGCCGGCGCCGCGGCCCTACGGCACCACGGTGATTACCAACGCCGCGCCCGACACCTATGAGACGGTAGCCCGCACCACGCTTGCCGGAACGCGAAGCGAAACCGTGACGCCGCTGCATATCGCCTGGCCGCAGGATATGTACTCCCTGTCGCACGTGGCGGTGCCGTTCCCGCTGAGCGATTCGCTCTATGGCCGGGAACCGGCGGAGAAAAATCGCTACGGGATCAGCATCGGGACGATCTCGTTGCGCGGAGAAACCGCTACGCTGAGCGTCGGGCTGGATACGCTGATGCGCGTCACGTCCAACCCGTTTTTCCCGTGGATGATGGTGAGAATTAACCATCATATCGCCTGTAGCGATCGGGCTGATATCGCTGCCTGTCTCCGTCCTGAGTCGGCGGCGTCAGAATAGCGTAAGGTGCATCACGGTACGGATGGCGATCCCGGCGATTGCGCCGGTCGCGGCGAAGCGGAACAGGCGTACGAAGCGCGAGCTGACGCCCAGAAAGATGCCGATGCCGGGGAGGTCGAAGGTCTGCACCAACAGGCCTGCCGAGGCGTTGATCTGGCTTACGGTTACTTTACCCTGCTGAACGAGCTCGGAGACCACGCCGAAGTAGGCCGTACCGCCGGCCACGCATTTGACCAGCGCCGGCAGCATGAAGTTAACCGGGATATTCAGCCACAGCAGCAGCGGCATCAGCAGGCGCTGGAGCATCTCAATCAGGCCCGCCGCCTGCATAAAACCGACGATAGCCAGCGACAGGATCAGCATGGGCACCGCGCCGAGGGCCAGGCGAATGGCGTCGGCGCCGGCGCTGTTGATAACGGCGATTATCCCCTGGCTATTTTGTTCGGCCTCAGGCAGCGCTTCGGCCCGCGCGTTTTCAACCATTGACAGCCTGCGGCCGGTGATATGCCAGGTGACCGCGGCGGCGCACAGTCCGCCGACAATCGAGATAACGATAGAGGCCAGCCAGTGCAGGCCGAAGGGCGTTAACGGATAAAACACGTTGCCTTGACCCATGGCGAAAAGCATCGCCAGCGTGGCGGCCATCTGCCGGTCCGAAGCGCCGCGTTTATCCATAATCGCGAGGGTCGCCAGCGGGGCGGCGAAGCTGACAAAATTCATCTGAATCAGGGCAAACGCGCTCATCCCGGTTAAGCCGAACGGCTTAAGCAGCGGGGCGAGCCAGCGAACGATAACGTCCAGTACCCCGCGTACCTCGAGATATTTCATCACGATGAGCATGACGACCATGATTGGCAACAGCGTATAAAGCGCCACATCGACGGACGTTTTCCCCGCCGACATAATAATGCTGATGAAGTCCATCTATTTCTCAATCACTACGGACAGAAAGGATAATTAGCGCCATCATAATACCAGCGGCAAGGAATTGAAATCGCCGTGGCGGTTCTCACTGTCCTGAAATGGGCGCTTAACTGGACTTGCAATTAGCCCCTGGCCGGTGCAGAAAATTTGTCTGCCGATATTTGCAAAGCCTGTTTTTTGTTCCCAAACTGAATGAACACCGGGCGACTTTCTTTAAGGATAAAACTATGCAACGTTGTCTGCGGGTAGCGTGGGGAATTGTGTTTATTTTCGCCTTTTCAGTACAGGCTGAAACTAAAATATACGGCGAGCAGCGCGTCAGCGGCTGGTGGAACTGGCTAAAAAACGATGTCTCGCAGACCTGGAATGAGCCGCAAAACTACGATCTTTATCTGCCGTTTCTCAGCTGGCACAACCGCTTTATGTACGATAAAGAAAAGACCGATAACTATAATGAAATGCCGTGGGGCGGAGGATTTGGCGTGTCCAGATATAACCAGGAGGGGAACTGGAGTTCGCTCTATGCCATGATGTTCAAGGATTCGCACAACGAGTGGCAGCCGATTATCGGCTACGGCTGGGAGAAGGGCTGGTATCTTGATAGTCGCCGCGATTTTCGCCTTGGCCTTGGCGTCACCGCCGGCATCACCGCCCGCGATGACTTCGCCAACTACGTGCCGCTGCCGATTATTTTGCCGCTTTTCTCCGCCAGCTATCGTAGTCTGAGCGTGCAGTTCACCTATATTCCCGGCACCTATAACAACGGTAACGTGCTGTTCGCGTGGCTACGCTACGGTTTTTAGCCATGCGCGGGCGGCGGCTGGCGCCTTACCCGACCGACAAAGAGAACCTGAATCCTTTCCCCGGGCCCGGTAAGGCGGCGTCCACGCGGCCAGGAATCACAGATCGTCAAATCGTAATCACTTTTTTAATTAGCGAATTGGACAGCGCCAGCATCGAAATCAGCACCGAAGTAATAAACGTGAGGACAATCAGCATTAACTTTGTCCCCAGCGAGTTAATCGGGATAAATGCGGTGAGCAGGTGAAAAACGGAGTAGTGGAGAATATAAACGCCGGTCATCGTTTTGCTAATGGTGGCGAGAAGGGTCTCTTTAAACTCGCTGTTTTTACGAAAACGCACGCCGTTGGCCGCAATAACCAGCGCAACCACCAGAATATAAATTTGTGAACCGGTCAGAATGAACGCATTTCTGTCGGCCTTAAACAGGGCGAAAAAGAAATGCCGCTCGTAAAACCAGGTGAAAAGATAAATAAACGGAATGGCGATCATCGCGCCTTTGACCACTTTTTCACGCCTGAGCCAGTCGGCGACCAGCGGGTCGCTGAACAGCTGACCGGTCAGATAAAATAGCAGCCAGGTCCACAGGCGGTACTGCGGCGCCAGGCTTAGCGCATGAATATCAGGATACAGCGCGGAGAGAAGATCGTAACCATACGAGAGAAGCAGCAGGGAGAACACCGTGGCAAAGAACGCTGTGCGCCTTTGGCTGAGCCACTCGATAACCGGGTGAAAGGTGTAAATGACGATAAACGCAAACACAAACCATGGCTGGATAAGATAGCCGCGCTGGTAGGGCTCCCAGAGATAGTACACCGTCATCCAGAATAGAAAGACGATTACCACGCTCTTGATTTTGCCCAACTGCCATTGTGAATCGTGGCGAGACTGCGAATCCAGATAGCCCGCCACCACAAAAAACAGCGGCGTGGCGATAGTCGAAATAAACGTCAAAAACCCGAGGATCCAGTGATAGTCATAATCATAGCTATCCCAGGTGTTATAAATGGTGAAGAAAGTCACCGCCGTCATGCATCCCAGCGTTTTAATAATATTTAACCCGGTACTATTCATGGTTGTCGCTTCATGTCCTTATTGTGGAAACAGGCGTAGATTACCGGCAGAACCAGCAGCGTCAGAATAGTAGCAAAACCCAGACCAAACATGATAACAACGGCCATGCTCTGGAAGAAAACGTCCAGTAATAGCGGCGCCAGGCCGAGCACGGTGGTAAACGCCGTCAGCAGGATCGGGCGCAGACGCGACGTGGCGGCATAGATAATGGCCTCCTGTTGTCCTTTCTCCTGCTTCTGCTGTTCAATCTCTTCTACCAGCACGATGCCGTTACGGATCAGCATGCCGCTCAGGCTCAGCAAGCCGATTAACGCCATAAAGCCAAAGGGGATGCCGGTAAGCAAGAAGCCTGGCGTTACGCCAATCAGCGCCAGCGGTACGGTCAGCCAGATAGCCACCGCGTTTTTCAGCGAACTGAACATCAGCACGGTAATCACAAACATCACCAGGTAGCCCAGCGGCAGGGTAGTGAACAGACCCTGCTGCGCCTCGCTGGAGTTCTCCGCATCGCCGCCCCACTCGATGCTGTAGCCGTGCGGCAATGCGATCGCATCAATCTGCGGCTTCACGCGGGACAGGATATCCCCCGACGTCTGGTTGCTCAGCGGATCGGGATCGGTCTGCACCGTCAGCACGCGGCTGCGGTCGCGGCGCAGGATTAGCGGATCTTCCCATTCGAGGTGAAAGCCGCTGACCACGTTACTGAGCGGAATATACTGCTGGCGGCTCTGGCTCCAGACCAGCACGTTATTCAGGTGATTCGCGTCCTGGCGCTCAGCGGCCGGGGGGCGGACGACCACCGGCAGCAGGTCGGCTCCCTCGCGGTACAAGCCCGCGCGGCTGCCGGAGAAGTTCATCTCAAGCGCGTTATCAATATCCTGTTTATCTACCCCCAGCTCGCGGCCAAGCGCGGTGGAGTACTGCGGGCGGATAACTTTGCTGCGGTTTTGCCAGTCGTTCCGCACGCCATCGGTAGCCGGATCTGCGGAGAGAATATCGCCAACCTGGCTGGCGAGCAGGCGCAGGCGGTCTGGGTCCGGACCTTTAATCCGCACCTCAATGGCGCTGTCGCCGGAAGGGCCGAACATCACGCGTTTCGTGCTGGCGTTGACCTGCGGGTAGTTGCGCGCAATATAGCGATCAACATGCTGCGTCAGCGCGTTAATATTGCGCTGGTCGTCCATACGCACCATGATCTGCGCATAGTTGCTGTACTGCCGCTGACCGCTGTAGGTGAGGATAAACCGCATGCTGCCCTGACCGACGGTGGCCACGGTGGTGACCACCCCGGGCTGGCCGTTAATGGTGGTCTCAATATCGCTGGTCATCTTTTCGGTGGTCGCGATATCGGTACCGTACGGGAGCCAGAGATCGACAAAGAAAATCGGCGTATTTGACGAGGGGAAAAAGTTTTGCCGCACCGATCCGAACCCCCAGATAGCGGCGGCCAATAGCGCCGCCATGATGGTCAGGGTGAGGGTTTTGCGCAGCAGAAGGGCTTGCAGAGCCTGCTGATACAGGCGGTAAAAGCGCCCGCCGTACGGGTTGGCGTTGGCCTGCGCTACCGGCTGCGATTGATTTTTAAATAGCCACCATTTAATCAGGACCGGGGTAATGGTCAGCGCCGAGAACCAGCTCAGCATGAGCGAAATCAGCAGCACCTGGAACAGCGATTTACAGTATTCCCCGGTCGAGTCCTGCGACAGGCCAATCGGCGCAAAGGCGAGAATGGCAATTACCGTGGCCCCCAGCAGCGGCAGCGCCGAACGGCGGATCACATAATTTATCGCCGTAAGCAGCGTAGACCCCTGCTGGCGGGCGATCAGCACCCCTTCGACGATGACGATGGCGTTATCGACCAGCATACTGAGGGCGATAATCAGCGCCCCCAGCGAAATGCGCTGCAGCTCGATGCCCCACAAATACATGATCAGCAGCGTGCCGAGCACGTTGAGCGCCAGCGACAGGGCGATAATAATGCCGCTGCGCACGCCCATAAAGATCAGCAGGACCCCAACGACAATCGCCAGCGCCATCAGGAAGTTAGTGATAAAACCGTTGACCGAGTGGGCGACTTCCGCCGCCTGATCGTAGAACAGGTCAATGCTGATCCCGGCCGGTTTTTCCGCCGACATCTGCTCCAGCTTGCTCTCCAGCGCGCGGCCAACATCAATCACGTTAACCCCGGGAATAAACGATACCCCCATGGTGACTGCCTGGCGGCCGTTGGCATGGTAGATGCTGGCGGGCGTTTCGCTCAGCCCGCGCGATAGCGTGGCGATATCGCGCAGCCGCGTCGCCGTTCCCGAACCGTGCGGGCTGATTAACAGGTCGCCGAGCTCATCGAGGTTGGCAAATTCCCCCGTCGGGTGCAGGCGGATCGACTCGCTGCCGGATTTAATCTCGCCGGCGTTAGATACCACATTCAACCGGCTGAGGATAGCCGCCAGCTGGTTGAGCGTGATGCCGCGGGCGGCCATTTTCGCCAGCGAGATATCGATGTTGATTTGCTGAGGGATCGCCCCGCCGATGGCGACTTTGCCGACGCCGGGAACCAGCACCAGTTCGCGGCGCAGCTGCTCGGCGTAGCGAACCAGTTCAGGATTGGTAAAGCTATCGCCGGAGATAGCAAAGAAGAAGCCAAAGACATCGCCAAAATCATCATTTACAAACGGGGAGGCGACGCCGGGAGGAAATTGACGGGCGGCGTCGCCCACCCGGCGGCGCAGTTCATCCCAGATTTGCGGCAGCTCGCTGGAGTGGTAGTGCGAGGCGATATTGACGGTGATTTGCGACAGGCCGTTGGAGGAGATCGAACTGACGTTGTCGAGATACGGCAGCTGCTGCAGCGCGTTTTCGAGCGGCAGGGTGACTTCTTCTTCAACCTGCTGTGCCGACGCGCCGGGATAATGGGTGATCACCACGGCGGTTTTGATGGTAAACGCCGGGTCTTCCAGACGGCCAATATTCAGCAGGGCGAAGATCCCCCCGATGCCCAGCAGCAAAATAGTCAGCCAGACGCGGATCGGGTTGTTAATAAACTGGCGGGAGATATCCATTACAAACCTCGTTCACGCGTCCAGATACGAACCGGCTGTTGCGCATGCAATTCGCTGACGCCTGCCGCCACTACACGCTCGCCGACGCTGAGCCCTTCGGTGATCACCACGCCCTGAGAGGTGACCTGACCAACGCCGACTTGTCTCTCTTCCAGCTTAAGCTGGTCGCCGCTGCCCTGAACGACCCAGACGTGGGGGTCATTGCGCGGGCGATTATCCGGGTTAAACACCGCTTCGACCGGCACCACCACCGCATTTTTACCGGCGCTGGCGGGCAGGTTCGCCAGGTTGATTGTCACCGTTCCGCTCACGCCTCCCACCGCTGGAAAGTCGGCCGGTCGCGGCATGGTCAGGATGATTTGCCAGGTGAGCGTGCTGCTGTCGCTGCTGCCGGTGTGCTCTTTATATTCGGCGGTAAACTGGCGGTCCGGCATGGCGTTAATTTTGACGACCGGACGATACTGCGCGTTGCGAATATCGAGCGCGGTAAAGAGATTTTCCGGAACGCTAAACACCACGTCGAGCAGATCGGTTCGCGTCAGGGTCACAATCGGCTGCCCGGCGGCAACCACCTGATGGTTACGTACCGGGACGTAAGCGGCAACGCCGCTGAACGGGGCGGTCAACGTCATTTGCGACAGCTCTTCGCGGGCGATTTTCAGCGCGGCGTTGGCCGCGTCGCGGTTGGCCCGCTGGATATCCATTTCCGCCTTTGAAATCGCCTGGCGACCGGCCAGCGTCTGGAAACGATCGAACTGCCGCTGGGCGAGGGTGGCGGCAGTCTGCCGTTCATTCACGCGCTGCTGCGCCTCCCGTGCGCTGAGGCGGGCAAGGGGCTGCCCCTGAGTAATAGCGGCCCCCTGACGTACATCAAGCGATTCAATCTGCCCGCCGCGTTTAAAAGATAAATCGGTGGAATCCCCGGACTCAATGCGGGCGGGGAATACTCGCTGCTGTGAATCACCGATGGCAACCACCTCGGCGACTTTGACCATCCGCGGCAGCGGGGTAATTTGAGGTGCTTTCCGATCGCAAGCCGTTGTTATTAAAATAACAAGCGGAATGAGAGAAAAATAACGATTCACTGTATTCCCCTCGGAGTTAAAGGCTATGTTTTACATATTGTTCACAATCGCTGATTTTATTCAGCGAGTGCCGAGACAACGAAATAGGTAATTAACCCGGTAGCCGTACAGGCGATTATTGCCAGGGCAATAAACAGGCTCAGGCGAAACAGACTGTAACCGAACATCGTTCCTCCTTTAGCTTAAATAGCTGGCTAAGTAAATTCTTATCTTAATAATTGTTGTGGGGCGCCAGAAAGCGAGCAAGCCACTGATAATGAGGATAGTCGTAGTAAAACGGAAATGTTAAAAAGAGCAAAAATTATGGCGATGTCGACGATTTTACCGGGTTTGTAGTCGAATTGTCTGGCTGTACCTGGCTCTGTGATATTTTTCAATATATTAATTGGCTGCTTAATAATGTTAACCGTGGTGTGCTACGTTTAATTATAGCCACGCGTCTAACAGATTTTGTTCTTGAGATTGCTTCCTCAGCACCATTGCCTGGGCTGTTTTCACCACCTTTTTTTATAGGTAATAAAAGGATTGTCTCTATGTATAAAAATATCCTCGTGCCGGTTGATGTGTTTGAAATCGGTATTGCCGACAAGGCCTTATCCCATGCCCGATTCCTTGCGCAAAGCTCTGCCGGAAAGATTCATCTCCTGCACGTCATTCCCGCTTTTTCCCCGGTGCTGACGCGCGGTTTTATTTCCGATGCACGGAAAATGGAAGACTATCTGGTTAATACATCTAAAGAAAAGCTGGACGAGCTCAGTAAAAAACTCTCGCTGGCGGAAAACGAAATCCAGATTCACATACGCAGCGGCAACATTCGCGATGAAGTGACCAAACTGGCCGATGAGCTGAAGGCGGATGTGGTGATCGTCGGTTCGCGCAATCCCAATATTCAGACCCATCTGCTGGGATCGGAGGCGGCAGGTATTGTTCGTTATGCCCATGTTCCGGTTTTTGTGGTGCGTTGAGGGTGGCCTGAGGCTGTCCTGATTTCCGTTACAGGAGTGAGGAGATAACTATGAGTACAGAAAAACCGGGCGGCCCGTTTTATCAGCTCTCCGTAGAAGAAACGCTGACCAGCACCAACAGCACCCCGGAAGGTATCAGCGGCGCCGAGGCATCGGCGCGCTTGCAGCAATATGGTGAAAATGCGCTGCCACAAAAAGCCGGAAAGCCGGCGTGGCTGCGCTTTCTGGCGCATTTTAATGATGTGTTGATTTACGTCCTGCTGGCGGCGGCGCTGCTGACGGCGGTCATGGGCCACTGGGTAGATACCCTGGTAATTCTGGGCGTGGCGGTGATTAACGCGCTGATCGGCCATATCCAGGAGAGCAACGCGGAAAAATCGCTCCAGAGCATTCGCAATATGCTCTCCAGCGAGGCAGTGGTGATTCGTCAGGGTAATCATGAAACGATTCCGACCACCGCTCTGGTTCCCGGCGATATTGTGGTGATCCGCGCAGGCGATCGTATTCCCGCCGACCTGCGGGTGATCGAAGCGCATAATCTGCGGGTGGAAGAGGCGATTCTGACCGGTGAATCGACGGTGGTGGAGAAAAGCACCGAGGCGCTCAGCGGTGAACTGCCGCTTGGCGATCGGACGAACCTGCTGTTTTCCGGCACTACGGTGAGTTCGGGCGGCGGAAAAGGCCTGGTGGTGGCGACCGGCGGCGATACCGAGCTGGGCCACATTAACCAGATGATGTCGGATATCGAAAAGCACCGTACGCCGCTGCTGGTGCAGATGGATAAGCTCGGTAAAGCCATCTTTATCATCATTCTGGTGATGATGGCCGCGCTATTTGTCTTCAGCCTGCTGTTCCGCGATATGCCGGTTTCTGAACTGATGCTGTCGTTGATTAGCCTCGCGGTGGCGTCGGTGCCGGAAGGGCTACCGGCGATTATCTCGATTATCCTCTCGCTCGGCGTACAAACCATGGCCCGGCAGAAGGCGATTATCCGCAAGCTGCCGACCGTGGAAACCCTCGGCGCGATGACGGTGATCTGCTCGGATAAAACCGGGACGCTGACCATGAACGAGATGACGGTCAAGGCCGTTATCACCGCCGATAAGGTTTATCGGGTGGAAGGCGACAGCTACGAGCCGGTAGGGAATATTCATCCGATCGATGAACCCGCCCCGATAACCGTTGCGCCGGGCACGCTGCTGGAACGCTATCTGCGCACCATCGACCTGTGTAATGACAGCCAGCTTATCAAAGATGAAAGCGGGCTGTGGAAAATTACCGGCGGCCCGACCGAAGGGGCGCTGAAGGTGCTGGCGGCGAAAGTCCCGCTCCCGGCGGTCAACACCGAGCTGCGCAGTAAAATACCTTTCGATTCACAGTACAAATATATGTCGACGCTGTACCGCATCGGCGATGAAGAGATGATTTTGATTACCGGCGCGCCCGATGTCCTGTTTCGCCTGTGCCAGCATCAGCAAACCGATCATGGCCTGGAGCCGCTCGACCAGCCTTACTGGGAAGCGAAAATCGAAGAGTACGCGCGGGAAGGGCTGCGGATGGTGGCGGCGGCGTGGAAACCGGCAGCCGACGGGCAAACGGAGCTTGGCCATCAGGATTTGCAGCAGGGCGTCATTCTGCTGGGGATCGCCGGGATGATGGATCCGCCGCGACCGGAGGCGATTACGGCGATCGGCGACTGCCTGCAGGCCGGGATCCGCGTGAAGATGATCACCGGCGACCACCCGCAAACCGCCATGAGTATCGGCAAGATGCTGGGGATCGGCAATGCGGAAAACGCCATTACCGGGCGCGAGCTGGAGGTGATGGACGATATTCAGCTTAGCGAAGCGGCGCAGAAATTTGATATTTTCGCGCGTACCAGCCCGGAAGATAAATTCCGCCTGGTCCAGGCGCTGCAAAGCAGGAAAGAGGTGGTCGGGATGACCGGCGATGGCGTGAACGACGCCCCGGCGCTGAAGCAGGCCGATGTCGGGATCGCCATGGGGATTAAGGGTACCGAAGTGACCAAGGAGGCCGCTGATATGGTGCTCACCGATGATAACTTCGCCACCATTGCCAGCGCCGTCAGAGAAGGGCGCCGGGTCTACGATAACCTGAAGAAAACCATCCTGTTTATCATGCCGACTAACCTGGCGCAGGGGCTGTTAATTATTATCGCGCTGCTGGCGGGGAATTTAATACCGCTGACGCCGGTGCTGATCCTGTGGATGAACATGGCGACCTCCGCCACGCTGTCGTTTGGCCTGGCGTTTGAAGCCGGTGAGAAGAACATCATGCGCCGTCCGCCGCGCGATCCTAAGCTGCACGTAATGGACGGCTTTGCTATCTGGCGGGTGATTTTTGTCGGTTCGATGATTGCCGTTAGCGCCTTTGTGCTTGAGGCCTGGCTGCAGCCGCGCGGCTATTCGCCTGAGTTTATTCGCACGGTGCTGTTGCAGACGCTGGTCACCGCCCAGTGGTTCTATATGCTTAACTGCCGGGTTGCGGATGGCTTCTCATTGAGTAAAGGGCTGCTGGCGAACCGCGGGATCTGGATTGTCAGCGGGGTGCTGCTGGTGCTGCAGCTGCTGATTATCTACGCGCCGTTTATGCAGATGCTGTTTGGTACCGAAGCGCTGCCGTTCCGCTACTGGGTGATCACCTTTATTATCGGTTTTGTCATGTTCCTTATTGTAGAGGTTGAGAAACCGCTGACCCGGAGATGGCGCACGGCCTGAACCTCACCCGGAGGCGCTGCTGCGCACCTCTCCTGGCTACCCGTACGATGATGATTGGATAGCCGGACAGGTGCAACGCGCCGCCCAGGGAATCCCCCCTTCGCTTGCAATTGAGATTGATATTGGCAATCATTATCATTAATGATGGCGTGCTGGAAAAATCAACCGATGTTAATCCGTAAGTTTTATTCTGCTTATCCGCCTAAAGGGCGGATTTTTATCGCCGCGCTGGTCTGCGCGTTCTACGGCATTAACGCTGACGCCAAACCGGATATGAGACCGTTAGGGCCGAATATCGCTGACCGCGGCTCAGCGTATTATCACTTCAACGTTGCTTATTTCGATTCGCTTGACGGCGAACGGCATTATAAGGTCTGGACCGCGATACCGAACGCGGCGCCGCCAGCAGAGGGGTATCCCATTCTCTACGCTCTGGACGGCAACGCGGTGATGGACCGGGTGTCCGACTCGCTGCTTGCGCAGCTTACGCAAAAAACGCCGCCCGTTATTGTGGCCGTGGGCTATCAAACGACATTGCCCTTTGATCAGAACGCCAGAGCCTATGACTACCGGCCGACCGTCAAAGAGAATTCTGCCGATAGCGGGCGGGACTCGCGCAAAAGCGGCGGTAGCGAGGCATTTCGCCAGCTATTACAGAATACTATCGTGGAAAACGTTGAGCGCGGGATGAAGATTGACCCGCGGCGACGGGCGATCTGGGGGCACTCCTACGGCGGATTATTTATTATTGATTCCTGGCTGGCGTCATCCCGCTTCCGGATCTATTTTTCTGCCAGTCCTTCCCTGGGACGAGGCAATGCCTCGTTGTTAGATAAGATGGCCGAGGCAAAAGCCGATGCGTTTAGCCAGAGATCCCTGTACCTGATGGAAGGGGCGGTTGCGACGCAGCGGGTCTCTTCCGCAGGGGCAGAAGAGACCCGGGGCAACGTCCTGCAGACGGTTTCTCTGCTTAAGAAAAAGGGCGTGGCGGTCAACTGGTGGCCTTATCCCGGGCTGTCTCATGGGGAGATGTTTAACGCCTCGTTGCAAAGCGCGCTGCTTAAGGTAGCAGACGGTACGCTTCGTCGGCGACCGGCTCCAGCCATTCGTTAGACGCCCCTTCGGCAGGGACGGCAACGGCAAGATGCGCAAACCAGCTATCGGCGGCCGCACCGTGCCAGTGTTTGACCCCCGCAGGAATATTCACCACATCCCCGGCGGTAAGCTCACGCGCCGGTTGATTCCACTCCTGATACCAGCCGCGTCCGCCGGTTACCAGCAGGATTTGTCCGCCTTTATGGTGGATATGCCAGTGGTTTCGACAGCCGGGCTCAAACACCACATTGCCGATATTGACGCCTTCCGTGGAGAGCATATTCAGGTAGCTGGTGCCCTGAAAATACTGCGCATAAGCCTCGTTTTTCTTCCCCTTGGGGAAGATACCGTTACCGTCAAATTGTTGGTTCATGATGTCTCCACAGTTCAGTTTCGGGCTTCAAGCTAGTCATTACGGCTCACCGAACAAAGTGTAGAGAAGGTTCGATTAAATGATAAGATGCTCAAATATGAATACACTGGTGCACATAATTCACCAATGATGAGCAAAGAAAAACTTAACGACTTGCAGGCCTTTGCCACGGTGGCCCAGGAGCGAAGCTTCACCCGGGCCGCAGCCATCCTGGGCGTATCCCGTTCAGCGCTGAGCCATACGCTGCTCGGGCTGGAAGAGCGCCTCGGGGTGAGGTTATTAATCCGCACCACGCGCAGCGTTTCGCCAACCGATGCCGGGACCCGCCTGCTTGCGGTGCTTGCGCCGCGGCTGAATGAAATTGAGAGTGAACTGGCTTCACTGCGCGCTTCACGAGATAAACCCGCCGGAACGGTGCGTATTACCGCGAACGATCACGCCATCGTCACCGTGCTCTGGCCTCGCCTGCGGCCCTTGTTAAATCAACATCCGGATATCAATATCGAATTCAGCGTCGGATATGAACTCACCGATATTGCCGCCCAACGCTTTGATGCCGGCGTGCGTATGGGCGATCAGGTGGATAAGGATATGATTGCGGTGCGCATAACGCCCGATGTGCAGATGGCGGTGGTCGCCGCCCCCGGCTATCTCTCCGGCAGGGCGACGGTAAAACGTCCTGAGGATCTGATGGCGCATAACTGCATTAATTTGCGTTTGCCCACCCACGGCGCGCTGTACGCCTGGGAGTTCGAAAAGGGGGACCAGAAAACCAGCGTTCGTGTCGAAGGACAAACCGTGTTCAACAATACCTTTCTGATGATGCAGGCCGCGCTGGACGGGGCAGGGATTGCCTATGTTCCCCGCGACTTAGCGGCGCAACATATTGCCACGCAAGCACTGGTGCCGCTGCTCGCCGAGTGGTGTCCTAATTTTCCGGGATATTACCTGTATTACCCGGGCCGACAGCATCTTCCGGCGGCGTTTACGCTGGTGGTTGACGCGCTGCGTTGGCACCGCAGGGAGTGATGTCGGCAGCGCTATGGTTGCGGGCTTCTTAAACTGACCGGGGTCGACGTTGCCAGTAACCGGCAAATAAATACGCTAAATCAGCATTCCCTCTGTCAAGACCATCAGAATGATCGCCAATCGACGCTGATGAGAGAATCTGGAGGCTGGGATGTCGTTACTTATAGTTGGAATTGGGGACATGCTGCTGCATCAATTCAACGATCCAATCAATAAAAACGCGCAGTTTGGCGTTGACATGGCGGTTCGGCGGAAACGCCAGGTGCAGAGGCATTGGACTGATACGCCATTGTGTAAATAACGGAATCAAAGAGCCAGCAGCCTGATGCGCTGCCGCCATATAGACCGGCAGCGCAATCACGCCTAACCCGGCTAAGCCAGCTTCGAGGTAAGCATTGCCGTCATCCACGGCAAGTACATAACTGCCCGTGATTTCAATATGTTCACTCTCACTGCGCAATACCAGAGGATCAATCTTGCTGGTGCGTGAGGATAAGAATCCCACTATGCGATGGTCGGTGTTTTCCAGCTCTCGCGGGTGCGCAGGGGCGCCAAGGCGTTTCACGTAACTGGGGGCGACGTAGACGCCGATTTGCAAATCGCCGACATGGCGTGCGATCAGGGACTGGTCGTTGATTTCGCCACCGCGCAGGACGCAATCCACGTTGTCGCCGATCAGATCCACCACCCGGTCACTCACGCCCATGTCGAACTGGATATCAGGGTAACGTGCGTGGAAAACCGGTAGCGCCGGCACCAGGATGAGGCGGGCCAGTGGACTGGGCACATCCACCCGTAGCCGTCCCCTGGGCGTCATCGCCGCACTGGACAGGCTGTTCTCAGCATCCTCCATGTCCGCCAACAGGCGAATGACGCGCTCGTAGTAGACCGCGCCATCGGGAGTCACACCGAGCCTGCGGGTGGTGCGATGGAGCAATTTGACGCGCAAGCGCGCTTCTAGCTGCTGAATGAGTTGCGTCACTGTGGTTTTGCTCATATGAAGCGTTTGGGCAGCCTTTGTGAAGCTACCTGCCTCCACCACGCGAGCAAAGGCGCGCATCGCATCGAAACGATCCATTCCTGGTCCTCATTTTCACCGATTGTTTGGATATTACAAACAATGATGGACAAAGTCGCTTGTTTATCCACCCGATCTCACACCTGTAAAGTGTCTTTATGTTCACCGGGCTGATTTCGCCCCATTGCAAAGGTACAAACATGACGGCACGCGAAGCAGTTTTTCCGTTTGGTCGGCAGGCGCTCTATGAGCGCAATCGCTATTCACCGGCCATCAAATCTAACGGTTTCTTGTTCGTTTCGGGGCAGGTTGGTAGCCGGGAGGATGGTTCGCCTGAGCCCGATCTGAAAGCGCAGGTCAGGCTGGCATTCAATAATCTTAATGCTGTCCTCGCGGCTGCGGGCTGCACGTTCGGTGACGTGGTTGACGTTACCCTCTTTGTCGTCGATCCCGAGTCAAACCTCGAAGCTATCTGGAGTATCCTGCCAGAATATTGGGGGGAAGCGCCTTACCCTACGTTGACCGGGATCGGCGTGACGTGGCTGTATGGATTCAAGTTTGAGATTAAGGTGATTGCCAGGCTGCCCTAAGCGTTACGGAGCCGTGTGGCAGCGGGCGATGGTGGTGACTGCCGAGCGGTCAGAGAGATGGAGGAATACTTGTGAAAGCAGCGGGTTATGACGTGCAAGGCGCTCCCGGCGTCCTGAAATATGTCGATATTCCCGATCCGGTCGCGGAACCTGACGACGTTCTGATTTCTGTCGAGGCTATCTCAATTGAAGGGGGATCTGATCAACCGCCGTTCGACGCCGCCTCCTTGTCTTCATGGGTCGTCGGCTACGCGGCCGCGGGCAGTCTGACTGTCGATCTGTGGTCGCCAATGCAGTCTAACCAGACACTCATGGGGGTATTCATAGGACCCCTTTTTGAAAGGCACGGAGTTCGGACACGTGTGGACGACATGTTGCAGGCTGTAGCTGCAGGGCGCATCAGGGGTGTCATTGACCGCATCTTCCCCCAGGCTAACGCTGCCGCGGCCCATAAATTCGCTGAGACAGCGAAATCGCTTGGCCGCATCGTTATGAAACCATGAGGCGCGTTTGACCAGTATGAGCGAGTGGCGGTAAGACTGTCTTAGAAGAGTTTTGTAATGGTACTCAATTTCTGTTTTTGAGGCGTTAAGGGACATTTGGGGTACTCCGTCATCGAACCCAATTGATCCCAAAATTCTTCCGCTGTGGAGGAGGAAATGAAAATAAAAAAAGCCTGCTTCAAAAGCAGGCTTTTCAAATTTGGCTCCTCTGACTGGGATCGCCTTTGCCATTAACTGGCTGTTTGGTAAACTAAACCTAAAAATTGGGGTTGTCAAGACCACCAGAATGACCACCATTTAGATGTATATTTAGAATGGTGCTAATTAGCGCACCTATTAAAGAGGATGTGAAATCTTGAGCTCATTTGATCTACTGGCACTAATTTGACGCTCCATTAATTGTGCTTCATGTAAAGCTGTGTCACTAAAACTTTTACCAGTTAGAAGAGTGTCAATCGCTTTAAATAATGACGAATCAAACTGGTTATGAAGCCATTGATATCTCCCCCAACGGAGTTCTTTAAACTCAGAAGAACACTCTTCACCAAATGCAACTAAAATTAAATTTTCAATATTAGAATCGCAATGCCATGCCACTTTGGATGGATCATTTTTCCCTGCCTTCAATAAATAAATAGAACGCATCAGAATAGTGCAGTAAGTAGAGTAAAGCGCCCACACAAACTCACCAATATGTGGCCTTACTAACTTAACGTCTTCAGAACTAGCATTGATTAAATGGGTCAGTTCAAATTGCTCCAATTCATGTGAATATTTATGTAATCGTGCATCAGTATAAAAATTTTTCATTTCTTCATCAGTGAAAACGTCCGTAAAAGAGGCTGCACTAGGAAATTTTTTGCGAAAGTTGATTATCCCTTTCCAAAGAATATCGACTGCATCAATTTTTCTTGAAATTGTTGCTTTTTGTACCTCAGAGAAAGATGCAGCAGCAATTTTTAATATATTCGATTGTCGATCTAATTCTGCCTTCATATCTGTTAGATGAGCATCGCTTTCGGTTTTAAGTTCAGCCTTAAGCCTCTCTAATTTATTATCATATTGATTTTTAATACTTAAATGAATTCGGTTTCCAATCCAGGTTCTAAAAAACCATCCAACACCAGCCAGAAATACCAAGCTGAAAGCGGTGGATGTAATCATTTGTAAAAGGAAATTTCCTAATATATCCATTTTTAATCCCCGTTTTATGTTTATAGCTGTGAGAAAGTATCGTAATTCGATGCGGCCAACTCTATCATTTTATACAAAAATTGACTGTAACTTAATGAATTTGTTGATTTAATTAATTCTATGAGGTATCTGTTTGATTCTCTTGCTTTTGTCTTGCAAGTATCCGAGGAATGTATTTGAATATTAAGAACATAAAAGTTCAATAACTTGGCATATGTAATCATTTTGTTGGGAGGTTGTTGGTGTTATGAGTGACCGAAGACCAGAAAAGCGATTTAGTAACAGCCCCCTGAGTGCAGCCCACAGAGGTTACGTCTACCAAGATTTGGTCACGGCATATCTATTCATCTGCTGCCTTGTGCGCAGGGATAAGAAGATAACTGTTGATCGCAAAACCGTTGAAGACGACCGTTTTGATGATATCGAGGTCATTGTAAACGGGCATAAATTACGTAGGCAGCTAAAATCAAGTGAAAATATAACCAGGCCATTAACTTTCGATGATTTTGATAAAAAGAATTCATCTTTACGGTTTGATCGACTAGTCAACACGTTTCTCTCCTCAGAAGATGATACTGCTACAGAAGAATATCGCCTCTGTGCAACATGGCAGTATCCTAATTCTGACGACCCTGTTGTTGAATTACTTATACCAGCTGATAGCGCTGGTACTTTCGATGGATACTCCACGGAGCTATACTATTTGGACCCTGATAGGGTCTGGCCGAAAAATTCTTCCCCAGTATTTAAACCATTGGTGAGTATTCCTGGAGGGGAAGCTGTACCTAGTCGCGATGATGTAATTGCTTTTTGCGAGCGGTTTATTATTGAAATTGCATTTCCTGCTGCTTCCCTTGATCTTGAACATCCCGGTCCTCTCGAAAATTTACTATTAAAAATGCTTGTGGAGCATGTTGGTATTGGTCGCTATCCAAATGATGAACGCCGCGTGGAAGATGTGGCAGCATTGGCAGTTCATATCGCTAATGTTGCAAGGACAAGAGGAGAATCATTATCGCCATCCCTTATAGCGCAACGTTTATCACTCCGTACCGACTTTGGTCGTATTGCTCAAGCATTCCCTTTAGACAGAGCTGTTTTATTCGAGCGGAAGTCATTACAGAAACAACTCTTTGAGGCAGCACAACAACAAGGGGTTCATCTTGTTCTTGCTGGTCCAGGAGCCGGTAAATCATGGTCTTTGACGCAGTTGTCAGAAGAACTGGTACAACAGGATTTTATTGTAGCTCGCCATTATTGTTTTTTGGAACCAGGGGATGAACTGGTTGAACGAAGAATTACAACAAACGTTTTCTTCGCTAATTTGCTGGCTGAATTGCATGAATCCTGTCAAAAAAATGCAATCCCTATACAACAGGTTTTTTCTTCAGGTATTCATGAGCTCGAACAGATCTTAGGTGAAATTTCTGCCTCTGAAAGACATACTGTGATCATTGTTGATGGGCTGGATCATATTGCACGTGTTCGTGATGCATCATTAGACCTCAGTGATAATGAAACAGATATTGTTGAACAATTGGCAACGCTTGAACTACCAGAACGAGTAACGCTAATTATCGGCTCGCAACCAGGCAAACATCTTGAGCCATTACGGGAAGTATACAACTCTAATTTAAACGAATACGTTGTTGAATCTTGGTCATTCGAAGAGGTCAGGGAACTAGCTATAAAACTTGGGTTAGGTACTGCACTAGCAGAGATTAACCTACAAGAAAAAGAAAATGACGTAATACAAATGTTGTTCCAGCGTTCGGAAGGTAATCCTCTATATACTCGCTACCTTTGTTTTGGTCTGATGAATGGTCTTTTATCTGGTGCAATTACTGAACCGTTTGAATGGCTCATAGGGGTGCCCGATCTAAATGGCGATATTAAACATTACTATGGGTACCTGTATTCGTCGGCAGGAAAACAAGCTCAGGCTATTGCTGATCTTATGGGGGTGATGGATTTCTCAGTAACTGAAAGTGAATTATGTGAAATTGTCGGTCCATTACTTAGAGGATATGTTTCCGCAGCACTACAGATCCTACGTCCTGTCCTAACCCAGGCAACTACTCAGGGCGGCATGAGGATATTTCATGAAAGTTTTCGACGTTTCATGATTGATGAGCTGGTTCGTCAAGGAAGACAAGTTGCTGATATTTTATATCCCGTTGCGGTATGGTTGGAAACACGAGGTTTTTTTGTTGATGCTAAAAGTTATCGCTTTTTACTACCAATTATGAGGCGAGCTGGAAGAGATAACGAAATTCTGACATACGTTTCAGCATCATTTGTACGCGACAGTGTCGCTCATGGCCATCCTTTCGAGGCTATTCAGAAAAATATTATGCTTGCGACGGATGTCGCTGCTCGTACTCTTAACTGGCCTGCATTGGTCCGCTATGCTGAATTATCCAGAGCACTTAATTCTTGCTTTGAGGAAGGGAACAATGATTGGCAAGAGTATTGGCGGGCTTACTATTCTATTTATGGGGCTGATGCATTAGCCGAGAGGTTGTTGTTCGATGGTCGTCCAACACTAACTCAAAAAGAAGGTTTACTGGCCTGTCAGTTAGTTGATTCCAATGGGGTTGCCGCGCCTTGGCAAGAATACTTATCTATTACAACAGAAATAGAAGATAGACTCGATTATTCGGATACTGAGTCTCATGGTGACGTTCGTTGTAATAATGAAGAGGAAGCCCTCGCAACTATTTACGGTGCGTTACGGTTAGGGCGGTATAGACAAGTTATCCGACATATTTATTGGAATCTATGTCGTTCAGGGTTGCTTTTTTCGCCTTGGTTCTTGCGTAATTTAGCTCAACAACTTGCTCAGTTTATGTCCCCAGCCTTAGTCGAAAGAATTTGCTATAGAGGGGATCCTACTTATACCGGACGTTACAGATTACCAGACAGATCTGTCTGCCTCTTATTTCTTGGTCTTTCTGATTTCTACCGGAATATAAAAGCAGTAGATGACAGTCGGCATTATGCCGAAATGGCCTTATGCCAGGCTGTTACGCCAATAGAAGCTATGTGGTGTGTTGATGCTGGAGCTTCAGGTGAACGCGCACTTGATATAGTACGTAACGAGCTGAAAGTTGAAACAACTCCAGTAAATGAGCGTTATTCACCAGAAGCCGAGTTTGTGCATGAATGGGTGGCATCAGTACGGCTGAAAGCTCGCGATGTGGATTGTGAGAGGTTTTTCCAGCTTCAACGACTTAGTCTGGAGGGAGACGGCTGGTATCGCTGTTGGTTGAGGTTTGTTCTTGCTGTTGCATTGGCTGAAGCGGCTGCGGTGAACGATGAATCATACGATATTCTAGCCGCTTTTGAAGAATTAACTAAGGACACAAGACCATTCGTTGGTAGCCCCAGAGCCTGCGATCTCTATTCGATACATCCCATTATCAAAGCGAGTCTCGTTCGTGCACTTAAGCTCCTCAAAACTCGTGAGGAGTGGGAAAAAGCTCTAAGTATTATTTCTATGGTTCGTAATGATACGACAACATATCTGGATCGAGATGAAAATAGTCCGCTTTCAGGAGATGTATTGTATTCATTTTTTCTTGCACACACTGTAAAGCCCGAGATTGCAGATTTAATCATTAAAAAGCTAGAAGATGAGCTTGAATCTATGGAAGCAAATGGCACTTATTACAGTGTACATGCACTAGAACGAATGAAGTTGGCTCAACTTTATGCGAAAACATCCCCCTTGGAGGCAATCAGGCACTGGCAACAGGCCATTGTGTTTTTATTAGGTTATGGTTTTCGAAAAGATATTACATTGTTTGATATCATCGAATGCATTCCTGCGTTAAGACTTCATTCAAGAGAATCAGCGATACGTGCACTGATTAGTCTCCACCCACTACTAAGTGCAGTACTTTGTCATACCGATCATAGAACGACAAAACATGCCCCCAATGCATGGTTTAGTTCACTGTTGCAAGTTGACGAAGTTCAGGCAATCGAATTACTTAATCGTACTCTAATGTATGAACGAGGTATTTTTTCTTGGACAAGTATAGAGGCACAGAAGGAGACATTACGTCAACTGGCTGACCGGGGGGATTCAATTTTATTGAATGCACTATGGTCAACATTATTGGTTGATATTGACTATGAGAATGCCGGAGAAGCAGTAGTAAAAGAGAGGCTGTCCTCTGTCCAACGCTTACTTACAGAATATCCGGCTTATGCTCAGGAACGATTCACGGTACTTTGTGCAGAAGTATTTAATGATTCTTCTAACTACCAATTAAGCGCGGTTGGGCCTTTGCGGCAATTTGCCGAAGAACATAGTCTGCATATGCCAGCTTACAAACTACATGAAACGAATAAAAATAGAGAAACTCATCGAAGAGAATATATCGGAGATACATCTCCGATTACCTCTATAGCTTTACGCATTCCAGTATTTCCGCCAGCACCAAAATTTGTCGAACTGCTAACGATATTGCGAAAGCTTTCAAAATCAACTCTTTCTCGTGCTGAATATCAAGAGTCTGTTTCACTACCATTAAGTTATATAATGACGGAAATGGTACAAAGAGGAGAAGAAGATCAGGCTCTGCGTCTACTCTATTTTTTTGTTCACGAACGTTCTTATTGGTCGCTGGAAAGTATTACGCCGGTATTGTGTCTGGCGGAGTGTCTAGATAATTCTGGACATGAAAAATTGGCTGTTGTTGCCTATACGCTTGCTTTCACTTCTGCAAGAGGAGGACGGGGATGGCTCAATTTTGGTGATGACACACAATCCGCACCTCTCCGTCGGGCTCTGGAGATGGATAAAAAGCTGGCACTGCAAACGCTGGCACAGGAGACGCTCCGACGGCTAAATATGGACGGCTATTATGGGTTATCCCGTCACCTGATTGAAAGGATAGCTGACTGGGGCGATCATGAATTGGCAGTGAATGCCTGGGAAGAGGCCTTTACCATTATTGAAAGCCGATTACCGCTCCCCGGTCAAATTCATGTGTTTGAAAAACTTGAACTTCAGGCTACCCCTGAATGGTCTTTGGATGAATCACTTTGTGTGCTTTTACTCACGAATACAGGTAATGCGGTCATCTCCAGACGAATAGCAGCCCTGTCAGGTGTTGCTCGACTGGTAAAAGAGAGAACAGAACTCTTTTATAACCCTCTAAAATACTATCTGATGCATACCAGTAGTGTTTCCTCACTACAATCCATACTACAGATTCTTAACGAAACGCCGGCAGATGTAACTGCTTTGGTTCAAAGGCTCAAAGAGCCATTAAGGGATTATGCTCAAAGTTCTTCATTAAGTTTGTCACTGTTGGCCAAGCTTCTTTTATCGCGTATCAAGGAAACATCATTTAACGCGAAATCAGCGATGTCATTGGCAACAAACACGCCTTCAAATAAAGCCATGGAAGTAGTTTTCTTTGCTGATGAAAGCTGTTTATTGAATCTTTTTCAAGAAGTGTGGCCTGAGCTACCTTTGCTTGTAGCTACCAGAATGGAATCATATATTACTGGTGACGCTGAAAGTGTTTTCCAGCATTTTATGAAAAAACGATACGAACTCAAATATGACCGAGGAAATTACGTAAAACCTTCGGCTCGAACTTTGCTATGGCATTCTGAATTATTTCTTGCCATTTTTGATGACGTTTTGACCGAACTTCCGGCACAATTCTGGCGTAAGGGATTGTGGGAAGCAGATATAGAACGTAGCATCCTGGGACAAATTCTGCCTCTTATGCCTCTTCATCTGGCTCTGGACGCCAGTCGGATCCCCAGACCAAACTGGCCGTTATATGAAAGTAAACAATATAAACTGGCAGAATTTACACGGGTCTCTAATGAAGACCCAACATGGGGGGGATGGATAAGATTAGGACTGTTTGAACAATATTATTTCCGGGCAGATGGTAAAGATTATGGCCCCATGGACAGGAAAACGGTGCAGTGCGCTGCGATTGTCAGGACAAATCTTGATGGAATGGTTCCTCCGCAAGTATCGCCTTTGGGCAGTGATGATGCCTTAGTTTGGTGGGAAGACATTGATTGGATGGAGGCAATGCAGGCTCGAGCAAAGCCACGATTAGTTAAGCTGGATAAAGTCAAAGACTGGTTGGATGATGTCTTTGTCCTTCTTCCTCCTGCAGCTCTGAAATATGATGCGCAATTGAAATCATCTCATTACGCGGGGCCGCTATGCTGGTACGATGAGAATGACCAACCGTCCGTTGTATTACGAACATGGCGAGTTAAAGGAAAAGGTACTGGTGACATAGATGCCCACGTAATTATCGGCGCTGATTTAATTATGCATCCAAAACTGGAAAAGGTATTGCATACGGCATATGGCGGACCGCTTAAAGAGCTTAATTCTGTTCACTGCGAAACCATTTCGTCGAAGCGCGGAGAATAAAAACGATTAGGAAGTTAATGGGCAGAGGAAGACATATGCTTCAGCTGCCCAATAGCATTTTTTAATATAATTAAACGTGTTATTTGTCAGAGGGCATTCATAATGTCCTCTGACAGCGCCGCAAAAAACGCCCCTCCGACATCTTATCCACAAAGGGGCGCAACAACGTAGCAACCTTTATCGCTTCCACTTCGTTAATATGGCAGTCACCGTCACCAAATAGCGCCATCATGCCGCGAAACAGATAGTCATACAGTGACGAATTTTTTTCATAAACCGAACTTTCCCTCCGGTACTTTTGCAATGCCGTTACCACAGACTCTCGCTCCTCCTGCGAAGCACCGACGCTACTGCGGATATAACCCCAGTAATTGACAGTAGTCTTGTTCAACAAAAAGAGAAAGGCATCGCAAAGTTGCTCAAACTCACTTGCCTTAAAGTACACCCGGCGAGTGTAGAGATGATAAAAATCTTGTAATTCAGTCAGCAACGCCAGCAAACTCTGTTTGCTGTCTATCTCTTCAACAGAGACATTACTTTCCGGTTGGTAGTTGGAATAAATATCATCGGATGTGTAGGCGATATGGCGGGGTGCGCGAAATGGCAGTCGTTGCCAGCCCCGGCGTTCAGGAAAGTAATTAGCACAGTACCAGCTATCTGCCGCAGGGATTAATTTCTCCATCAGCCAGCGATATGTTGTCAACGCATCCCAGTAATTACGAGGCCCGATGGCGTCCTCTTCCATATTATCGATATCGTAGCGACTGGGAGGTTGCCAGATTAGCGCCACACGATGATTAGTAAGGCGATGAAAATTAGGGTCGCGGCTGGCTAATAGTGTGACGTGATGCCCTTCGTTCATTACTTCATCTTTATGACGGGTAAAGACCATAATGCGCTCACGGGCAGGATTAAATATCGACCACTCGCCTTCGGTATCCAGATAGTCATGGTGTTGACAAAAGGTGCTGATGCGACCCCATAGCCAGTAAGGAATGGTAATAAGATGAATATTATCACCGAGTGGTGTACTGTTCGAGAAATCAACGGTGCGACAAATCTGGTCAATCTCTTCCATGCGCTGTTTATAGCACCTCCAGAACTTATCAAAAGCATCACAGAGGGAGCGGGTTTCATTTAGGGTAAGTGCAAGGCGGCAGTTACCAATATCACAATAATAATTTTCACCATGAGGTTCTTTTAAAACCCACGGTCTGACTCTCGCCTCCGGTGGGCTACCGGCTCCTTCGAAGGCTGAATTTAGCAGGTCATTCTGACTCATCGTCAGCAAAACATGGCTATAGCGGCCATTACGAAAATCAATGAAACAGGATAGTGGATTTCCTTTCAGATTAGGTAAAAACGCCTTAATCAGCACATGATCGTTCTGAAGAGTATAGGTATCACCATTAATGTGTTCATATGGATGTGTGTAATTTCGCCAGGCAGAAGATTCGTTATAGTCCCACAAGCCATAGTTTTTGATATTTAACAGCGCTCGCTCGCCATAAAACAGAGATACCCAGCTCTCGTGACAAAAACGATACAACAGATTTGGACAATAAAGATTTTTCAGCCAGTCGTGGATCAATTCCGTATCAAGCAGTCGATGTACTATATTCAGCTCCTTAAAAAGACCCTCTTGTTTTTTATATTCCGCAATTAGCTCCGCTGACGCTTTCTCACTGAGGAAAATGTAAAACTCATTGATATTCACCTGCCATTTTTCCCGATGTTTATTAAAGCGCTCGACAGTGGAAATATAATGACTTTTTGTAAATTTTTTACAACGTTTCACTTCGTATAACGAATAAACGTCCTGATTGCCGTGCTGACGATGCGTAAAAATATCCGCCCCAAATTGTGATTGGCCGGAAATGCCAATCGTCATGGCATCAACTATCTCGCCGTCTTCGATTTTCAGCCGTTTTTTGATGAGCTCACAACAAAATAGCTCAAACGTTTTCTGTTCCATAAGCTCCAGTGGTAAATAAGCATCTGCTTTTCCAACTGGTGGCCCCAGCTTTACAATCTGTTGTTCTGTAGTATTCAACGGATTCCCTCCGAAAAATTGATGAAGATGATACTTTAGCGACCAATGCTTATATTTATAACAATCTGCGATCTGTATTCCACCACTTCCTATTGCTGTTTTTGACCGAAAGCGGTATCTTTTACCCGTACCTGCAAATTCAGGTGCCGGGATTGGAACCCCGAGAAATGTTACAGGCGACATACGACGCGCCCCGCGTCTTTTTTTATGTCGTGCGCTCGGCTATACCTCAATGGTGGGCTGGGCGGGGGCACCGTAAGGTGCGCCGGTTGCCTGTAACGCCGGTAGTTCCAACCCCGTTCAGTCCACCACCATGAGATTGGAACCTCTGGTGGTGGGTTTTAAACCCGTTACAGGAGGCTGCCGCTATGGCTACTACCCCAATCCAAACACATCCATTACTTGCTGTTCCCTTTAATGCCGCCACGGATTTCACCGTACTGGCCGATCACTGCGAAAACTTCGCCGAAACCCTGATTGAAAGCAACGATCCCACGCTAAAAATGGCGCTCTGTGGCAGACTCAACGCCTGTCTGACGCTGTTGCAGCCCACATTGTTAGACCCCGTTCCTCCCCATCTTGTTGAAAGCCTGACCGTTGACACCCTCCCTGCAAATTCCCCCCGTTTTGCGCCTGAATGTACAGAGCTTTGCCGCTACTGTCTCTCCCTGACGCAGATGCTGGCAGGGCAAGGCTTTTACTCTGAAATGGAGAAACACTTTAGCTGCCTGCTGTATGAACTGATCAACTATTTCGCTGCGGAAATGAAAGCGCCTCGCTGGCTCCGCACTGCCGATGGTGTGAAGTTTATCGACGAGGTGGCCGCATGATGCAACAGGACTGGCATTCTGCCGACATTATCGCCGGGCTGAAAAAACCTGGCACTTCGCTGTCAGCGCTTTCCCGTCAGGCGGGGCTGGCATCCTCTACGTTGGCTAATGCGCTTACCCGCCGCTGGCCCAAAGGCGAAAGATTGATTGCCGAAGCGTTAGATGTTGCGCCTGAGAACATCTGGCCTTCACGCTATCGCTGATCTCCCTCCGGCGCAGCCCGGATACGGAAGCTGCGCCGCATTTCGTTTATCTGATCCGTCATAATCCTTTGAACCGCAAAAACAGTTTTCTATTATCGGCCTTCTTACCACGAACTAAGCTCCCGCCTGCACGAAATGCTTCATGACCTGAAAGAAGCGCCTGATGTATCAGGACGGTTGCCGTTTTACCGGCAATGCCGCCTTTGAAAACTGCCGGATCTGTCTTCCGATGGATTAAGGCTTTCTTCACGCTTTATTACGCTAAGGAAATCACAATGAACCTGATGAATAATTGTGCACCGCCTGCCGTTAATGTTATATTAAAATATAATATTCGGAGGTGCTCTATGTATACCACACGCCTGAAAAAGGTTGGCGGATCCGTCATGCTGGCGGTCCCTCCCGCCGTGCTGAAAACGCTGGGGCTGTCGACGGACAGCGAAGTGGGCATGACCATTGATAATGGTTGCCTGGTTATTGAACCTCAAAAACGTCCCCGCTATTCGCTTGAAGAACTGCTGGCGCAGTGCGATCCGCACGCCGAAATGAGTGAAGAGGATCGGGAATGGATTGATGCGCCTGCGGTGGGCAAGGAGATCCTGTAAATGGACAGAGGGGAAATTTGGCTCGTTTCACTGGATCCGATTGCCGGTCACGAGCAAAGTGGAAAACGTCCGGTACTCATCGTATCGAAGGCATCGTTTAACACGTTTACCCGGTTGCCTGTCGTTGTCCCTGTCACCAGCGGCGGAAACTTTGCTCGCGAAGCCGGTTTTACCGTCTCACTGGACGGCGCGGGAACAAAAACAACGGGCGTTATTCGCTGCGACCAGCCCAGAACCATTGATATGGGAGCCCGGAGCGGTAAGCGACTGGAACGCATACCCGACGCTGTTGTGAATGAAGTGCTGGCCCGACTGGAGGCTATTCTGAGCTGATGCTTTTTATGTAACCTGAACGAGGGCGCTGTCACACACAGTGCCCTCATTTTTTATATCGACACAAAGTGATTAAAAATCCTTTTACAGCTAAAAACAGTTTCTCCTTTCCGCACCAGTGGTACTGGCATAGTCTCCCCGTTGCCCTATGCTGTCGTTGACAGCGCCACGCTTCACAACCTGAAAGAAGCGCCTGTTATCAGGACGGTTGATCCGTTTACCGGTGCCGACCTCTGCAAACACCGGGTCGCAGAACATCGCGATGGAGGCCTGAGTTCACTCGATATGTCCTTTTACTGCGCCAGCCTGCTGGTCTGAATCTGCACCGCGCCGGAATTCTCCCAGGTAACCTGTATCTGCTGATAACCAGCGCCTTTTACCTTTACGGGCTGCGGCCTGCATTGCCGTCAGGCTTTGCTGCCGCGTGGCCGTAAAACTGCACCAGAAACACAACGTTTAAACACTGCACCAGACCAGTGCGTCACTTTAACCGCGCAAAGCGGGAAAGTGACGCACACAGCCTTTTCGCCCTGCACCAGAAAACTCAACTGCGCCAGCTCATTGCTGGATTCTGACACAACCTTTTCAGGCCAATTAACCAATAAGGAGAACATGAACCGATACCGGAGGCGGATCAGGACGATCCGGGGGATAACCCGCTAAGGCGGGCGGCTGCTCAGAGAGCACAACCGAAGCCTCACCACACCTCAACGGCAGCCGCCCCGGCGCTCAGGTATCGTTCGCAGCCCCGACAAAACTCAGGGGCTATTGGCCTGTGCGCTGGGGAAAGCTGTATCAGTGTTGGTTTTTTGGGATGAGTTTGTGGCAATCATGAAAGGGGGAATGTATGGCAATACTGGAGCAGGAAATGAAGCGACTTGCGCAGCAGGCGGGCGGCAGCCATAAGACCGTTCACGACCGCATCAGGCTGGCGCAGCGGTTTTGTGAACGTCTGGTGCTGGCGCAGAATGTACAGATCCGCCGGGTGGAGCAGCTTAAGGCGCGGCATATCGAGGGTTATATCCGCGAACGAATCGCGAAGGGCATCACAAAGCGTTCCCTGCAAAACGAGATGGCGGCAGTGCGCTGCATTCTGAAACAGGCCGGGCGTGACAGGCTGGCGCAGAGTGAGCGGCTGAATAACCATTCGCTGGGATTGTCCGGCGCATCCCGTAACGGTACGAGGCGGGCGATCACGCCGGATCATTACCGGCATGTGCTGGAAACCGCCCGCGTAAAAGATCCGGGGCTGGCGGCAGCGCTGGAACTCTCAAGACTGATGGGGCTGCGTTCACAGGAGGCGGTGCAGAGTGTACAGTCGCTAAAAACGTGGCAGCAGGCGCTGGAGCGTGGCGATCCCCGGTTAACCGTGGTGTTTGGCACCAAAGGCGGGCGGCCCCGTGAGACGATTATTCTTGATGCTGGTGCAGTTAAAAAAGCGCTGAATAATGCGCTGGCTGTGGCAGAAGATCGCCACGGCAGGCTGATTGACAGGCCAGATCTGAAAACCGCCATGAAATACTTGCACAGTCAGGCGTCACGTCTCGGCTTAACTGGCGCATATTCTCCGCACTCGTTGCGCTATGCCTGGGCGCAGGATGCGATTGGTTATTATCTGGCGCAGGGATTTTGTGAGAAGGAAGCGCTGGCAATGACGGCGATGGATTTAGGGCACGGCGACGGACGCGGACGGTATGTGGCGCAGGTTTACGGGCGGGGGATTCTGACTGATAGCCGTTGTCTTTCGTAAGGCTGGTCATTAATCGGTTTTCGTACAAAAAATTTTGGGGGCAAAATTTTTTGTACGGTTTCCTCTTAATAATGGTGTTTACGAACGGTATAGCCTATTAACAGGCTTCTGGCGCAGCATTACGGTATTTTTGCTGATGATTGCGCCAGCAAAAGGGAAAATGCCGGATAAAGGTAAAGGGTGATTAAGGGTAACAGCGCCAGACCGGAAAAGGCCAAAGGGCTTAAAAGGCTAAAGCTGGCGCAGATCGATATATATATACGGCAATACCTGGTGCAGTCCTGTTGTATACCGACGACGACAGGCTGGTGCAGATAAACGGTGAGAATGAACTGGTGCAGTTATGGTGTTTCGGTTAAATCGGTTTCTGGTGCAGATTGTTTCGCAGCTTCGCCCGAAATTATTCACCTCATATATCTTTCTATATTTACCTATTGATTTATATGTAATTGATAGGTTATCTGGCAAAATTATTCGCGTCGAATAATTTCGGGCACTTCCCGATTAATAATATAAAAAATGAAGCCAGAACCTTTCAATGTAAAAAAGCAGCTCCCGGACAACCGGAAACTGCTTTTCCATTATCAACACATTACCTTACTGATGGCTCAGGCCACCTTATGCTGTCGGGCATAAATATAGGGTGCAATGTATCCCTCGTGGCTGACGTCGAGATAATCCGACCACCATTGCATCATGGCTTTGCGGGCGTCGAGATGTTCAGCACGGTGGATATACGCCGCCCGCACGCTGTTGCGCTCCTGATGGCTCATTTGCCGCTCCACCGTATCCCGTGACCAGAGTTCAGATTCCACCAACGCGCTACAGGCCATTGCCCGGAAGCCATGCCCGCAGACATCCGATTTTGTGTCATAACCCATTAAGCGCAGCGCCCGGTTGATGGTATTTTCACTCATCGGTTTGTAGGGATTGTGATCACCGGGGAAAACTAAATCCAGATGGCCGGAGATTTCCTTTATCTGCTTCAGAATGGCGATAGCCTGCCGGGATAATGGGACGATATGTGGAGTACGCATTTTTGCGCCACGACCTGAAAAACGAACTTTGGCTATCGCCTCGCGGGTGGCGGGAATGGTCCAGATTTTGTGTCTGAAATCTATCTCGCTCCAGCGGGCAAAGCGCAGTTCGCTGGAACGGATAAACAGATGCAGGGTCAGTGCTACTGCCAGTCTTGTTAACTGCCGCCCCTGCTGATAGTCACCGATACGCTCCAGCAGTTCGGGCAACCGCTCCAGCGGCAGAGCGGGATAGTGATTTTTAACCGGAGGGGCAGTAACGCCTTCCAGATGCAGGGCCGGATTATTTTCAGTCAGCCCCTGCTGTACGGCGTAACGCATGATGTTACAGAGTTGCTGCCGGGTTCGGGACGCGACTTCCAGAAAGCCTTTATCCTCGATAACTTTCAGCAGAGTAGTGAAATGCTGCGTTTTCAGCATCGTGACGGGCAGATGACCAATTGCCGGAAAAATATGGTTTTTCATACTGGCAAGGATGCGTTCAGCGTAGTCAGCCGACCATTTCTTGTTGGTTTTGTGCCATGCCAGCGCGACGGCCTCAAAGCATTTTTCCGGTGAAACGGCGGCTTTTTCAGTCATACGTTGTTGCGCGGGATTGATATTCTGCGCCAGCAGTTTACGGATCCCATCGCGTTGTTGACGAGCGTCGGATAGCGAAACTTGCGGATAAGCGCCTAACGCGATGCGGGATTCTTTTCGATTGAAGCGATATTTGAGATACCAGAGGCGTGAGCCACCGGGATTGACAAGCAGATACAGACCATGAGAATCGGTCAGTTTAAAGGGTTTATCAGAAGGCTTGATACTGCGGATTTTCGCGTCGGACAGGGACATGTGGTGGTCACTCCATTATCGAACTGAAATGACCCCAAATCAGACCACCAATTTTTCCCGATGCAGAGAGATAAATAGATACGCGCCGGGAAGGATTTCTGTGCTAACTCTCTTAATCAAAATACTATTGAGACATGCTGAGACGCATAGAAACAAGAATTTGGCTCCTCTGACTGGACTCGAACCAGTGACATACGGATTAACAGTCCGCCGTTCTACCGACTGAACTACAGAGGAATCGTGTGAACGAGGCGAATACTACTGGTCTCGTATTTTTGTGTCAACACCAAATTTAACTTGCTGATTCAAATGGCTAAATTTAGCGCAGGTCGTTGTTTTAGTGTACTACCGGGTTATCGCTATCATCTGGCGGGCTATTCTCACGTAATCTCTTCAGTGGATCCTGACGATAAAAAAGGCAGAAACGCTGCCAAAGCGCGGGAAAGCGGGGAGCAAATAACTCTGGCGCGCTGAAGAAGTATTCAGAGAGCACGGCGAAACATTCGGCAGGGTCGGTGGCCGCATACGCATCGATACTCGCGGCGCTTTCACCGACCAGGTCTATCTCATCCTGAATATTGTTCATAGCGGCATGGAGATCGTGTTCCCAGCCCGCCACCTCGCGCAGGGGGATGAAGGGTACGCCGCTTGCGCGATCGCCATTGCGGGTATCCAGCTTATGCGCCACTTCATGGACTATCAGATTGAAACCGGACGCATCGAAGGAGTCCTGAATATCCAGCCAGTTGAGAACAATCGGCCCCTGCTGCCAGCTTTGACCTGATTGTACGATTCGCTGGTTATGCACCAGGCCGATATCATCTTCCCATTCGTCATCGACGACGAACGGGGCAGGGTAGATAAGCACTTCGTGAAAACCATCTAACCATTCGATACCCAGCTCGAGAACCGGCAGGCAAAACAGTAGCGCGATACGAGCGCTGTGCAGGGGAGTAAGCTCGAGCCCCTGTAAGGCAACCAGACGCTTTTGTTGCAAAAAGCGGGAAGCCATCTGCACCAGCTGCTGCTGCTCATGTTCGGAGAGGTTGGCTAATACGGGAATGGCAAGCGCCTTTTCCCAGGGGATTTCCGCGTTGCCGGACTCTTCATCTGCTTTCCAGGGCCATTTAAATATCATATTGCTCGCAAAGTCGTCACTTGAACTGAATTAAAGAGACAGGAACTATTAAAATGCCAAAGAACCTGGCATTATAGCAACCTCAACAGCGGAGAGATGCCGGAGCGGCTGAACGGACCGGTCTCGAAAACCGGAGTAGGGGCAACTCTACCGGGGGTTCAAATCCCCCTCTCTCCGCCACTTTTCAACAAAATCAATCAGTCGCAAAGCGCTTTTGATTTTGCCCTGCATGAATCCCTGCATTAAAATTTCTTTCTATCGCTCTGTTTTCTCGCCTCTAACGCTGTCTTTTTTACCATGTTGCCTCTTGTTGGGCATCCACTTTTATCCTCTTTAGCTCACAAGCTCACACTCTTAACAATAACTTAGCCCGTTGCGCATCCCTGATAACAAAGCAGTTAACTGCCCTTGCTACACACGGATTCTGTAAGAGTATCTTAAAGAGAATGGATGATGGATGAAAAGGAGCGAACTCAGGAAAGCAGTAAAAGCATGGTTTGTTGTCGAGTGAGCGCTATGAGGCGATAGAGAAACTTATGACCCTGGCCGGAGCTGCCTTGATAAAAACTATCCCGCGCGGATCTGGCGCGGGATCATGTGCCTGTATACGGGAATGATGAAAAGTTTCAATAGTGAGTGGTTGAACTCCTCATGGCATCGCCCGTTTTTATAATGATGCAATCAGTGGTGCATTGCTCCTTTGCCGTCAGAATAACATTTTCTGGAAGCCTGAAATGCATTGACTTGCTCATTAAGATTTGCTCCGCCATCCCCTTGATAGCCCAGGGGGCCGCAAGGGAAATATTGCCAAACTCGTCATAACGTTGTGTTTTAGTAAAGGCATTATAGGCGGGGTCTTGAATGTCAAAAAGAACATCCCCCGTAAATGTTTTTCCCACCTTGTAGGAAAGCGCGCTTGCTAATGCGTTTAACTCCGATTTTTGTGGGATAATGAAACCATTAAAGATATTGTATGATGCAGCGATCATCGCGAATACCGTCAATATGGGTAGCGCTTTTTTTGCTATATTGAGTTTGCTTGTCAAGGCATCTACACCAATAATTATAAGAGCGCATATGAAAAATTCCAGTGCTATCAGCGACCTATATGCAGCCCAGTTTTCCTTGACTAGTAAGTTTGGAGAGTAGGCACCAATCCCCATGATAATGAACATGAGAACTTTCATAGGCCCTGATTTACCTTTTATTATTGAAAGTAAGCCTATTGCGCAAATTATTAATGAGAGAGTTGTGAATAAAGAGCCTGGGGTTATATTAAAGTTGTTGATGGCGTTAATCAATGGTTCTTTTATAAACCATTGTAATTTCTCAAGTGGATTATTAGTTAACTCGGCACGTGCAATTGAACTGCCATATAACCATACAGGTACAAATTTTGAAAACAGCAGGCTGCCAAGCATGCCGATAAATAAAACGGCGCCACTGATTAAAACAATATTCATGGAAAATGGCTTATCTTTTTTCAGGCAGTTATCAAGCATGACGAAAAATAAAAATGCCATCGCCGTGGGTTGATATATAGCAAATGCAAACCATAGAATAATGATGGATGCTGCAAATCTTATAATTGTTGTGTTCTTGTTTACGGGTTTTAATGTAGCGTAACTTGTTCCGGCAAGGAGTATAGAGAGTACAAACGGGAAACATGTCGCCCATGCACTATATACCTGTATTGCCGGCGTCAGGCCTATTAATAAAGGGAGGGTGATTGTTGTGATGTTACGCTCGAATATGTTTCTTTTTTCTATAAATAAAAAGAGGAAAAAGCAAAGCGCAAATACCGTTATTATGGTAAAAAATCTAAGATAGGCAAGGTCATTGATATTGTGAACTAGCGTAAAGCCAAGTCGCCTGGCAACGGCATACAAGGGTCTGCCGGATTGCATATCCCATTGAAACGGAGAACCTTTCCCTGAAAAAACATCGGATAGTGTCGACCAATCGTCTGAAAATGCGTAACTAAATATAATAGTTGGGCTATAAACTAAGAAAATTGCTGCAAGGTAAAGCATGGCAATAACTTTTTTAGTGCAAGGAGACATCCGTTCGTCCTCAGTGTTCATTGCTCGCCTCTCATTTCGTGCTTTGCTACCTCTTCGATAAAATATTTTGGCCGATTTTTGGATTCCATATATATTTTCCCAACGTATTCGCCAATTATCCCCAAAGAAAGCATCTGGACACCGCCAAGGAAGAAAATCGCAATCATTACAGATGTCCAACCCGCAACGGTATTTCCCAAAATCTTCTCAATGAAGGCATAGATTGCAGCTAGTGAAGATAGAAGGCATGTGATAACCCCAGCGGCGGCGATCATACGTAACGGGGTAATTGTCAGAGATGTTATTCCTTCTAACGCCAGTGCTACCATCTTTTTCAAGGGGTATTTTGATTCGCCTGCAACCCTTTCATCTCTGCTATAATAAACACTGCTAGACTTATAACCCAACAGCGGAATTAGCCCTCTTAAATATAAATTTTGTTCTTTAAAATCCTTTAATGCTGTCAGTGCGGTACGGCTAAGAAGCCTAAAGTCCGCATGGTTAGGAACCTGATTGACACCGAGCCCTGACATCAGAGAATAGAATTTATTGGCTGTTGCCCTTTTGAATACTGAGTCACTACTCCTGTTGTCGCGTACGCCATAAACAATCTCAAACCCTTCATTATATTTGTCTATCATTTTCTCAATGCAACCTATATCATCCTGTAAGTCTGCATCGATACTTACGGTAACGTCCGTATCCGCGTTTGCCAACCCCGCCAGCAGGGCTATCTGATGGCCCCGGTTCCTTGATAATTTCAGGCCGCGGATGAATGACTTTTCCTGTGATGTGGATTTGATTTGTTCCCAGGTGTTGTCTTTACTGCCATCATCGACAAAGAGGATATAACTATTTCGAGCGATTTTTTCTTTTGCCAGGAGGTTTTTTAATATAGTGGTGAGCCCCTCCAGACAGTATGGGAAGGCGTCTTTTTCATTATAACAAGGAACAACGATTGCTAACGAAGGTATTTGACTCCTCGCGTTGTTTATATTAATTTCTTTCATTTCATTGACCAGTATTTGTTTAGAATAAAACCAGCTGTAGTGTAAATAATCATACCTACAACTTGTGCTGTATAGATAGCATTAGGTATGACGATGAAAAAAACTTTTATTGCTATTAAATTTAAAATATAACAAAAAGCGCATGTGGATACGAATTTGATAAACCTCAGAGGGCTCAATGTCTTTGAGAAAGTGAACTTCGCATTCATAACAAAACTGAAAATAATGCCAACGACATATCCTGTTGCGTTTGAAGGGTAGACTCCCACGCCGGCCTGCATCAGGCCAAATATAGCAATTGCCGTAATTGCTGTATTTGCCAGGCCAACGATAATGTACCTGACCGCTTCTCTGGATGTGTTTTTTTTCAAGGTATGATTAATCATTTATTGATTTACATCAATTTTTAAAGGGGCAGTTAAGAGACTAAATGCGCAATTGAGATAAGCAATGAGCTCCTGGAATATAAGTATTTGACGCCAACTCGTGGTCTGTGTCAACCAGGGTTTTTATTACAGTAGACATATTCCTCTGTGGGTATTGTTTTACGCTTCTCCACCCGAGTTTGTTTGGACATGATTATGCCGAATGGCGAGGATATAAAAGCCGGAGAGCTATCGGAGGCGTGAGTTCTGGTGCGGCGATTACCAGGCAGCCCTGCGGTGTTTGTTAATTTGCTACTCTTCCTGCTTAGTCACCTCCTTGTAACTGAAATTTTCAGGACTGAATTTAGCATCAAATGATTTTCTGGCATGGGCATTCTTCAGGCTAAAGACTTACAGGATCAATCACCACCTCCCCAGGAGGTGGTTTAGGGGTGACAACGAAAAAAGCCCGCATTAAGCGGGCTTTAGGTTAATGAGACAATCTTAGAACTGGTAGGTGATACCTACAGCGAACTGATCGTCAGTGGCTGCGCCACTTACCGCCGCGTCTTCATCATCGATCAGATTGAATTTGTATGCGGTGTAAACGTTGAAGTTTTTGTTGAAGTAGTACCAGGTACCCAATTCAACGTAGTTCATGATATCCGCATTGGTGTCTTCTTTGGCGCCAAGGTCTTTACCTTTCGCGTAGACATAGCCCAGGGACGGACGCAGGCCGAAATCAAATTGATATTGAACAACGGCTTCGATGTTCTGGGTGTGATTGGCAAAACTGCCAAAAGTCGTTTTCTCCAGCGGAGTCATGTTACGGGATTCGCCATACATGACTGATGCATACAGATTATTTGCATCGTATTTAGCCGCCAGGTTCCAGACTTCAGCTGTTTCGCCCCGCTTGTCCGCAGCTTGCTCATCAGTACGATCGGAGTTGCTGTAGGCTCCAACGAAACCGAAGCCGTCGATGTTGTAGTTAACGGAGAAACCGAAACCGTCGCCGTTTGATTTTTTCGCGGTGGTGTCGTTATTTTTACCCTGATACTGCAGAGCAAAGTTAAGGCCATCAACCATGCCGAAGAAGTCGGTATTACGGTAGGTTGCAACACCGTTGGTACGACCGGTCATGAAGTTGTCGGTGTAAACCAGGCCGTCGCCGCCCCACTCAACCAGCATATCGGTATAACCTGCCGCGTCATAAACCACGCCGTAGTTACGACCATAATCGAATGAACCGTAGTCGCTGAATTTCAGACCGGCGAATGCTAAACGGGTAGCGCTGCCCTGCTGACCTTCCGGTTTGTCCGCTTTGATGTTGTATTCAAACTGGCCATAACCGGTCAATTCGCTGCTAATCTGGGTTTCGCCTTTAATGCCGAAACGCGCATAGGAGGTATCGTCAGAATTGTTGTTGTCGCCATCATGGGTCATGATGTGTTCGCCAACCATTTTGCCGTAGAAATCCAGTTTGTTGCCGTTCTTATTATAGATTTCTGCTGCATTAGCCGCGCCAGCGACTAATAAAGCTGGAACCAGAATTGCCAGTACTTTTCTTTTCATTATATATTCCCTTTTAATCATAATTAATATGAATTGTGTCATTCCTTCCGGGGTGACTATTTGATACTAGCGATTAAGTTCATTTTTCTTTAAATTAAATATGTAACTAAATTATATCTAATATTACAAAATGTTTCCGTTATATTCATTATATTAAAATTATATTGTTTTGTGATAATTTATTTCCTGCATTTATGGCTTTTAATAACATGGACTTATGCTTCTTCGTTGATTGGATTTTGTTGTAGATAAGTTTCATGCATCCTATATGTTGTTATTTAATATTTATTTTACGAATAATTGTTTTGCACGTCTTTAAACGTAGGTTTATCTTTCAGAGGATGATCTGAGTAAGAGTAATGACTGGTGAAATGAGGATCGAAGGAGGGTGAGTGAAAAAGAGCCAGAAATTAAATGCCATTCATAAATTTGTATTATTTAAAAATGGAATAAATTCATTGAATATATAGCCGGCATTATGACAAAGAAGCTGGATGATGCACAAAAATGCATCGGGTAGAGAGATCTGCTGCCTTGCAAGAATTTTCGCTATATAATGTGATGGATATCACTATTTTTGACTGGCAAGTGATGTTGCTTGTTGAGTTCACGGAGAGCAAATGAATGGAAGATAAAGCGAAAAGAAGTCCTGGTGGGAAACTGGCGCTGTGGGCATTTTATGCTTTTTGTGGTTATTTCCTCTGGGCGATGGCGCGTTACTGGTGGGTTGTCGGGCAGATTCAAAGCGTGCCCGGCGCTACGATTGATGGCGAACTTGGTTCAACGGCAGGGAAATGGATTGGCGCTCTGTTGGGATTTCTGGTGTTAGGCATCGTGGGGGCCATTCTTGGCGCAATTGCCTGGTACACGCGCCCTAATGCGCAGATCTATGAACATCACGAATAAAGTTGCTATGCTCGTTGCTGGCCTGTTACCTAAGGAACGTGCATGGACCTTTTTCACTGGCAGCAACGATTTGAAACCTGGCTAACCGAACATCACGCGCAAGGGGATGCGGCTCATGATATTTCGCATTTCCGCCGGGTATGGGCTACAGCGCAGCGGTTGGCCGAAGATACAGATGCTGACCGTCTGGTGATCCTGACCGCCTGCTATTTTCATGACATCGTCAGCCTGGCGAAAAACCATCCTGAGCGTAGCCGCTCTTCTGCGATGGCGGCGGAAAAAACGCTGGCTATCCTCCAGTCAGCTTTTCCTGATTTCCCCGCTGAACGCTACGCGGCGGTTTTACACGCTATTGAAGCGCACAGTTTTAGCGCGGCGATTGCTCCGCGAAGCGAAGAAGCGAAAATCGTTCAGGACGCCGATCGACTCGAGGCGTTGGGGGCGATTGGCCTGGCGCGCGTTTTTGCCGTGTCCGGCGCGCTGAACAATATCTTGTTTGATGCCAGCGATCCCTTTGCCGACCGGCGGGAATTGAATGATAAAACCTACGCGCTGGATCACTTCCAGTGCAAGCTGTTGCGTTTACCGCAAACGATGCAGACTGAAAAGGGCCGGGCAATGGCGATACACAATGCGCGCTTTCTGGTGCAGTTTATGGCCAAGCTCAGCGCGGAGCTTCGTGGAGACCCGATGGCTATTGATGACGAGGTTTTGCAGCGCTTTAACCCACTCGCGTAAAACTGGCTGCGCTATTTATGGTAACCTCTGCAAAAATAGTCGGGCTGGTTGAGGTTATGGCGCAAAATTTATCCAAGGAAAATCCCCCGTCTTTGAAGGTTGAACATACCGGAGAAGATGCGCAGGCGCTATTGCGCCAGCTGATGGCGATATATGATGTCAAAACGCTGGTCGCGCAGCTGGTTGCCGTCGGCGAGCAGCACTGGAGCCCGGCTATACTGAAGCGCGTTGCGACGGTAACGCGCGCGGCAGGTCGTATAACTGCGCAGGAGCAGGCCCACCTGCGCACGCTCTTGCCGCAGCCGCCTGCGCATCATCCGCATTATGGATTCCGCTTCGTCGATCTGTTTGCCGGTATCGGCGGCATTCGTCATGGTTTCGAGGCGATTGGCGGGCAATGCGTGTTTACCAGCGAGTGGAATAAACATGCGGTGCGCACCTATAAAGCCAACTGGTACTGCGATCCTGAGCAGCATTGTTTCAATGAAGATATCCGTGACGTCACGTTGAGCCATCTCCCCGAGGTGAGCGATGAAGACGCGGCGCAGCACATTCGCCAGACAATCCCGCAGCATGATGTTCTGCTGGCCGGCTTTCCCTGCCAGCCTTTTTCGCTCGCCGGCGTATCGAAGAAGAATGCCCTTGGCCGCGCCCACGGCTTTGCCTGCGAAACGCAGGGGACGCTGTTCTTTGACGTAGTCAGGATTATCGCCGCCCGGCAGCCGCCGATATTTGTTCTGGAGAACGTCAAAAACCTGAAGAGCCACGATAAGGGGCGGACATTTCGTATCATTATGCAGACGCTGGATGAGCTGGGTTATGAGGTTGCTGATGCGGCTCATACCGGAGCGGATGATCCGAAAGTGATCGACGGGCGTCATTTTTTACCTCAGCACCGGGAACGCATTGTGCTGGTGGGTTTTCGGCGCGACCTCAAGCTGCATGAGGGATTCACCCTGCGCGATATCGCCACTCTCTATCCCTCCGTTCGCCCAACTTTCGGCGAGCTGCTGGAACCCGTGGTTGACGACAAATTTATCCTCACCAGAGTGCTGTGGAAATATCTCTATCGCTATGCGCGCAAGCATCAGGAGCGAGGGAACGGTTTTGGCTACGGGCTCGTTGACCCCAAGAATCCGCGCAGCGTGGCGCGTACGCTGTCTGCCCGCTACTACAAAGATGGCGCGGAGATCCTTATCGATCGCGGTTGGGATCGGCTTTTAGGCGAAAAGTCTTTTGACGATGCGGAGAACCAGCTTCGGCGTCCGCGTCGGTTGACTCCCCGCGAGTGCGCGCGTTTGATGGGATTTGAAGCGCCGCAGGGATACCATTTTCGCATTCCGGTATCGGATACCCAGGCCTATCGCCAGTTTGGCAATTCGGTTGTCGTGCCGGTCTTTGCGGCGGTAGCGAAGCTGCTGGCGCCGCGTATAGCAAGAGCGGTGGCTTACCGTGAGCAAGAGATTGACCATGGCCGATGTCCACGATAAAGCCACCCGCAGTAAAAACATGCGCGCGATCGGCACCCGCGATACGGCGATTGAAAAACGGCTGGCGGGACTGCTGGCGCGTGCAGGATTTTCCTTTACCGTGCAGGATGCCGCGCTGCCCGGCCGCCCGGATTTTGTGGTGGCCGAGTATCAGTGCGTTATCTTTACCCACGGCTGCTTCTGGCATCATCATAATTGCTACCTGTTTAAGGTCCCCGCGACGAGAACTGAGTTCTGGCTGGATAAAATAGCCAAAAACGTGGCGCGCGATCGCCGGGATATCGGCCTCCTGGCGGAGCAGGGATGGCGAGTGCTGGTGGTCTGGGAGTGCGCGCTGCGCGGGCGCCAGAAGCTCAGCGACGAAGCGCTGGGGGAACGGCTGGAGGAGTGGATCTGCGGCGGAGGGAACTGCGCGCAGATCGATACGCAAGGTATAGGTCTGTTAGACGTTACTTCTGCGCCTTACAGGAGGTGATGTCGCGGCGAGCCGGAAGCAGGTACTTGCCGAGCGTGACCAGAACGACGGCGAAGATGATGATTCCCAGCGCCAGCCACTCTACGGCGGATAAGCTTTCGCCGGCAAAACCGGTGCCCAACAGCACGGCGACCACCGGGTTAACGTAGGCGTAGCTGGTCGCCACGGCAGGTGTAACGTTGCGAATCAGATACATATAGGCGTTGATGGCGATAAGCGAACCAAAGATCGCCAGATAGGCGACGGCAAAAATGCCGGACCACGACGGCATTTGGGTTAATTTTTCTCCGGTTAGCGTGGAGGCGATCATCAGCACGACGCCTGCCGCCAGCATCTCAATGGCGCCCGCCATCATCCCCGTCGGTAGCTCGATTCGCGAGCCGTAGACGGAACCAAACGCCCAGCTCATTGAACCGATAAGTATTAGCAGCGCGCCCCAGGGGTTACCGTTCAGGTTGCCGCCGCTGTTGAGCAGTACGATCCCCGCGAGACCAATAGCGATACCCAGCCATTCAAGTTTGCGGGTCGCAATACCAAAAAAACGGCTAAAGCACAGGGTGAACAGCGGCACCGTCGCGACCATGACCGCCGCAATACCGGAAGGTACGTGCTGGTGCTCGGCGAGAGTGACAAAACCATTCCCCACGGCCAGCAGTAACACGCCAATCAGCGCCGCGTTGAGCAGAGGCTTTCGCGCAGGGAGCTTATGGCCGGTTGCCAGTAGCCAGGCGGTCAGCACCGCGCCCGCGGAAAGAAAGCGCACGCCAGCCATCATTAGCGGGGGCCAGCTGGCGACGCCGACGGCGATAGCGAAATAGGTGGAACCCCAGATGATATACAGCGCAAACAACGCCCCGATGAGCGGCAACAGCTGACGGGTAGACATACTTCCTCACGACGGTGCAGAGACAGAAAGGGGAGATATAGTAAACGTGAAAACTCGCGTGCTGGCGAGCGCTTTAATTCGCCTGCTATGGTTAAATTTTTGTTGACTATGGACACTGGTGGGCGAAAAAGCGCTTTTGCTTCATACTTCAGGAGGAACAACCATAAATGAAGGAATGCAATTTTGGCGGGAAGTAGTCTATTAACCTTATTGGATGATATTGCCACTTTACTCGATGATATTTCGGTCATGGGGAAACTGGCAGCAAAAAAAACGGCAGGCGTATTGGGAGACGATTTATCGCTTAATGCTCAACAGGTCACCGGCGTGCGGGCCAACCGCGAATTGCCGGTCGTTTGGGGCGTAGCCAAAGGCTCACTGATCAATAAAGTGATCCTGGTACCGCTGGCGTTATTGATCAGCGCTTTTATCCCGTGGGCGATTACCCCGCTGCTGATGCTGGGGGGGGCGTTTCTCTGCTTCGAAGGCGTCGAGAAGGTGCTGCACAGTCTGCAGGCCCGGAAGCATAAAGAGGATCCGCAGGTTCGCCGGCAGCGGCTTGAGGCCCTGGCGAGCCAGGATCCCATGGCTTTTGAACGGGATAAAGTGAAAGGGGCAATACGTACCGATTTTATTCTGTCGGCTGAAATTGTCGCGATTACGCTGGGGATTGTGGCTGAAGCGCCGTTATTAAATCAGATCCTGATTTTGTCCGGCATCGCGCTGCTGGTGACGGTGGGGGTTTACGGTCTGGTGGGGATCATCGTCAAGCTTGATGATATGGGCTACTGGCTGGTGGAGAAAACCAGCTCGTTGGCGCAGTGGTCAGGCAAGGCTTTGTTGGCGATTGCGCCCCGCCTGATGAAAGTGTTGTCCATCGTTGGCACGCTGGCGATGTTCCTGGTCGGCGGCGGCATTGTGGGGCACGGTATTACGCCGCTGCACCATGCCATTGAAAATCTGGCCCATGGGCAGAATGCGGTGATTGCCTCGCTGCTGCCAACGGTCGCCAACCTGGTGCTGGGATTCATCATTGGCGCTATTGTGTTGGCCGGTGTGAAAGCGATTGGCGCTCTTCGTCGTCCGGCGAAGTAAATGTGCTCCTGCTCATGCAAAGTGGTTCAGCTTCGTCTAAGGTAAATCTGTTTCTTCCTGATACCGGAGGCAAAAATGGTCTTGTTGGTCAGTGATGAAGTGAGGCGAAAAAACGGTGGCCCCCGCATGGTCGTTACCGGGTTCGCCAGCGGCATGGTGGAGTGCCGCTGGTATGACGGTTACGGCGTTAAGCGCGAGGCGTTTCGTGAGGATGAACTTATTCGCGGAGGGGGAGGGAAGTCGAATCGCACCTGACCCTTTATCAGCGCCCGGCATTCGTCGGGCGTTTTCATAATAGTGATTATTTTACAAACAGGGAGCGTGGATGACGTTTGCTTCTTTAACTGTGCTGCGAGAAAACGATGGATAAGCTGATGTGGGTGGAAAAATTGCGTCAGATTTTAAGCCCCGGATATGTGGTTAACCTCTGTTTTTTTATCGTCTTCTGCTTCTCCACGCTGCTGATATGGCGTGAGATCAAGGTCCTGGAAGAAGCCTACGTTGCAAACCAGCGCAATAATCTTGAAAACGTGGCCCATGAGTTCGACAGTTTGCTGCAGTTTAATATCGACAGAATGATTTTTTTTCGCAACGGTATGCGGTCGGCGTTGGGTACGCCGTTGGATTTTGCCGCGCTGCGCAAGGCCGAAGAGGATTACTTAACAAAGCGGCACGATCCCATATGGTCGGTTGAGATCCATAACCGCCGGACGCTGCCGATCTACGGCGTCGCGGATGCCTTTGTCGACAGCGACGCGCTGCTTTCCCGTGATAATCCCTTTTCCGGAAATGAGCTCATGGCCACACTGGAGCTGGGTTATATGCTGCGTCTGGCCAATAACAACCGTGGATTTGCGAAACGCATGCTGTACGTGTCGCGCAGCGGTTTTTTTACGACGACCGAGCTGCCGAAAAATTCGACGCAGGCGCTGGCTCTCTATTCGCGGGCAACAGGCGCCGCCTGGTTTACCCGACAAACGCAGCGGAATAATCCTGCTCGCGGTATTGTGTGGCAAACGTTTCCCGATGATGAATCGCAGCGCGAAATGCAGGTGGTGACGGCGTCTATTCCGCTTGATTTCCAGCGCTACTGGCTCGGCGTTCTGGCGATGGATTTCTCGGTACAGGAGATGAAAACATTTCTGGTCAATGCGATCAAAACGGGCGAGGAAGGTGAGTACCAGCTTTATGATAATCGACTCAATTTAATTGCCTCCTCCGCGCCGGGCAACGTGCTGACGCTGCTGTCGCCGCGTGAACAGGAGATGCTAAGCCGCGCCTCTTCCCATGAGAATCAGGGCGGGATTCGCCTGGTCACGCGCTATATCAGCTGGGAAAATTTACGCAATTTTGATGGGGTGCTGATCCGTATCCATACTATCCAGGAAGGGGTCCGCGGTGATTTTGGCAGCATCACCATTGCGCTGATGCTGATGTGGTTAATGTTCACTTTGATGCTGCTGATCTCCTGGCTGGTCATTCGTCGAATGGTGCGCAACATGAGCGTGCTGCAGACCTCGCTGGAATGGCAGGCCTGGCATGATGCGCTGACCCGTTTATTAAACCGCGGCGCGCTGTTTGAACGTGCCATTGCGGAAACTCGCCTGAGCGAGCGTCTGAAGCGGCCTGTGGCGGTAATTCAGCTCGATCTGGATTATTTTAAAAGCGTTAACGATCGCTTCGGTCATCACGCGGGGGATCGCGTGCTGTCGCTGGTGGCCAGCACTATCGCCAGCCATATTCGGCAAGGCGATCTGGCGGGGAGGGTTGGCGGGGAGGAGTTTTGTATTGTGCTGCCCAATACCCCGTTAAAAGAAGCGCAGGTGATTGCTGAACGGATCCGTATCCGGATCAATAGCCGCGAAATTTTGCTGGGTAACAGCATTTCTTTGCGTATTACCGCTTCGCTTGGGGTGAGCGGTAGCGATGATACCGGCGAATATAACTTCGAAAATTTGCAGTCAGTCGCCGATCATCGCTTGTATCTGGCCAAGCAGAACGGGCGCGATCGGGTCTGTGCTGAAGGGTGAAAGAAATTTCTCTTGTGAATAAATTGAATTGAAATCATCCGCTATGGTTATTTTAGTGAGATTATTCTTAAAAATCGTTTAGCGGCAATCGGACGTTCGTAGAAGAACGAAGGGTTGCAGTCCTTGCCTGGCGAGCTTTGCCAGCGTGGCGGTAATGCTAAGCCACATTTTTCAATAATTTGCTTCATGAATGTTTGTTGTCATGCAAAATAATTGAGGGTAATGTTTGTAGCGCATCGGAAATCCTGGTGTAACGAATTTTCAAGTGCTTCTTGCATTAGCAAGCTTCATCCCGACTCCTGCGAGTCGGGATTTTTTTCGCGCAGAATTCAGCGGTTGGCTTCGGTGACGCTGAAGTCATGGATATCGAGTTCAAAGGCCTCAGCCAGCTCGCGCCAGGTATGGTAATCCCGGCCATCAATACTGACGCGGTGGGGATCGTCTTGCGTACGCTGCACTTCACTTTCGCTGATTTCATTAATCGCCGCCAGCAGGGCGTCAACATCAACGCCGCCTGCGCCATTATTTTCTTTGGCGGTTTTCATTTCGGCTACCTCGCTTAACTCAGATAGGGCCTCTTAAGTATAGACGGTCTACAAAAACAGCAGTTACCGGGCCGGACACTGCGCGATCGGCTGTTTTGTTCTACACTGGCTCAAAAATAGAGGAGATGAGTTATGCAGGTAAACGATCGTGTCACGGTGAAGACCGATGGCGGCCCACGTCGATCGGGTGTTGTGCTGGCGATAGAGTCGTTTAGCGAAGGGGTGATGTATCTGGTTTCGCTGGAAGATTATCCGCTCGGCATCTGGTTTTTTAACGAGAACGGGCATCCCGACGGTATTTTCGTTGAGCGGGACGAGTGACTTGCCGTAAGTGAACTGGCGGCAGCGGCCGCCAGCGTCTTTCAACGCAGGTTGACATGAATTCCGGACGTGATGTTTTCAGTCAGTCGTACGATGTGATAAATCACCTGTTTATTGTGGGTGTGAATTTTCTTTTTAATATTGCCCTTGTGCGATGAGACAGTCTTCGCCTTAATGTTCATCTGCGCTGATATGTGCGAGGTTCCGTGACCAGCCATCCACATCTGCAGCATATTTGACTCGGTCTGGCTTAAAGACAGCGTGGGGATATTAAGCCGGGCGGCACGATAGTTCTCATATTTCAGGCGGATGGCGAGAATGTCATCGAGGTCTTTTTCGGTCAGAGATTTAGAGCAAATAAGTAAGTTTTTGCGCACCAGCAGGTAGTGGTTGAAATGAATATTCGCCAGCGACATAAAGATCACAAATAGCGTCGCAGGATACTGGCTAATGATTTGCCGGATTAGCTGGTTGCTGTCTTCATGATGAATAAAGCAATCTTCGTTGATAAATACCACTGAAGGTCGGCTGGTCTCACAGAGGGCTTTCAGGCTTGGCGCACTGTGTACTTCAGTGATATCTCGCTTCCTTACCCCCCTGCCAGTGAGGTACCCGGTTAATCCCAGCCGGGTGAAGCTGCACAAATCCATAATAATCGTTGACATGACCCATCCTCAATCAACACGTAACGATAATTTATTCCTCGCCGACAAGCGATGAAGTCCATTTAGTTAGCAATTAAAACGACTGCTGCCATGGAACCATTAGGCAGCCTGAACTATTTCGTATAAGCCCCATAATTTGCCAGGAATATTCTCAAAGTAAAGGCTACAAATCGCTATGTGGAGGAAATAAAAACATTAAATACCCGTCATATATAGGATGGCCATTATGGCGGTATTTTAAAATAGGATTATCCTTATATTGAATGGTTAAAATAACATCTTCTGATTTATCGGTTTTATAAGATGAGTAAGAATAACTTAACATTCGAAGGCAATTTTTAGCCATATTGGCTGAGCCGGCCGCGTCTTGCTGCGCCGCTCCCCGATCCGGGAAGGGTGGCGAGCTTAACGCTTTAATGCCACAATGTTTTTTTATCGGTTTGTGGGATGGATGATGAAAAAGATAGTGTTTGCTGGTGCTCTGCTGACCCTCGCCGGGTGCGTTCAGGTTGATAGCTACAGCGATGTTGTTAAAGCGCCAGCGCCGACAGGGCTGGAAGGATACTGGCAATCGGCAGGCCCGCAGAGCGAGATGATGAGCCCGGAGGCGATCGCCAGCCTGATAGTGACTAAACAGGGTGACACGCTTGACTGTCGTCAGTGGCAGCGGGTCATCGTCCTGCCGGGGAAATTAATGAAGCGTGATGACGCGGTTTATAACGTCACCTCCGCTTTGGACGTCTATCCGATTGAGCGCGAAGGCGATACCCTGAGCTACGATCGGATGACGCTTAAAAGGGTGGATCGTCTCACCCCGGAGTGTGAACTGGCACGGAAAAAAGCGTCGGCGGATAAAAACGGACAATAAGCTTTTTGCGGGCTGAAAACCTTCTCAGCCCGCGGCGTTTCCCCGTATTTTACAGCACCTCTTCAATAACCCAGACGCTGACGCTGCCGCCGTTACAGGTAAAGATGCCGTTTCCTTCATCGTCGGTTTCAATGACCTCCTCACGATTGCCGAGAAAATCCCGCCAGCGTTTATTACGGTAGTTTTCGCCCAGAGGCAGCGTTTTTTCGCCGTCGTCGCCGTTGGAAAGCACCACCACGCAGCCCGGATCTTCCTCGGTGCCGCTTCGGCTGAAGGCGATACAGTTCGGATGGTCGAACCACAGCGTTTGTACGCCGTGAGCAAAACGCTGACGGGCATCGATCAGCTCATGTAATTGCTCGATCACCGGCATCTCAATGGCGTAGGTCTCGCCGTCGCCGCCGGTATCCTCATAGCTGGCGCCGAACAGATCGGCATAAAAGACTGACGGAACGCCGTTCTCACGTAACAAAATCAGCGCATAGGCCAGCGGCTTGAACCAGGCCTCAACCGGCGCCTCCAGCGCCTGCAGCGGCTGGGTGTCGTGGTTAGTCACCAGAGTCACAGCGTGGAACGGGTCGGCTTCCACCAGCGTGCCGCTAAAAATCTGGCTCATGTCGTAATCGCGACCCTGCCGCGAGGCTTCATGGAATTTCATCTGCAGGGGGGCGTCGAAGAGCATCGTCTTGCCGTCAACCATGGCGATATACTGCTGGAGCTTATCGACTTCATGCGACCAGTATTCCGCGACGATAAACAGCGGTTTTGTCGCGACCTCCTGGACGTGGTCGATCCACTCTTTATAAAACCAGGCGGGGATATGCTTAACCGCATCGAGACGGAAGCCGTCGCAGCCGGTTTGTTCCATCACCCAGCGCGCCCAGTACTTAATCTCCTCGGTCACCGCCCGATTACGAAAGTCGATATTTTCGCCCATCAGATAGTCGAAGTTACCCATCTCATCATCGACCTGATCGTTCCATCCCTCCCCGGTATAGTCGTTGACGATTTTAAACACGCCATCTTCGTCGGGATTCTCGATATGATCGATGCCGCTGAAGCACTTATAATCCCAGATGAATTCAGAGTATTGGCCGGCCCGTACCGGGAAGGTGTAGCGCGTCCAGGCTTCACACTCAACAATCTCATCGGCGATCTGCGTGCGGTCGTTTTGATCAACACGCTGAATGCGTACCGGCTCTTTCTCATCCGCGCCCATTTTATGGTTGACCACCACGTCGAGCAGCACGGCGATATCGTGCTGGCGCAGCGCGGCGATAGCGGCCAGTAGCTGGGTTTTATCGCCGTATTTAGTGGCGACAGACCCCTTTTGATCGAACTCGCCGAGATCAAACAGATCGTAGCAGTCATAACCGACCGAATATCCTCCGGAGGCTCCCTTATAAGCTGGGGGCAGCCAAATCATATTGATACCGATTTCATTGAGGTTCGGCGCCAGGGCCTCGACTTCACGCCATAATTCGCCGCCGGTGGGGTAGTACCAGTGAAAGCACTGCAGTAACGTGGGGTTTTTCATCTTCCATGCTCCAGACGTCATCAAGCTGACTATTGCAGTATGAGAGATATCCAGCAAAATGCAGACGTTTCGCCTACGTTTTCCCTATGCCCTAAAAGGCATCATATATAATAATTTGGAATAAGATGTAGCGTATCGATGTTGGTGACCGGGGCTAAACGCCTTACACTATTGCAAAATATCACTCTGTTAGGGGTATATATGAAATTAGCACTTCTGGGTCGTCAGGCGCTGATGGGCGCAATGGCCGTTGTATTAATGGCTGGCGTCAGCGCAAAAACCTTTGCGGCTGAAAATCTGCTCAATCAGGTTAAAGAGCGCGGCACGTTACGCGTTGGCCTGGAAGGGACTTATCCGCCATTCAGCTACCAGGGAGATAACGGTAAGCTGACCGGTTTCGAGGTGGATTTTGCTAACGAGCTGGCAAAACACCTTGGGGTGAAAGCTGACCTTAAACCCACTAAGTGGGACGGCATGCTGGCTTCGCTGGATTCTAAACGTATCGATGTGGTGATCAACCAGGTCACTATTTCCGATCAGCGTAAGAAAAAATATGACTTCTCTACGCCGTACACCATCTCCGGGATTCAGGCGCTGGTGAAGAAAGGTAACGAAGGCGTGATCAAAACCGCTGCCGACCTGAAAGGTAAGAAAGTTGGCGTTGGCCTGGGCACCAACTATGAAGAGTGGCTGCGCCAGAACGTACAGGGCGTCGACATTCGTACTTATGATGATGACCCGACGAAATATCAGGATCTGCGCGTAGGCCGTATCGACGCTATCCTGGTTGACCGCCTGGCGGCGCTGGATCTGGTGAAGAAAACCGGCAATACCCTGGCTGTAACCGGGGAAGCTTTCTCCCGCCAGGAGTCCGGCGTTGCGCTGCGTAAAGGTAATGAAGACCTGCTGAAAGCGGTTGATGGCGCCATTGCGGATATGCAAAAAGACGGCACCCTGAAGGCGCTGTCGGAAAAATGGTTTGGCGCTGACGTGACGAAGTAACGACCGGCGATGAAAAAAGGCGCTCTTGATAGCGCCTTTTTTTATTTCGTGCGCCATAGCGTGCATAATCAAGGATAACTCAGTCAGGAGGTATTATGTCACTGCAAAATTTAACCCTTTTCCCGCGTCTGGAACTGATTGGCGCGCCGACGCCGCTTGAATATCTGCCGCGCTTGTCCGATTACCTTGGCCGCGAAATCTTTATCAAGCGTGATGATGTGACCCCGCTTGCAATGGGCGGCAACAAACTGCGTAAGCTTGAGTTCCTGGCGGCTGATGCGCTGCGGGAGGGGGCGGATACGCTGATTACCGCAGGGGCCATCCAGTCCAACCACGTGCGCCAGACGGCGGCCGTGGCGGCAAAACTGGGCCTGCACTGCGTGGCGCTGCTGGAAAACCCAATCGGCACCCGGGCCGAGAACTACCTGACTAACGGTAACCGTCTGCTGCTTGACCTGTTTAATACTCAGGTCGAAATGTGCGACGCGTTGACCGATCCGAATGCGCAGCTGGAAGAGCTGGCGACCCGTATCGAGGCTCAGGGCTACCGTCCGTACACGATCCCGGTTGGCGGTTCGAACGCGCTGGGCGCGCTGGGCTACGTGGAGAGCGCGCTGGAAATTGCCCAGCAGTGCGAAGGAGCGGTTGAGCTCTCCTCCGTGGTCGTCGCGTCCGGCAGCGCCGGTACGCATGCGGGCCTCGCCGTGGGGCTTGAGCAACTGATGCCCAATGCCGAGCTTATCGGCGTGACCGTGTCGCGCAAGGTGGCCGACCAGCTGCCGAAAGTGGCTGCGCTGCAGCAGGCGGTGGCCAATAGCCTGGAGCTGGAGGCAAAGGCTGGGATTCAGCTCTGGGATGACTACTTTGCGCCGGGTTACGGGACGCCGAACGACGAAGGGATGGCCGCTGTGAAGCTACTGGCGCAGCTGGAAGGTATCCTGCTGGATCCGGTTTATACCGGGAAGGCGATGGCTGGACTGATTGATGGCATCAGCCAGAAACGCTTTAAGGATGAAGGCCCAATACTGTTTGTTCACACCGGCGGCGCCCCCGCGCTGTTCGCCTATCATCCTCATATCTAATGCAGAACACATAGAATGCAAGAGAGTATCCAACTGGTGATCGATTCTGCGCCTTTTCTGCTGAAAGGCGCGGTATTTACCCTACAGCTCAGCATCGGCGGCATGTTTTTTGGCCTGGTGCTGGGGTTTATTCTGGCGCTGATGCGTATGTCGCCCGTCTGGCCGATTAAGTGGCTGGCGCGGATGTACATTTCCATCTTTCGCGGAACGCCGCTGATAGCGCAGCTGTTCATGATCTATTACGGCTTGCCGCAGTTTGGCATTGAGCTGGATCCTATTCCCGCGGCGATGATCGGCCTGTCGCTCAATACGGCGGCCTACGCGGCGGAAACGCTGCGCGCAGCGATTGCCTCGATTGATAAAGGGCAATGGGAGGCGGCAGCGAGTATCGGGATGACGCGCTGGCAGGCGATGCGCCGCGCTATTCTTCCCCAGGCGGCGCGCGTGGCGCTACCGCCGCTGTCCAACAGTTTTATCAGCCTGGTGAAAGATACGTCGCTGGCGGCGACGATCCAGGTGCCGGAACTGTTCCGCCAGGCCCAGTTGATCACTTCCCGGACGCTGGAGGTTTTCACCATGTACCTGGCCGCTTCGCTTATCTACTGGGTAATGGCAACGGTGCTTTCTACGCTGCAGAACTATTTTGAAAATCAGCTGAACCGCCAGGAGCGAGATCCAAAATGAGTGCGATTGAAGTCAAAAACCTGGTGAAAAAATTCCATGGCCAAACGGTGCTCCACGGTATCGACCTTGAGGTTCAACAGGGTGAAGTGGTGGCGATCATCGGTCCCAGCGGGTCGGGGAAAACGACGCTGCTGCGCAGCATTAATCTCCTGGAGCAGCCGGAAAGCGGCACGATTCGCGTTGGCGACGTGACGATCGATGCCGCGCGCAGCATTAACCAGCAAAAAGCGGCGATTCGTCGTCTGCGTCAGCATGTGGGCTTTGTGTTTCAGAATTTTAATCTGTTCCCCCATCGTACAGTGTTGGAAAACATTATCGAAGGGCCAGTCATCGTCAAAGGGGAGGATAAAAATGAATCCATCGCCCGGGCGCGTGAACTGCTCACGAAAGTTGGGCTTACCGGTAAAGAGAATAGCTACCCGCGCCGTTTGTCCGGCGGACAGCAGCAGCGCGTGGCGATAGCTCGCGCGCTGGCGATGCGTCCCGATGTCATTCTATTTGATGAGCCAACGTCGGCGTTAGATCCGGAGCTGGTCGGTGAGGTCCTCAATACCATTCGCCAACTGGCTCAGGAGAGGCGCACGATGGTTATCGTGACCCATGAAATGAGCTTTGCCCGTGACGTTGCGGACCGTGCTATTTTTATGGATCAGGGGCGCATCGTTGAACAGGGAGAAGCGAAATCCCTGTTTGCTAACCCTCAGCAGGCGCGTACCCGGCAGTTCCTCGAAAAATTCCTGATGCAATAATTTCTTTGCGCTGGCCGCATTCGCTCAGGCGGATGCGGCAGGCCGCGAAGAATTTCCGCTTTATCAGCAAAAAAGCCTCCCCAGATATTGGCGCTCATCAACGGCGATACATCTGTCAAGGTTTTGTGCCACGTCAATTGGCATAATTTTTTAACGCGTCTGGCGCTTTTGCCAACCGCAGTCTAATAAATGCGGTGGCTACCATTTTTTATACATATAAGCAGGATTTATGTGTTAGTTTTATGTATTTATAATAATGATTATCACTCAGGAGTTATTTGGTCAGTTATGAGGGACAATGATTTTTTCAGCTGGCGGCGGGAAATGCTGCAACAATTTCAGTCAGTTTCTGCAGGCGAGGGGGTTTTTCATCTTCTCCAGCAGCAGGCAAAAGGGCTGGAATATGACTACTTCGCACTCTGCGTACGGCATCCCGTGCCTTTTACTCGCCCCAGGGTGACGCTGCAATCAACCTATCCGCAGGCCTGGATGGCGCATTATCAAGCCGAGAATTATTTTGCGATCGACCCGGTACTGCGTAAGGAGAATTTTCTTCGTGGGCATTTGCCCTGGAACGATAAGCTATTCAATGATACGCCTGAATTATGGAACGGCGCGCGCGACCACGGATTACGCAAGGGCGTGACGCAGTGTCTGACGCTGCCTAACCATGCTCAGGGATTCCTGTCGGTTTCAGGCGCAAGCCATAGCCAGGGCCCTTTTGCGGAAGACGAACTGGAGATGCGCTTAAGAACCCTAACCGAATTGAGCCTGCTGACGCTATTGCGCCTGGAGGACGAGATGGTTATGCCGCCGGAAATGAAATTTAGTCGACGTGAACTGGAAATTTTGAAATGGACAGCAGAAGGGAAAACCTCGGCTGAGGTCGCAATGATTCTGTCTATCTCTGAAAATACCGTCAATTTCCACCAGAAGAATATGCAGCGAAAATTCAATGCGCCAAACAAAACCCAAATTGCCTGCTATGCCGTAGCGACGGGCTTAATTTGATTTAATTGGTTGTTCTGCGTGCCAGACGTAAGACCGGCTGTTAGTAATACCTTCAGCCGGTAAATGATTACTGACGATATGCCTGTTTAATTTGCTTAACGGTGCTGGAGAATACGGCAGCCTGAGCCTCATCTTCCATCTGCGCGATTTGCTTTTCCATTTTAATAATCACGCGGCCTGCATCAGCCTGACCCATGGCCTGCAGCATCAGCGTTATCATTGCTTTCAGGCACGAAACTTCCTGTGCCAGTTCTTGATTATTTTCCGCAGTGGAAAAATCTGGTGTGCTCATCGATATCCTCGGTTGCTTTCTGCGCAAATGCGCATGACTAAAAGTGAAGGCGGCGCAGTATACCACAAGCAAAGGAAAAAAAAGGAGTGCTGGATTTCCGTTCTCTCATCCGAATGGTGAATGATTTAATTCACTGAATAATACGTATTCATGAGGTCTAAGCGGGCTAATTTTTTCATGGCGCTGTTTTCGTGTTAATAATTGTTACATATTCAGGCGCTTATTTATCACCTACGCAATGTGTTGTGTTTTTACGTAATCTGTATGATGAATGTTAAAAAATAACTATTGCACAACTCTATGTTATGTATGGCTTTCCAGCAGGTGTGCAGACAAATTTCCATCGCGGCGGAAGAAATCTTTCCAACAACATTTTTTGGCTTTTAAAATTAGGTTAAAACCCGGTAATATGTGGGAGATAAGCTATCAGTAGCGTTATCCCTAATTCTGGAGAATATTCCTTTGATCAACGTCCTTCTTGTTGATGACCACGAACTGGTGCGCGCAGGGATACGACGCATTCTGGAAGATATAAAAGGGATTAAAGTTGCCGGCGAGGCCTGCTGCGGTGAAGATGCCGTGAAATGGTGCCGCGCGAATCCCGTAGATGTTGTCCTGATGGATATGAACATGCCGGGTATCGGGGGCCTTGAGGCCACGCGAAAAATTGCCCGTTCCGTTGCCGATGCTAAAGTCATTATGCTTACCGTCCATACGGAAAATCCGCTGCCGGCAAAAGTGATGCAGGCTGGCGCCGCAGGTTACCTTAGTAAAGGCGCCGCGCCGCAAGAGGTCGTGAATGCGATTCGCTGCGTGGCGTCAGGCCAGCGTTACATCGCCTCTGATATCGCCCAGCAGATGGCGCTTAGCCAGATCGAACCAGAAAAGGCGGAGTCGCCGTTTGCCAGTTTGTCTGAGCGAGAATTGCAGATTATGCTAATGATTACCAAAGGTCAGAAGGTCAATGAGATCTCAGAGCAGCTGAATCTGAGTCCGAAGACCGTGAATAGCTATCGTTACCGCATGTTCAGTAAATTGAATATTCATGGTGATGTGGAGCTGACGCACCTGGCAATTCGCCATGGCCTGTGCAATGCGGAGTCGTTAGCAAGTCAGTGAGTGATGTTTTTGACGCAAAAGCTTTCCTGAAAACAGTGACCAGCCAGCCGGGCGTCTATCGGATGTATGATGCTGGCGGTACTGTCATCTATGTAGGCAAAGCAAAAGATCTGAAAAAGCGGCTTAGCAGCTATTTCCGTAGCAACCTGGCTTCGCGTAAAACCGAAGCGCTGGTGGCGCTTATCGCCCAGATAGACGTCACGGTGACCCACACCGAAACGGAAGCGCTGCTGCTTGAGCACAACTACATCAAGCTATACCAGCCGCGTTACAACGTGCTGCTGCGCGATGATAAATCCTATCCCTTTATTTTCCTTAGCGGTGATACGCATCCTCGCCTGGCGACGCATCGCGGGGCGAAGCACGCTAAAGGTGAATATTTTGGCCCGTTCCCTAACGGTTACGCGGTTCGCGAAACCTTAGCGCTGCTGCAAAAAATCTTCCCCATCCGCCAATGTGAGAATAGCGTTTATCGCAACCGCTCGCGGCCGTGCCTGCAGTATCAAATTGGCCGCTGTTTGGGGCCGTGCGTCGCGGGACTGGTGAGCGAGGAAGAGTATGCCCAGCAGGTCGACTACGTACGCCTGTTCCTTGCAGGTAAAGACGATCAGGTGCTGACCCAGCTGATTGCCCGCATGGAAAAAGCCAGCCAGGCGCTGGAGTTTGAAGAGGCGGCGCGGATCCGCGACCAGATTCAGGCCGTACGCCGGGTTACGGAGAAGCAGTTCGTCTCCAATACCGGGGACGATCTGGACGTTATCGGCGTGGCGTTTGATGCCGGAATGGCGTGCGTCCACGTGCTTTTCATACGCCAGGGGAAAGTTCTTGGTAGCCGCAGCTATTTCCCCAAAGTGCCCAATGGCACCGAGCTGGGTGAAGTGGTGGAAACGTTTGTCGGGCAGTTCTATTTACAGGGCAGCCAGATGCGTACGCTGCCGGGCGAGATCCTGCTGGATTTCAACCTCGGCGACAAAACCCTGCTGGCGGATTCACTCTCTGAACTGGCCGGGCGCCGGGTTAACGTACAGACTAAACCCCGCGGCGATCGCGCGCGCTACCTGAAGCTGGCGCGGACTAACGCCGCGACGGCGCTGACCACCAAAATTTCCCAGCATTCGACGATTACCCAACGCCTGCGGGCGCTGGCGACATTGCTCAAGCTTCCCGCCGTCAACCGGATGGAATGCTTTGATATCAGCCATACGATGGGTGAACAGACGGTTGCGTCGTGCGTGGTTTTTGATAGCAACGGGCCGCTGCGAGCGGAGTATCGCCGCTACAATATCACCGGCATCACGCCGGGAGATGATTATGCGGCGATGAACCAGGTTCTGCGTCGTCGTTACGGCAAGGCAATAGAAGAGAATAAAATCCCCGATGTCATACTGATCGACGGCGGTAAAGGCCAGCTTGGGCAGGCGAAAGCGGTTTTTGCCGAGCTGGATGTGCCGTGGGATAAAAATCATCCTCTGCTATTGGGCGTGGCAAAAGGCAGCGATCGTAAAGCGGGGCTGGAGACGTTATTCTTCGAACCGGAAGGCGAGGGCTTTAGCCTGCCGCCGGATTCCCCCGCGCTGCATGTGATTCAGCATATTCGCGACGAGTCGCACGATCACGCCATTACCGGCCACCGTAAAAAACGGGCAAAAGTAAAAAGCACCAGCACGCTGGAAACCATTGAAGGGGTCGGACCAAAACGCCGACAGATGCTGCTGAAATATATGGGCGGTCTGCAGGGGTTGCAGAAAGCCAGCGTGGAAGAAATTGCTAAAGTACCGGGTATATCTCACGGTCTGGCAGAAAAGATCTTCTACTCGTTGAAACATTAGGGGCTCTGTAGCAACATAGGGCTAATTTTTACTTACAACAGATAGTTACCCGTTACTATGCAATTTAATATCCCTACATTGCTTACCCTGTTTCGCGTCATTCTTATTCCTTTCTTTGTACTGGCGTTTTACCTGCCGTTTACCTGGGCGCCTTTTGCCTGCGCGCTAATTTTCTTTGTTGCCGCTGTGACCGACTGGTTTGATGGTTACCTGGCGCGTCGTTGGAATCAGAGCACCCGTTTCGGCGCCTTTCTCGATCCGGTTGCCGATAAAGTTATGGTTGCCATTGCCATGGTGCTGGTTGCCGAGCATTATCATACCTGGTGGGTGACGTTACCGGCCGCCACGATGATCGCGCGTGAAATTATTATCTCCGCACTGCGCGAGTGGATGGCTGAACTGGGCAAGCGCAGCAGCGTCGCGGTATCCTGGATAGGCAAAGTGAAAACCACGGCGCAAATGGCGGCGCTGGTGTGGATGCTGTGGCGGCCAAATATCTGGGTTGAATGGGCGGGGATTGGTCTGTTTCTCGTCGCGGCTGTGCTGACGCTATGGTCTATGCTGCAATATTTGAACGCGGCGCGCGGCGATTTGCTTGATCAGTGATCGTTTCGACGCAATTTTCAGCAAACAACACAAGGTTTTAAAAAATATCGTTGACTCATTGCGCCAGGTAAGTAGAATGCATCGCATCGAACGGCAGCACAGTCTGGCAGACGATAACAAAATCAAGTAATTAGCAAATTAGCTTGATGATGCGGGAATAGCTCAGTTGGTAGAGCACGACCTTGCCAAGGTCGGGGTCGCGAGTTCGAGTCTCGTTTCCCGCTCCAGTTTAGAACATCGGCAGCTGCGGGTGTTAAAGCATTAAGGCGCGTTAGCAAAGCGGTTATGTAGCGGATTGCAAATCCGTCTAGTCCGGTTCGACTCCGGAACGCGCCTCCAATTTCTATCCCGAGCCCGGATGGTGGAATCGGTAGACACAAGGGATTTAAAATCCCTCGGCGTTCGCGCTGTGCGGGTTCAAGTCCCGCTCCGGGTACCATTGGGATAAAGCAGAATAATCAAAGCAATAAGCAGTGTCGTGAAACCACCTACGGGTGGTTTTTTTGTTTTTCCACAACGTCACTTTAGTCCCTCAACGTCACCTCACTCTATTTTGTCATAGGACAAAACAAGCTTCTGTTGCTACTATCTGCCAGCACTCGATCATTATCTCAATAAGTGGGGATGAAATGTTTACTGGCCTCTGCGCTTTTCCTCTGACTCCGTTCAATCATCACGGCGTTGATGAAACCGCTTTTGCTCGCATTGTTACTCGTCTCGTTGACGCAGCTGTCGATTCTCTCGGCGTGCTCGGTTCCACGGGAAGTTACGCATACCTCAGCCGTGAGCAGAGAATGCAGGTTGTCCGACAGGCAAAATCGCATGCCGGCTCGGTGCCGATGATGGTGGGGATCGGGGCGGTGGGAACCGATCAGGTTCTTCGTCTGGCAGACGATGCCCAGCGGGCGGGTGCGAACGCGCTACTCCTGCCGGTGATGGCTTATCAGCCCCTGTCAGATGAGGAAATTTTGACTTTTTACCAGACCGTTTGTCGCCATGTCTCTGTACCCGTTTGCGTTTACGACAATCCGGTTACTACCCATATTTCTCTGTCCGATGAGCTCAAAAGCGCGATAGCCGCGCTGCCGGGTATTGCCTCAATGAAAATACCCGGACCCGCCAGCCATGAAGTCGCGCAACGCGTGCAGAGCCTGCGGCGACAGCTCCCGGCGGAGGTGTCGATTGGGATTAGCGGAGACGCCAGCGCGGCCGATGGGCTGAACGCCGGCTGTGCGGTATGGTATTCCGTGTGCGGCGGACTTTTCCCGAACGTTGCCCAAGAGATAGTGGCTGCCGCGAGGCGGGGCGAGGCCCAGCGGGCGACGGCGATAAGCGCCAGGCTGGAGCCGCTGTGGATGCTGTTCCGCAAGTATGGCGGAAGCCTGCGGGTCACTGCCGCCGCGGCGACGATCCTCGGTATGTGCGCTGAGGATTGCTTACCGCGCCCGCTGTTACCGCTCTCGCCGGAGGCCTTTAGCGAGATTGCTGAGACGCTGCGCCGTCTGAACCTTGAGTAGCCGGGTGGTTTTCTCTCGCTATTTCCGCTACTGTAAGCGCCATTTTTTACGACGATGAGCCTGTTTATGAAAACTGGACCCCTGAACGAAAGCGAAGTTGAATGGCTGGATGATATCCTGTCGAAATACGCGGTAGAAGGCACCATCATGGACGTTGCCGAGCTTGATGGGCTGCTGACGGCCATTCTCTCCGGGCCGACGGAGATTGAGCCCGCGCAGTGGCTGATTGCTATCTGGGGAGGAGCGGATAACGTGCCGCGCTGGGCCAACGATCGCGAACGGGATCGTTTTGTGAACCTGACGCTGCAGCAAATGAGCGATATTGCCGAGCGTTTAAGCGATTATCCCGATCAGTTTGAGCCGATGTTTGGCAGCCGGGAAGAGGAAGGGCAGGAACTCACGATTGTCGAAGAGTGGTGTTTCGGCTATATGCGAGGAGTGGGATTGAGCGACTGGTCCGCGCTGCCGTCTGAGCTGCAGGCGGAGCTGGACGCCATCGCCCTGCACGGTACCGAGGAGCGATTCGAGGCGCTCGATGAATTATCCGCCGAAGCGTTTATCGCCAGCGTTGAGCGAATTCGTCCTGCGGCCCTCGCGCTATACAACTACTGGACTGAGCACGCGCAACCGGCGGAAGTTCAGCAGCCCATCAGAAATGAGGCGAAGATTGGGCGCAACGATCCCTGCCCGTGCGGCAGCGGTAAGAAATACAAGCAGTGCTGTTTAGTGAAATAAAAGAAGGGGGCCAAATCGGCCCCCTCTTTTTTACCCCACCGCGGGCAGCAGGCCTGCGACAATCGCAAACTGGATCGCGACAATGCCGATTCCGCATAGCAGAACAAGCCATAGCGCGGGAGAACCGCCCGCCACCCGCCATGCCGCGTCGGGATGCTGCTGACGGCTCTTCATGACCAGCAGCGAAGGCAGCATGAGCGCGAGCACGGCCAGCGCGACGCCCGCGTAGCCTAACGCCATCACGAAGCCGCGTGGATAAAATAGCGCGAAGGCCAGCGGAGGCAAAAAGGTAATCAGACCGCTCTGTAACCGTCCTGCGGCGCTGTTCTGGCGTTGAAACAGATCGGCCAGATAGTCGAACAACCCAAGCGCCACGCCGAGGAACGACGTCGCCAGCGCCAGATCGGCAAACAAGTGTACCGCCAGCTCAACATGCGCCGAGGCAACCACTTCACGGATCGCTTCCAGCAGGCCATTAAGCCCGGCATTTTTTGCCAGCAGCGCGGTAAATACCGGGGAGTCAATACTGCCAAGCGTCGCCAGCTGCCAGAAAATATAGGCGACCAGGGGAATAAAGCTCCCGATGACAAATACCCGGCGCAGCTTGCGAATATCTCCGCCCAGATAACTCACAATACTGGGTATGCTGCCGTGAAAACCAAAGGAAGTAAAAATCACCGGAATGGCCGACAGCGCCAGTCCCTGCTGTAGCGGCAGAGTCAGCAGATTTATCTGGTGAATATGCGGCAGCAGAAGAGCCAGCATAATGGCGAGAAAGATAATTTTGGCGCTGAATAAAAAGCGGTTGAAAAGATCGACCAGCGAGGTCCCGATGCACACTACCGTTCCACCGATCCCGGTAAAAATCAGGACACCTGCCGCGGGAGGCAGGCGCCAGTCCAGCCACTGATTGAGGCTGGAAGCCAGCAGCTCGCCGGCGCCGCTGATATAGGCGGCGGTGAGCGCGTACAGCAGAAACAGCATGCAAAAACCGGTAGCCCACTGCCCGTAACGGCCCAGATAGCGAGCCGCCAGCGAACCCAGCCCCATATCCGCCGGCACGTGTTGATACACTTCCAGCAGCAGTAAGGCGGTGTAACACATCAGCGCCCACAGCGTTATCAGCAAACCTAAGGTGACGCCGAAACCGACGCCCGCCGACGCCAGCGGCATCGCTAACATCCCGGCGCCGATGGTGGTGCCGGCAACGATTAAAATACTACCCAGAGTGCGGTTCTTCACGCTTTTCTCTATCCATCACGGATTACACAATTAATTATGCCGCGCAGAGTATGTGAAATCAGTGAGTTCGTCAAATGAGGGTTACAGATAGCGTAATGAAAAATTTACACCACAAAGGGTTGCGCTAAAGCTGCGCTGGCGCAATAACCTGCCGCTGCGGCTGGTTTACTCTTCGGGGTTTACGGGAGGGGTTATGCCATCAATTCATGGTCACGAAGTGCTGCAAATGATGATTTCATCAGACGAGTCTTACACTGTTGCTACGCTGGAAGCGGCGATTATCGCCCGTTTCGGGAAAGAGGCTCGATTCCATACCTGCTCGGCGGAAAATCTGAGCGCGGCGGAGCTGGTGGCGTTTTTGCAGAAAAAAGGCAAGTTTATTGCCGCTGATGAAGGGTTTAATACGCACGAAAGTAAAATTTGCCGCCATTAATTTGGCAGCGAGCGCTGAGCCTCGCTGCCGTCTTTATTAATTTTGCGTATCGAGCGTTGCCAGCTCTTTATCAATAAAATACAGGCCTTCGCCGCTTTTGCCGGCGAGGGACAGTTTATCAATAACGGATTTAAACAGTTTCTCTTCTTCGTGCTGTTCAGCAACGTACCACTGCAGGAAATTAAATGTTGGATAATCCTGGCTGGTCATCGCCGCATGGGCCAGTTCGTTAATTTTCTGCGTAATCAACTGTTCATGTTCATAGGTCGCGCGAAACAGCTCATCCAGAGAGGTATATTCGGCAACCGGCGAAGCGATAGCGGTGATGCTGGGCAGGCTACCGGTATCGGTCAGATAGTCGAACAGGCGCTGCATATGGGTCATCTCTTCCTGCGCGTGGCGGCGCAGAAACGCGGCGGCGCCTTCAAAACTGTGATAGCTGCACCAGGCGCTCATTTGCTGATAAAGCAGAGAAGAATAAAGTTCGAGGTTCATCTGCGCATTCAGCTTTTCGATCATTTCATTTTTTAGCATCAGGCCGCTCCGGGAAAATAGAATTAAGGATTATTGTGCGCTCACTATAATTTGTTATTAATTTATTTGCAAAAAGTAAATTAATAAAATCATTTATTAATAATGCAAATGGGAATAACACGCATTGGCGATTTAAAAATAATGAGAATGGTTTTAATTTAATATTTTAAGCCATTAATCGGCAGATCAATTTTAGCGGCGAGAATTGACCTGCCAGGCAACCGTAACTGGATGAGCCTGAGATGGGCGCGGGGGACGACGCCTTACCGGCAGGGGACGGAAGTCAAAAGTGTGAGGCGAGATGCAATTTATAAAACAACTTTTCATAAAATTTGAAAGTATGTTCGTAAGGTAGTATTGTTCTTAGCAACGCTAACGAACTATCGCGGGAGTGCCCGCACAGCATTCAGGAGAGTAAAGCATGAAAATCGCACTGATGATGGAAAACAGCCAGGCGAACAAAAACGCCATCATCCTCAATGAGTTAAACGCCGTTGCTGACGAGAAAGGTTTCCCGGTTTATAACGTCGGGATGAGCGATGAAAACGACCATCACCTGACCTATATCCATCTGGGGATCATGGCCAGCATCCTGCTGAATTCGAAAGCGGTCGATTTTGTCGTGACCGGCTGCGGCACGGGCCAGGGCGCGCTGATGTCGCTGAATATTCACCCGGGCGTGGTTTGCGGCTACTGCATCGATCCTGCGGATGCCTTCCTGTTTGCGCAGATCAACAACGGTAACGCGCTTTCTCTGCCGTTTGCGAAAGGGTTTGGCTGGGGCGCGGAGCTGAACGTCCGCTTTATCTTTGAAAAAGCCTTCACCGGTCGCAACGGCGAAGGTTATCCGCCGGAGCGTAAAGAGCCTCAGGTACGTAATGCCGGGATCCTGAACACGGTGAAAGCTGCGGTTGTTAAGGAGAACTACCTGGATACGCTGCGCGCCATCGATCCGGAGCTGGTAAAAACCGCCGTTTCTGGCCCTCGTTTCCAGCAGTGTTTCTTTGAGAATTGCCAGAATAAAGAGATCGAAGCGTTCGTTCGCCAGATCGTCGGTTAATATCCGATCAGTATGAATTTTCCAGGCCAGCGCTGCTGGCCTTTTCTTTATCTACTTGTTTTGTTCGATACGCTGCTACCCGCTTCTCTGCTCAAATGCAGGCTATCAATCATTCCTACCAGGCAAATCAACGCAATAAAAATAAACGACAGGCGGAAGCTGATGCCCGGCAGGTGAGAAAGCGTAAACCAGTCGCTGAACGCTTCCCCAAGACGAATACCAATCGCGCCGAGCGTGATCCCAAGCCCAACGGCCAGCTGTGAAGCGGTACTGAACAGGGTATTGGCATAGCTCATTTGCGTGGCAGGTACATCGGCAAACGCGAGCGTGCTGATGCCGGTAAATTGGATAGAACGGAAAACGCCGCCAAGATACAGAATCACCAGGATCAGCCAAACTGGCGTTTGCGGGGTTAAAAAAGCGCAGGCCAACAGCGAGAAAACGTTTAATGCGCCGTTAATCAGCAGCAGGCGGCGAAAGCCCAACCAGCGGATCAGCGGCGTTGTGAGGGGCTTGATGGTTAAGTTGCCGACAAACACGGCCAGCACCAGCAGCCCCGAGTGGAAGGGGTCCATACCAAATCCGACCTGGAACAGCAGCGGCAGCAGAAACGGCACGGCGCTAATCGAGGCGCGGAACAGGGAACCGCCGTACATGGTGACCCTGAAGGTGGGGATCTGTAGCGCATCAAGGCGCACCATCGGCCACGCGGTTCGACGGAAATGCCGCAGCGAGAAGAGCATACAGCCAAGGCCTAACGCCAGCAGCGCCAGGGTGTGCCAACCCAGAGGCTGGCGCTCGCCGAGAAGCTCCATGGCGGCAACCAGGCTAATCATCGCCACCGAGGTGGCAAGAAAGCCGGGCAGATCGAAAGGACGGCGCTCATCTTCGCGAATATTGGGAATGATGCGCAGCGACAGGGCGATAGCGATAAGCCCGAGCGGAACGTTAATAAAGAATATCCAGTGCCAGCTGGCGTAGCGGGTAATAAATCCGCCCAGCGGCGGGCCAATAATTGGCGCGACCAGCGCCGGCCAGGTCAGGGTAGCAATCGCCTTAATCAGCTGATGTTTCGGTGTGGTTCGCAGCACCGCCAGCCGGCCAACGGGTACCATCAGCGCGCCGCCTATCCCCTGAAGAATGCGCATCGCGACGAACACATCAACATGGGTCGACAGCCCGCAAAACACCGAAGCCAGGGTAAAAATCGCCAGCGCCAGAGTAAAGATTTTCCGGGCGCCGAAACGATCGGCGATCCAGCCGCTGGCCGGTATCAGGACCGCAAGGGTAATAAGATAGGCGCTAATCCCGATATTGAGATCGACCGCCGTCACGCCAAAATCTTTCGCCATGTCGGGCAGGGCGGTGGCAATCACCGTGCCGTCGAGAAACTCCATAAAAAAGGCGCCAGCCACCAGCAGCGCAGGCCCTGAAAAAGAACGGTCATCCCTGGAAGAGGTGTTTGTACTCATTATTGTGTCGCTGCCATAGCAAAGAGAGCGCAGAGTTGTCCGGAGCGTTCAGTGCTTAAATCTCCGGTTTTGCTCACTGTTGTTTAATAATTAAATTATTTTTGTAAAAAATAGGTGATTTTGCGCACGTTTTGATTGATTTTTGTGATGTAAGTCATATTATAGCCGTAAAGACATTAACACCTGCATAACAAAAAATGGAGTCAACCATGAAACTGCGCAAAATCCTGAAGAGCATGTTCGAAAACTACTGCAAAACCTTCAAAGACGTACCGCCTGGCGGTATGTTCTGATAAAAAACCTGCTGCGGCAGGTTTTTTTATATTCCACGATTTAGGTTACTATTACGCTCCTGAAAAAAGGAGTGAAACATGTCTCAACATCTTACCGAACACGACGAACTGGTTTCTGACGTGGTTGCCTGCCAGTTAGTCATCAAACAGATCCTCGATGTCATTGATATTATCGCCCCTGTCGAGGTACGCGAAAAAATGACCACCCAGCTGAAAGCTATCGATTTCGCCAGCCACCCGGCGTCGGCTGACCCGGTGACCCTGCGGGCGGTACAAAAGGCCATCGCGCTGATTGAACTGAAATTCACCCCGCAGGAAGAAGCGCACTAGCTGCGTTAGCCCCGTCATCATTGCGATCGCGGGGCGTTTTAACCGATTAGTGGGATACGGCGGTTTGAATGGCGCCTTTCTGGGTATCTTTAAACAGCTTGCTGTTGCCCCAGCACTCTTCGTAGCGGTGGCCGACTAAATCTTCCACGATAAGGCGAACCTCCGGCGCGATATCGCCGATCTTACCACCTGCCTTAATGCGCGCGACCTCCTGCAACACCACCAGGTGCGCCTTACGATCGAGCTTCATCTGCTTACTGAACACAATGGCTGCCAGAGCCAGCAGAATCACCCCCGCGCAGAACACAACCGCAATCGCGGTGACCGCGCTTTCAGGCTGCGTATGCGCCTTCGACTGGAATCCGTAGAAGCTGAGGATCGCCCCCATGGAAAAGACGATGATAGAGCGCAAAATTTTACCGGAGAAGGTCATTGCTCCCGCATAGATCCCTTCGCGGCGACGGCCGGTATAGATTTCATCGACATCCGCCAAAAAAGTGTAAACGGTCCACGGAATGTAGTACACGCCGCCGGTGCCCAGGCCGAACAGTACGGTAATGCCAAACATAAGAATGGTTGCCAGGTGTGCTGGCAGATGGAAGAACCACAGCGAGGTGTAGAGCAGTACGGCAAAGATAACCACGCTCAGCGCCAGAATATAAGGTTTACTGAAGCCTTTCTTCACGCACAGGCCGATAAACAGGGCGGTTGATACCAGCTGCAGAATGGAGTTCAGACTGTTGAGGCCGGCCACCATCGCCGGATCGTGCTGCAGCACGAAGATAACGAAGTAAGTGAAGATCGACGCAAACAGCCACTCGGCGCCGAAGCCGCAGAGATACATACCAAGGTGTTTACGGAATACGCGCAGATAAAACGTGGAGCGCATATCTTTCGCCAGCATCAGCAGCGTACTGAGCAGCCCCTTTTTCTTTCCTTTGCTCATTTCTTCTTCTCGCGGACGCTCCCAACTGCAGTACCACAGGCAGGAGATGGCCACGATGAGAATGACGCCGTAGGTGAGCCCGGTCAGGAAGAACGGGGTCGCGGATTCTTTCCCATAGAGCAGGATAAACTGTCCCGGGATAAAGGCCGCCAGGAAGTTGGCCAGTTTGCCGAAAATCGCTTTGTAACCGGTCAGTTTCGAACGCAGTGAGAAATCGTCTGTCATTTCGGTCGCCAATGTTTCATAGGGGACCATAATCGAGGTATAAATGATTTCAAAGACGACGTAGGTGCACAGGTAGTACCAGAAGCCGAGGCCTTCTACCCACAGCAGCGGGTAGAACATCATCAGCGGAATGCCAATCAATAAAAAGAAGCGGCGACGACCGAAGCGTTTACCCAGCCGCGTTTTGCCAAAGTTATCGGTGAGATAACCCATAAGCGGGTTACTAATTGCGTCAATAATACTGGCGACGGAAAAGATAAAGGAGGCTTCGATCAGCGTCAGCCCGCAGAAGGTTGTATAAAAATAGAGCAGCCATGCGCCGCTGATCGCCAGTGCGCCGCTTCCCAGCAAATTCCCGCCGCCGTAGGCTAACTGATGGCGTAACAAAATCGGTCTTCCCTGCAGCCCCTGTGAGGCTGAAGCCGTATATCTTGCCATTAAAATAAACTCCGTGTTTTAAATTTTTGAAACACTGTTTTTATATTATTAACTCATGGTTTTAAACGTGATCCAGATCACCAATACCCTGCTAATTCCTCCGGCTGAGCGGGAATGAGATCTGGTTAAAACTTTTTAATGCTTTTCAGGAATAAAAAACGGCGCCGAAGCGCCGAAAAAGAGGGTGAGCAGGGGAGGTAGGATAAAGCGAGTGCGGGCGCGAACAGGCGACGTATCCCCGCCAGTATGGGGTTAGCCGCGCTGGTTGCTGACCAGATCGAGCAGGTAACGATCGGTTTGTTGTTCGCTGGTCCCGGCTTTTTCCGCATGGCGTACTTCGTCAAGAATCGTCTCCAGCAGCATGCCATCCCGATCCTGTTGTTCCGCAAGCAGCGTCAGAAAGCGCAGGGTTGGCGCATCGCTTTGCGCCTTCGCCTCTTCCGCCAGGCTGGAGAGTATGCTGCTGCGCTGCTGATAATCCTCAACGGTTTTGCTAAAGAGGTCTTCAAGCGATGTGCATTCAGCGCTATAGGTATCTTGCGCTTTGACCACGGGCCAGGCGCCTGATTTTTTCATAAAATCAAAGACCCGCATCGTCTGCGTTATGCTGGCTTGCGCTCGGTTACGGAGAAAAGTGGCGGTACCGTTCAACCGGTGCTGAGTACACCATTCGCTTAAATGCAGATATAAATTTGAGGTATGGAATTCAAGATTCATCTGGTTATTTAGCTTTTGGATCATTCGTGGAACGACCATAAAAATATCCTTATTCTCTTTGGAGGGGCTGGCGTCATATCCTGACGCATCTATAGCAGGGCTGCGTAGAAATTATGGGGCACAGGAAGATAGCTCTGAATAATAATATTCAGAGCTTCTACGTATGCCTGTGTATTAAATTTCTTATCTCAACGGATATAGAATAGCGCTATATTTCAATTAAGAAAACTCTCAATGTCTAATATTTACATTTGGTTACAGCATCGGTAGATATCTTTATATAATGGTTTTTTGTTAGGGAAAATGCTGAGATTTAGCATCAGATTTAAATTTATCTGGATGATTTCATGTATTTTTATTTCGAGCTCTCACTAATTAATAGTAGTGCTAATAATGCTAGTGAAATTTCGTTTTAAAAATAGTGATTCATCGTTCTTTTTTTTGTGATAGCCTGCGAGTAAGAAAATCAGCGGGGTCGTCCTGGCTCATGTAACAAAGAGCAGATGATGACGTTAATTTAAAAAAATGCTGTGTTTGTAAACACATTATTGCTACCTGGCTATCTGAAGGAGACGGAAATGAAAAAAGTTGCGGTGCTGCTGGCGCCGGGTTTTGAGGAAGGCGAAGCGATTGTGGTTATTGATATTCTTCGTCGCTTGCATCTCAATGTTGAACTGCTCGCCTGCGCCGAGTCGCGCGCGGTAGTGAGCTACCATGATATCCCCATGGTGGCGGACAGCACGCTAACGGAACGCGCTGGCGCGCTATACGACGCGGTGGTTCTGCCTGGCGGTCCGCAGGGAAGCGTGAATTTGGCCGCCAGTCAGGCCGTCGTGGCGTTTATCTCGGCCCACGATGAAGCAGGAAAGCTGATCTGCCCAATCTGTTCGGCAGCCGCGAGAGTCCTTGGCGGCAACGGCCTGCTGAAGGGGCGTCGCTACGTCTGTTCGGGAGAGCTATGGCAAGACGTCTCCGACGGCGAGTATGTTGACCAGGCGGTGGTGGAAGACGGGAATTTGATCAGCGGTAAAGGGTTAGGGCACGTTTTTGATTTTTCGTTCACCGTCGCCGCCCGTTTATTGGGGGACGAGGCACCTGTTCGCGATCATGCGGAGCACATTTATTGCCAATGGCGATCTCTCCAGGGATAACTCTGCTGATGATATAGAGAATATTGCTACGGCCCGCGCTAATTGTCTGACAATTAGCGCTTTTTGTATGTCTTTTTTCGCTGTTTATATGTACGCAATTACTGTAATTCCGCGATGTGATTGGGCTCTCGTATGGAGAAATAATTTCCGGTTAATACTATTTAAACAACGGCACTCATGATTGAGATTTTCCTAATGCCTTGTTTTTCGTCCGATAAAAAATTTAAGTCTTATTTTTCCCTACATAAAAGCGAATTAAAGCTGGAGTTTACCATGCACAAATTTACTAAAGCGCTGGCGGCGATTGGTCTTGCCGCAGTTATGTCACAATCAGCTATGGCTGAGACGCTGAAGCTGGGTTTTCTGGTGAAACAGCCTGAAGAGCCATGGTTTCAAACAGAGTGGAAATTTGCCGATAAGGCCGGTAAAGATTTAGGTTTCGATGTGATTAAAATCGCTGTTCCCGACGGCGAGAAAACCCTTAACGCGATTGATAGCCTGGCGGCCAGCGGAGCCAAGGGCTTCGTCATTTGCACCCCGGACCCAAAACTCGGGGCGGCTATTGTCGCCAAAGCGCGCGGCTATGATATGAAAGTGATTACCGTCGATGACCAGTTCGTCAACGCCAAAGGCAAACCGATGGACAGCGTACCGCTGGTGATGATGGCGGCCAGCGAAATCGGCGCGCGTCAGGGGCAGGAACTGTATAAAGAGATGCAAAAACGCGGTTGGGATGTAAAAGACACCGCGGTTATGGCTATCACTGCCGATGAGCTGGATACCGCCCGCCGCCGTACCACCGGATCTATCGACGCGCTGAAAGCCGCCGGCTTCCCGGAGCAACAAATCTATCGCGTGCCAACCAAATCTAACGACATCCCCGGCGCGTTTGACGCCGGTAACTCCATGCTGGTTCAACATCCGAATGTTAAGCACTGGCTGATCGTCGGCATGAACGACAATACCGTGCTGGGCGGCGTGCGCGCGACCGAAGGCCAGGGCTTTAAAGCCCCTGACGTTATCGGTATCGGTATTAACGGCGTTGATGCGGTGAACGAGCTTTCTAAAGCCCAGGCCACCGGCTTCTACGGCTCTCTGCTGCCAAGCCCGGATATTCACGGCTATAAAACCAGCGAGATGCTTTACAACTGGGTAACGAAAGACGTTGAGCCGCCGAAATTCACCGCGGTAACCGACGTGGTGCTAATTACCCGTGACAACTTTAAAGAAGAGCTGGCGAAAAAAGGGCTGTAAGGCCGGTTGACCGGGCCTCTCGCAGTGCGCGAGGGGCTCCGTACAGAAAAGCGGAGTCGTTATGCAACAGTCTACCCCTTATCTCTCATTTCACGGCATCACCATGACCTTCCCGGGCGTTAAAGCGCTGTCCGACATTAGCTTTGGCTGCTATGCCGGACAGGTTCACGCCCTGATGGGAGAAAACGGCGCCGGGAAATCCACGCTGCTGAAAATTCTCAGCGGCAACTACATACCGACGGCCGGCAGCCTGCAGATCCGCGGTCAGCAGATGACGTTCAATCACACCACCGAGGCGCTGAACGCCGGGGTGGCGATTATTTATCAGGAGCTGCATCTGATTCCGGAAATGACCGTGGCGGAAAATATCTACCTCGGTCAGCTGCCACATAAAGGCGGGATTGTGAATCGGTCGCTGCTGAATTATGAAGCAGGCCTGCAGCTTAAACATCTGGGGCTCGATATCGACCCGGAAACGCCGCTCAAATATCTCTCTATCGGCCAGTGGCAAATGGTGGAGATCGCCAAAGCGCTGGCGCGTAACGCCAAAATTATCGCCTTTGATGAGCCGACCAGCTCCCTTTCGGCGCGAGAAATTGAAAACCTGTTTCGGGTGATCCGCGAGCTGCGCCAGGAAGGACGGGTCATTATTTACGTTTCCCACCGTATGGAGGAGATCTTTGCGTTAAGCGACGCCATTACGGTATTCAAAGATGGCCGCTACGTGCGCACCTTTGACAATATGCAGGAGGTTAACCACGACGCGCTGGTCCAGGCGATGGTGGGGCGCGAACTGGGCGATATCTACGGCTGGCAGCCGCGTGAATATGGCAAAGAGCGTTTGCGTCTTGAGCAGGTGAAGGCGCCCGGCGTGCGCCAGCCCGTCAGTCTGTCGGTGCGCAGCGGAGAAATCGTCGGCCTGTTTGGGCTGGTCGGCGCCGGGCGCAGCGAGCTGATGAAAGGCTTATTCGGTGGCAGCAGAATAACCGGCGGTCAGGTTTATATCGACGGCGAGGCCATTGATATTCGTAAGCCAGCCCAGGCGATTCAGGCCGGGATGATGCTCTGCCCGGAAGACCGTAAAGCGGAGGGCATAATTCCGGTCCACTCGGTGCGCGACAACATCAATATCAGCGCTCGGCGCAAGCATATTCTCGCCGGCTGCGTTATCAACAACGCCTGGGAAGCGCAGAACGCCGACCAGCACATTAAATCGCTGAATATCAAAACGCCTGGCGCCGAGCAGCTGATTATGAACCTCTCCGGCGGCAATCAGCAGAAGGCGATCCTTGGCCGCTGGCTGTCGGAAGAGATGAAAGTCATCCTGCTTGATGAGCCAACGCGCGGTATTGACGTGGGCGCTAAGCACGAAATCTACAACGTTATCTATGCATTAGCGGCATCTGGCGTCGCGGTGGTCTTTGCCTCCAGCGATTTACCGGAAGTTCTCGGCGTTGCCGATCGCATCGTGGTTATGCGTGAGGGTGAGATTGCCGGAGAACTGCTGCATGAACATGCGAATGAACAGCAGGCATTGAGCCTTGCGATGCCAAAAGTGAGCCAGGCGGTCGCCTGAGTAAGGAGTCTATGATGTCATCAGTTACTACTTCAGGTACTACCCGGTCGGCTTTTAGCTTCTCCCGCGTCTGGGATCAGTTCGGCATGCTGGTTGTTTTTGCGGTGCTGTTTATTGGCTGCGTCATTTTTGTGCCTAATTTTGCCTCATTTATCAATATGAAAGGCCTGGGGTTGGCTATTTCTATGTCCGGAATGGTGGCCTGCGGGATGCTGTTTTGCCTGGCATCCGGCGACTTTGACCTGTCGGTCGCCTCGGTTATCGCCTGCGCCGGGGTGACCACGGCGGTGGTGATTAACCTGACAGAGAGCATGTGGATTGGCATCGGCGCCGGTCTGCTGCTCGGGGCGCTGAGCGGTCTGGTAAACGGTTTTGTGATTGCCCGCCTGAAGATTAACGCCCTGATCACCACCCTGGCGACCATGCAGATCGTTCGCGGTCTGGCCTATATCATCTCTGACGGTAAGGCGGTAGGGATTGAAGACGAGCGCTTCTTTACTCTCGGATACGCCAACTGGTTTGGTCTGCCAGCGCCTATCTGGCTGACCGTAGCCTGCCTGATTGTCTTCGGCCTGTTGCTCAATAAAACCACCTTCGGCCGTAATACCCTGGCGATTGGCGGCAACGAAGAAGCTGCGCGTCTGGCGGGCGTGCCGGTGGTGCGGACCAAGATCATTATTTTCGTCCTTTCCGGCCTGGTTTCTGCCGCGGCAGGCATTATCCTGGCTTCCCGTATGACCAGCGGTCAGCCGATGACCTCGATTGGCTATGAGCTGATTGTTATCTCGGCCTGCGTGCTGGGGGGCGTATCGCTGAAGGGCGGGATCGGTAAGATCTCCTACGTGGTGGCCGGGATCCTGATCCTGGGGACGGTGGAGAACGCGATGAACCTGCTGAACATCTCGCCGTTCTCGCAGTACGTCGTTCGCGGCGTGATTTTGCTGGCGGCGGTTATCTTTGACCGCTACAAACAGAAAGCGAAGCGCGCCGTTTAATCCAGGTCAACTTTTCAGTTTAATCCTAATCCATTGCCAGCGCTCGTTGCGCTGGCAATGACTATCAAAAATGGCGAGGCTGGTCACACTGTCTATACTTACATGGCTACAATAAATTAACACCCAGCATGTTGCTGGCCATGATAAGGAGGAAACAGGGTGGCTGACCAGATTTATGTACCGCCTGCGTTAACCGGAAACTGCGCTTTTTTCTTTGACCTCGACGGTACCCTTGCCGGTATCAAACCCCATCCCGATCAGGTGGTCATTCCTGCCGATGTTCTGCAGACGCTGCGCCAGCTCGTGCAGCAGCATAACGGCGCGGTGGCATTGATTTCAGGGCGCTCAATGGTTGAGCTGGATGAGCTTACCCGTCCTTACCGGCTGCCGCTTGCCGGTGTCCACGGGGCTGAACGCCGTGACATCAATGGTAAAACGCATATTGTCTCTTTACCTGATTCCCTCCTGAAGGCGCTGTCGGCGGAACTGACCGCGGCGCTGGATGCGTTGCCGGGATGCGAACTGGAAAGTAAGGGGATGGCTTTTGCGCTGCACTACCGTCAGGCGCCGGAGCATCAGCACGCGGTGCTGGCGCTGGCGCAAGCCGTCGTGCAGCGCCATCCCATTCTGGCTTTACAGCCGGGCAAGTGCGTGGTGGAGATCAAACCGCGCGGAGTGAATAAGGGTGAAGCGATAGCCGCTTTTATGCAGGAAGCTCCATTCAGAGGGCGCAAACCGGTATTTGTCGGTGATGATTTAACCGATGAAGCGGGTTTTAGCGTCGTCAATCAACTGAGTGGCGTATCGGTCAAAGTGGGCGGCGGCGAGACCCAGGCGCGTTGGCGCCTGCCGGATGTCGCCGCTGTTCATCTTTGGATTAGTAACATCGCGAATCATGGGCAACAACCAGATGCGCTAACCGACAGGAGAGATGGCTATGAGTCGCTTAGTCGTAGTATCTAATCGTATTGCCCCGCCGGATGATAAAAAGGCCAGCGCCGGTGGCCTTGCCGTGGGGATTATGGGGGCATTAAAAGCAGCCGGAGGATTGTGGTTCGGCTGGAGTGGGGAAATCGGTGATGACCAGCAGCCGCTAAAAAAAGTGACTCAGGGAAATATAACCTGGGCCTCTTTCAACCTTAGCGAGCAGGATCACGACGAATATTACAACCGCTTTTCCAACGCCGTGCTATGGCCCGCATTCCATTATCGTCTTGATCTGGTCGATTTTCAGCGTGAAGCCTGGGAGGGCTATCAGCGTGTCAACGCGAAGCTGGCCGATAAGCTGCTGCCGCTGATCGACGCTGACGATATTGTCTGGATCCACGATTACCACCTGCTGCCGTTGGCCAGCGAACTGCGCCAGCGCGGCGTCAATAACCGCATCGGCTTCTTTTTACATATTCCGTTCCCGACGCCGGAAGTCTTTAACGCGCTGCCGCCGCACGCGGAGCTGCTGGAACAGCTTTGCGATTACGATTTACTGGGCTTTCAGACCGAGAGCGACCGACTGGCGTTTCTGGACTGCGTATCGATGCAGACCCGTCTGACGACGCGCGGCGGAAAAAAACATGTGGCCTGGGGCAAACCTTTCCAGACCGAAGTCTACCCAATCGGTATCGATCCGGAAGAGATAGCGCGCAGCGCAAAAGGGCCGCTGCCGCCCAAGCTGGCGCAGCTGAAAAGCGAACTGAAAAGCGTGCAGAATATCTTTTCCGTCGAGCGGCTGGATTATTCGAAGGGGCTGCCGGAGCGTTTTCTCGCCTACGAGGCGCTGCTTGAAAACTATCCGCATCATCACGGTAAGATTCGCTATACCCAGATTGCGCCGACGTCGCGCGGCGATGTTCAGGCCTATCAGGATATTCGTCACCAGCTGGAAACCGCAGCCGGACGCATTAACGGCCGGTATGGCCAGCTGGGCTGGACTCCGCTTTACTACCTGAACCAGCACTTTGAACGCAAGCTGCTGATGAAAATCTTCCGCTACTCGGACGTCGGGCTGGTTACGCCGCTGCGCGATGGGATGAATCTGGTGGCGAAAGAGTATGTTGCCGCGCAGGACCCGCAAAATCCGGGCGTGCTGGTGCTGTCGCAGTTTGCCGGCGCGGCGAACGAGCTGCCGACGGCCTTAATCGTCAATCCTTACGATCGCGACGAGGTCGCCGCAGCGCTGGATCAGGCGCTAACCATGCCGCTGGCCGAGCGTATAGCCCGCCATTCGGCCATGCTGGCGGTGATTAAGGATAACGATATCCATCGCTGGCAGGAGCGGTTTATTGCCGATCTAAAGGAGATTGAGCCAGGCAGTGAGGAGAGTCACTTAGCGCGTAAGGTCGCAACTTTCCCCAAACTTGCCTGAGGCAACGACGGTTAGCGCTTCCCCGGCGCTAACCTTTTTCCAGACACACCAGCAGCACGTCAACGCCGCTGCTGCCAACGATATCTTTCGCCGAACAGGTTGCGCGAGAAAACAGGCTCTGGTTATGGTTACCGCAAATCACCAGGTCAACGCGATGCTGCCGACAAAAATCCTTCACGTGATGAGCAATCCCGCCGCTGGCGATGGTCATTTTTTCGATAGGGTAGTCGGCGTGGCGGGCGAGTTCGGCCAGAAAACCGCGCGTCTCTTCCTGCATGACTTCGCGTAAATTTTCCATCATCGGCGCCGCAAACTGGTTGTACAACTCCGGATCGGTTGCCAGCGTGATCAGGCTGACTTTCGCATTAACCGGACGGGCGATTGAGACGGCTTTCTGAATGAGGACCCGGCTTTCCGGGGTTGGCGCCACGGCGACCAATAGATGTGAGTAGGGCATCAAGCCTCCTTGAGATACGCGAAATAACCCTTTCTATTGTCTTTACTCCGATTCCTTAGCTTTCGCAAGGTTTATCCACGGCGAAAAACCAGGCGCAGATTCTCCTCGACGCAAGGTCTTTTTGGCTGTCACCTCGCAACTTTTGGTCCGATCTTTTGTATTAAAAGAAACGCTGTTTTATAAATCAGTGAGGCGCGTTCATCGACTCTTTGTGTTTTTGCCAGTGAACGCTTTTGGCTGGCAAAAATGAAAAGGTAACGCCGTTCCCATGTTCTTAATGTAGCCATGTATCAACCCCTTTTGGCTGAATGGGCCAAAAAGCGGTTCGGAGTTCTCTAAAAAAAGACACAGGATTTACGGCGATGAAAACACGTAAAATCGGTTTGGTTAACTACCTTGCCTATGGATCGGGCGATTTCCTTGGTGCGGGAACAACCGCACTTACAGCAGCATGGCTGCTCTACTTCTACACCACCTTTTGCGGTCTTTCCCCTATCGAAGCGACGCTTATTTTTGCCACCGCCAGGGTGCTGGATGCGGTGATCAGTCCGCTGATGGGCTTCCTGACGGATAACTTTGGCTCGACCTGGCTGGGGAAACGTTTTGGCAGACGCAAGTTCTTCATCCTGCTCGGCATCCCCTGCGTATTTAGCTACTCCATCATGTGGGTAGGGGATATGGGGTTCTGGTACTACCTGCTGACCTATCTGCTGTTTGATATTGTCTACACCATGATTCTGGTGCCGTATGAAACGCTGGTGCCGGAAATGACCGATGATTTTAAACAGAAAACAAAATTCTCCGGCGCGCGTATTTCAATGGCCCAGATGTCAGCGATTCTGGCTTCGTTCCTGCCGGGCGTGCTGCTGACTATCTTCGGCAAAGACAACGCCGTTTCTTTCTTTTACGCCAGCCTGGTGTTCTCGGTACTGTGCGCGATGATGCTGACATTTGTCTGGTTCTTTACCTGGGAACGCCCGCGTGAAGAGTGGACGGAAGCCGCGCTACGCGCTGAAGAGGAGAAACAAAACCTGACGCTGTCTCAGAGCCTTAACCGCCTGTTTATTGAGTTAAGTTCGACCCTGCGAATTAAAATTTTTCGTCAGCATCTGGGCATGTATCTGGGAGGCTATATCGCCCAGGATGTGTTCAATGCGGTCTTTACCTACTACGTGGTGTTTGTGCTGATGCAGGAAGCCTCGATGGCCTCCAACCTGCTCGGTACCATGGCAATCTTCCAGTTTATCGCGGTTATCGCCATGATCCCGCTGTGCATTCGCTTCGGGCCGGCGCCATCGTACCGCATGGTGGTGGTGCTGTTCGGCCTGAGTTCGCTCTCCTACGCGGTGCTGTACTACGCTGGCCTTAGCGATGTTTATTCGCTGCTGCTGCTGATATCCGCGGTGGCTGGCCTGGGGCGCGGCGGCATCAACTATGTTCCGTGGAACACCTACACCTATATTGCCGACGTGGACGAAGTGATCACCGGCCAGCGCCGCGAAGGCATCTTCGCCGGGATTATGACCCTGACGCGTAAGGCGTCCCAGGCCGGCGCGGTGATGCTGGTGGGGATCATCATGCAGATGTCGGGCTTTGTCTCCGGGCAGAAAACGCAGCCCTATGAAGTGAGCCATACCATTCTGCTGATCCTCAGCGTCGGTACTTTAGTGGTGCTGGCCTGCGGTTTCCTCGTGTCCCTGCGCTTTAAGCTCAATCTGCAAACCCACAGCGTCCTGCGTGCGGAAACGCTGAAAATGCGTGAATCAGGCCGCGCTCAGCCGGAACTGGCAAGCGCCGAGGATCGTGAAGTGGTGGAGATGCTGGCTGGGATGCCGTACGACGCCCTGTGGGGAAACAACAATATTGGTTATCTGAATCGGAATAAACCCGCCGCGCCAGCGCTGAAGCAGCGTTCAGCCATGAATTCGACATATAACAGAGGTTAAGGATATGAAAGTTTGGCCTGTCAAACATAGCCCACTACTGCGCCAGCCGGAGCGTTTTATCGCCCGCAATGAACTGCAGGCGCTGATTCAGAAGGTGACGCGCAATCTGGTCAACATTAAGGACGAAAGCGGGCAATTTTTACTGCGGCTGGACGACGGACGCGTTATTGACACCAAAGGGTGGAACGGCTGGGAGTGGACTCACGGCGTCGGCCTGTACGGTATTTATCAGTACTACCAGCAGACCGGCGATACCGCGATGCGCGACATTATCGATAGCTGGTTTGCCGATCGCTTTGCCGAGGGCGCGACCACCAAAAACGTCAACACCATGGCGCCGTTTCTCACCCTGGCATACCGCTACGAAGAGACGGGTAACTCCGCGTATCTGCCCTGGCTCGATAGCTGGGCGGAGTGGGCGATGAACGAAATGCCGCGCACTGAATCTGGCGGCATGCAGCACATCACCCTGGCGGAAGAGAATCATCAGCAGATGTGGGACGACACGTTGATGATGACGGTTCTGCCGCTGGCGAAAATCGGCAAGCTGCTTAATCGTCCGGAATACGTAGAGGAGGCGGTATATCAGTTTTTGCTGCACGTGCAGAATCTGCTGGACCGCGAGACCGGCCTGTGGTTCCACGGCTGGAACTATGAGGGGCGGCATAATTTCGCCCAAGCCCGCTGGGCGCGCGGCAATAGCTGGCTGACTATCGTTATTCCGGATTTTCTGGAGCTGGTGGATTTACCCGAAAACAGCGCGGTACGGCGTTATCTGGTGCAGGTGCTGAATGCGCAGATTGCGGCGCTGGCCCGCTGTCAGGACGATAGCGGCCTGTGGCATACGCTGCTTGACGATCCCGACTCCTATCTGGAAGCGTCGGCGACCGCCGGTTTTGCTTATGGGATCCTCAAAGCGGTGCGCAAGCGCTACGTGAGTCAGGCGTATGCGGAGGTGGCGGAAAAAGCGATTCGCGGCATCGTGCAGAATATCTCACCGCAAGGGGAGCTGCTGCAAACGTCGTTCGGTACCGGAATGGGTTCGAATCTTGATTTTTATCGCGACATTCCGCTGACGTCGATGCCGTATGGCCAGGCGATGGCGATCCTGTGCCTGACGGAGTATCTGCGGAAGTATTTCTGAGAAGGGCGGAATTTCCCCGGTGGCGCTTACGCTTACCGGGGCTACAAGGATGTTGCAGATCTGATGAGCGCGGCGCCATCAGGCGTTATAAAACAAACCCGGCTTTCGCCGGGTTTGTTTTTACATCCGTTCTACAGTTTCGATACCCAGGGTATCCAGACCCAGCTTCAGCGTTTTTGCGGTCAGCAGTGCCAGCTTCAGGCGGCTGTTGCGCGTCTCTTCGCTTTCGGCGCTCAGGATCGGGCAGTGCTCGTAGAAGCCGGAGAACAGGCCAGCCAGATCGTACAGATAAGAGCACATGACGTGCGGCGTGCCTTCACGCGCGACGACGGTCAGGGTTTCTTCAAACTGCAGCAGACGGGCCGCCAGCTGGGCTTCACGGTCTTCGGTGATCACCACCGGCGCCGCCGCCAGCGTGCTTTCATCAATATCCGCTTTGCGGAACACGGAGAGCACGCGGGTATAGGCATACTGCATATAAGGCGCGGTATTGCCCTCAAAGGCCAGCATGTTATCCCAGTCAAAGATGTAGTCGGTGGTGCGGTTTTTAGACAAATCGGCGTATTTCACCGCGCCAATTCCGACCGCGTTCGCCAGTTTTTCCAGCTCATCGGCGGGCATATCCGGGTTTTTCTCCGCCACCAGACGGCGGGCGCGTTCCAGCGCTTCGTCCAGCAGGTCGGCGAGCTTCACGGTGCCGCCGGCGCGGGTTTTAAACGGTTTGCCGTCCTTGCCGAGCATCATGCCGAACATGTGGTGCTCCAGCGGGACGGAATCCGGCACGTAGCCGGCTTTACGCACGATGGTCCACGCCTGCATCAGGTGCTGGTGCTGGCGAGAGTCGATGTAGTAAAGCACGCGATCCGCATGCAGGTTTTCGTAACGGTATTTTGCGCAGGCGATATCGGTAGTGGTGTAGAGATAGCCGCCATCCTTCTTCTGGATAATCACGCCCATCGGTTCGCCTTCCTTGTTTTTGTATTCATCAAGGAACACCACGGTCGCGCCTTCGCTTTCTACCGCCAGACCTTGGGCTTTCAGATCGGCAACGATACCCGGCAGCATCGGGTTATAGAGGCTTTCACCCATCACGTCGTCGCGGGTCAGAGTGACGTTGAGGCGGTTATAGGTAAGCTGGTTTTGCGACATGGTGATATCGACCAGCTTGCGCCACATTTCACGGAAGTACTCGTCGCCGCCCTGCAGCTTAACGACGTAGCTGCGCGCGCGCTCGGCGAAGGCTTCATCTTCGTCGTAGTGTTTTTTCGCTTCGCGATAGAAACCTTCGAGGTCGGCCAGCGCCATCTCGCCGGCGTTTTCCTGCTGCTGCTTTTCCAGGTACGCGATCAGCATGCCGAACTGGGTGCCCCAGTCGCCTACGTGGTTCGCGCGGATCACTTTATGCCCGAGAAACTCCAGCGTCCGCACCGCGGCATCGCCAATAATCGTGGAGCGCAGGTGGCCTACGTGCATCTCTTTCGCCACGTTCGGCGCGGAGTAATCGACCACCACCGTCTGCGCCTGCGGCTGAGCCACGCCCAGACGTTCGGATTTCAGCGCGCTGCTGACGTTTTCCGCGAGGAAAGCCGGGTCGAGGAAAATATTAATAAAGCCGGGACCGGCGATTTCGACCTTACTGGCAATGCCGCTCAGGTCGAGATGAGACAGGACCTGCTCTGCAAGTTGTCGCGGCGCCATGCCCAGTTTTTTGGCTACGGCCATCACGCCGTTGGCCTGATAATCGCCGAACTGGACTTTTGCTGACTGGCGGACCTGAGGTTCGCAATCGGCAGACGCGCCTGCCGCGATCAGGGCCTGACTGACTTTTTCTGAGAGAAGAGCCTGAATATTCACCGAAATACCTTACGTTTAACACGCCGTCACCCAGAGGGGGCGGCGCAGGAATGTGGACAAATTAGGGCGGGAGTATACTGCATTTGCGCCCACGCGTCAGCACCGCGCAGAGGTTGCTAAGCCTCGCGCTCAACGAATAACCGTTCACGGGGGGCCGCCGACGATTGTCGGTTGGTAGGGCGCGGGAAACGCGATAAATTAGCTCTTTTTAGCGAGTACCGAGGCTTACGATGGCGAACTGGCAGCAGATTAATGAATTAAACGATATTTCCGCGGACCTGCCGCGCTTTACCGAGGCGCTAAACGCGCTAGCTCATCGGCTTGGTCTCGATATTACGTCACTTGATGCCGACCATATTTCCCTGCGCTGTCATCAGAACACCACGGCGGAACGCTGGCGTCGCGGCTTTGAACAATGCGGCACGCTGCTGTCGGAAAACGTGATTAACGGCCGGCCCATCTGTTTATTCCGCCTGGATGAGCCGGTGGTCGTGGCGCACTGGCGTTTTCGCATCGTTGAGCTGCCGTGGCCGGGCGAAAAGCGCTATCCGCACGAAGGTTGGGAGCATATTGAAATCGTGCTGCCTGGCGAACCTGAAACGCTCAATACCCGCGCGCTGGCGCTGCTGTCCGATGACGGGCTGAGCCAACCGGGCATTTTTGTCAAGACCAGCGCGCCGAAAGGTGCGCGTGAGCGTTTACCGAATCCAACCCTGGCGGTAACCGATGGCAAAGTGACGATCAAATTTCACCCGTGGTCGATTGAGCAAATTGTCGCCAGTGAACACGCTGAACGATGACAGTGTGACGTTACGCGGCGTCTGCCGGGAGAAATCGTGCCATTCTGGCGTGCCTGCTCAATCTACGGAGAGAAGAATGACTTTACTGGAAGTCTGCTGTTACAGCATGGAGTGCGCGCTGGAGGCCCAGCGCCGCGGCGCCGATCGCATCGAGCTATGCGCCGCGCCGCAGGAGGGGGGGCTGACGCCTTCGCTGGGCGTACTGAAATCGGTGCGTGAAGCGGTGACTATTCCCGTGCATCCGATTATTCGCCCGCGCGGCGGTGATTTTTGCTATACCGCGGGCGAGTTTGCCGCGATGCTGGATGATGTCGCCGCGGTGAAAGATCTCGGTTTTCCCGGCCTGGTAATCGGTATTCTTGACGCCGACGGTCGGGTGGATAGGGCGCGAATGAAAAAAATAATGGCGGCGGCGGGAACCCTGGCCGTCACCTTTCACCGGGCCTTTGATATGTGCGCCAACCCGCGCCAGGCCAGCGTTGAGCTGGCTGAACTCGGCGTTCAGCGTATCCTGACTTCGGGCCAGCAGGCGTCTGCCGAAAAAGGAATTTCATTAATCAGGGAACTTATTTCCCAAAGCGATACTCCTATTATTATGGCCGGTGCAGGAGTGCGCGCCGCCAACCTGCCGCTGTTTTTACAGGCGGGGGTAAAAGAGGTGCATACCTCGGCAGGCCAGTGGTTACCGTCCCCGATGCGCTTTCGCAATCCCGGATTGTCGATGTCTACGGATGCCGAAGCAGATGAATACTTACGCTACGCCGTCAATGGCGAAGCGGTAGCGGAAATGAAGAAGATAATTACCGCGTAGAGAGAGTAAACCGTTTTTTGCTGCACATCATGTCGCCCAATATGATGATTGCCCGTACCAGGCCCCTGCCCATTAAACAGGGGCCTTTTTTTATCCAGAATTAGCCCTGGCTACGGTTTTTTTTCGCCGCTAACGACTGCTGCGTTTCCGGTTTACTGGCAATAATCACCGCGCGCAGCGGGGCCGGATAGCCTTCGACCGTTTTGCTGCTATCGCGCGGATCGAGGAAATCGGCCAGCGACTCGGTGGTCATCCACTCGGTGCGGCGCTGCTCGTCGGTCGAAGTGACGCACGCATCGACAATACGCACATCGACAAATCCGCACTTCTCCAGCCACTGCTTCAGCGCGGCGGCGGACGGGATAAAGTAGACGTTGCGCATTTGGGCATAGCGGTCGCCCGGCACCAGTACGGTATTTTCGTCGCCTTCAACGACCAGCGTCTCCAGCACCAGCTCGCCGCCGGGAACCAGCTGATCTTTGAGCTGCCACAGGTGATCGAGCGGAGAGCGGCGGTGATACAGCACGCCCATCGAAAAGACGGTATCAAAGGCGTTGAGCGCCGGAAGCTGCTCAATGCCCAGCGGCAGCAGATGCGCGCGCTGGTCGTTGCCCAACAGTTTTCGCACCGCTTCAAACTGGCAAAGAAACAGCTGGGTGGGGTCGATGCCCACCGCCAGATGAGCGCCGGCGCCAATCATGCGCCACATGTGGTATCCGCTGCCGCAGCCGACATCAAGGATGGTACGCCCGGTCAGGTCGGAAAGGTGCGGCAGTACGCGCTCCCACTTCCAGTCGGAACGCCATTCGGTATCGATATTCACGCCGTAAAGGGAGAAGGGCCCTTTACGCCACGGCATCAGATTCTTCAGCAGGTTTTCAATCCGCAGGCGCTGGCCTTCACCGAGCGGCGTTTCGCTCTCGGCGGTGACGCTGTGCAGCAGATCCAGACGGTAGGGTGCAAACTCGGGCAGAAACTCGACGGCCCGTTCCCATTCCCGGTATTTGCCGTGCAGCGCGTCGCGCTGCCAGGCCGCCACCTGGGCCGGCAGCGTCTCCAGCCAGTGCGAAAGCGGGCTTTTGGCAATCAATTGATAAAAGTTGCTGAAATCAATCATGCCGGGTCCCCGGATTTTACGGCGATTAACGATCCGAAGTTAAAGCACTGGAACCACAGCTCGGCATGTTCGAAACCGGCCTTACGCAGGCGCGCTTTGTGGGTTTCCACGGAATCGGTGAGCATCACGTTTTCCAGCATGCTGCGCTTTTGGCTGATTTCCAGCTCGCTGTAGCCGTTAGCGCGTTTGAAGTCGTGATGCATGTTGAACAAGAGTTCGCCGACGTTGCCATCTTCGAAGCTGAATTTTTCCGACAGCACCAGCGCGCCGCCCGGGTTCAGCCCCTGATAGACCTTGTCCAGAATGGCCTGACGTTCGCCCGGCTCGAGAAACTGAATGGTGAAATTGAGCACCACCATTGAGGCGTTTTCTATCGTGACGTGGCGAATATCGCCTTCAATTACCTCGACCGGCGTCGGCGCTTTATAGGCGTCAATATGGCGACGGCAGCGTTCGACCATCGCCGGCGAGTTATCGATGGCGATGATTTTGCAGCCAGAATGCGCAATATTGCGGCGCACGGACAGCGTGGCTGCGCCAAGCGAGCAGCCGAGATCGTAAACCTGGGTATCCGGCTGAACGAAACGTTCCGCCAGCATGCCGATCATCGAAATGATATTGGAATAGCCGGGAACAGAGCGCTGGATCATATCCGGGAAGACTTCAGCAACCCGTTCATCAAAGGTCCAGTCGCCGAGACTGGCAATCGGCGCGGAAAAAAGCGTATCGCGGTGAGACATAACGTTAAACCCGAAAAATCGAAAACGGCGTATTGTGCGCTAACGGACGGAGAAAACCAACTCCCAGGGCATATACCAGAAGTTCGCCAGCACCATCAGCAACAACGAACACCACGTCGCGCTCATGCCGGAACGGCGCCAGCGGTAGAGACGATGATGAAAGCCATACGAGTGCATCAGGCGCCCGGCGATCAGCAAGATACCGCAGACGTGGACCATCCAGGTCTGGGCGCCGTTCATCTCCATAAACAGCAGTAAGATCAGGCCAATGGGAACATACTCCACCGCGTTCCCGTGCACGCGAATAGCGACCTGCAGCTCGCTAAAACCACCGTCGCCGTAGCCTACGCGATATTGCGTCCTCAGGCGTACGACGTCCCAGGAAAACTTAATAAGCAATAACGCACCTAAGACCGCATACAGCGCGCTGACCATACTCAAAACTCCCTTTTATCGCTTCCGGTGGCTCAATTGAGGATAGCAGGATATCAGAAAAGAGAGGTTTGCTGCGGAATTGAGGGCGCATTCCCTATTTCCGGTAGGGCAGTACGCAGATCGCCCCACAGGGTGTCGACCAGTTCCGGCGCCTGGGCGATATCCGGAGTATGGAGGAACAGGTACGGCGTGGCGGTCGGCGTCCATTTTGGCAGCGTGCGAATCCACACGCTAAAAAGCTCGCGATTCTGCGTCATATCATCGCTGCCGATAAAACGCACCATTGGATTATGGGCCGTCACCAGCGCATGGACGGGGACTTTAGGCTTCTTCTTCTGCGCCTCGATCATCGCCGGGCTGCGGGCGACGGCGCTATGAACCGGACGGCTATCAAGGATCACGCGATTGACGTTACGCTGATGCAGGCCGCGATTGAGCTGCTGTTCCGCTTCCCCTTTGGCGAAAAATTCCGGATGCCTTACCTCAACGCCGTAGCGGAATTCGCGCGGCAGGCTGTCGAGGAACGGCCAGAGGGCGGTGAGGTCCCGAGGGCCGAACGTCGCCGGCAACTGGAGCCAGTACTGGCCGATGCGCGAAGACAGCGGCGCCAGACGGGTAAAAAACTCATGGCTTAAGTCGTCGCAGTTGCGCAGCGCCGCCCGGTGCGAAATGGTGGCCGGAAATTTGAAGCAGAAGCGAAAATCGTCGTGGGTTTGTTCATACCAGCGGCTGACAATCTCCGCTTTTGGTAACGCGTACAGGGTGGTGTTGCCCTCCACGCAGTTGAAGTGGCGGGCATACTCTTCAAGGCTGGTGATACCCAGCCGCACCCACTTCGGGTGCGCCCACTGGGGAAGCCCTATATAAATCATAATGCGGCAAGCACCTCCTCGGTACTACGCACGCGGGCAATCCGCGGGAAGATATGCGTCATGCTGCTAAGATGCTGTTCCGCCGTCGCCGCGCTGCAGGCGTCTTCGACAAGAATGAGATTAAAACCCAACTCCCAGGCGTTGCGCGCCGTAGATTCGACGCCGATATTCGTGGAGATACCGCACAGGATAATCGTATCGATACCGCGACGGCGAAGCTGCAGCTCCAGGTCGGTGCCGTAAAAGGCCCCCCACTGGCGTTTGGTGACTTCGATATCGCTCGCCTGTTTTTCCAGCGCGAGCGGATAGGCCCACCAGTTTTCCGGTAGCGTTGGCGCGCCTGCCTGAGCATCGACCGGCTGCTTCAGCGCTTCCGCGAAATCCGCCGACCAGCCAACGCGAACCATGACCACCGGGGAACCCTGCTGGCGGCACTTTTTCGCCAGACTCGCGGCGCGCTCAACCACTTCGTCAGCGCGATGCGGGCCGCCGGCAAACGGTAAAATGCCTTCCTGCAGGTCAATAACGACCAGCGCGGTCTTTTTTGCATTGAGTTCTAACATGATATCCCCGTATCTTCTTTTGTTGTCAGGCCGCTACAATACCGTTGCCGATCTCGCCCGAGGGTAACAAATTTTGTTAATTTTTGTGAGTACAAGCAATAAGCGTGCAGCAAAGCAACGCAGCGCGCTGCGCCGGACTTATCGTGCGGCATAATTTCCAGTATAATAGCCGCCTTTTTTCATTCAGTTGTGACATCAGCTAAAGCTGCGACCTCGTCGCCTGCAAGGCAGGCAACAATCCGCCTGCGGCTAAGTTAAGGGATATCTCATGCGTACAGAATATTGCGGGCAGCTTCGTCTGTCCCACGTAGGGCAGCAAGTGACTCTGTGTGGTTGGGTCAACCGTCGTCGTGATCTTGGTAGCCTTATCTTTATCGATATGCGTGACCGCGAAGGCATCGTGCAGGTGTTTTTCGATCCGGATCGCGCCGACGCATTAAAGCTGGCCTCTGAACTGCGTAATGAGTTCTGCATCCAGGTCACCGGCACCGTGCGTGCGCGTGACGAAAAAAACGTGAATAGCGATATGGCCACCGGCGCCATCGAAGTGCTGGCATCCGACCTGACCATTATCAACCGCGCGGAAGCGCTGCCGCTGGACTCCAACCACGTCAACACCGAAGAAGCGCGTCTGAAATACCGCTACCTGGACCTGCGTCGTCCGGAAATGGCGCAGCGCCTGAAAACCCGTGCGAAGATTACCAGCCTCGTCCGCCGTTTTATGGACGACCACGGCTTCCTCGATATCGAAACGCCGATGCTGACCAAAGCTACCCCGGAAGGCGCGCGCGACTATCTGGTGCCTTCTCGTGTGCATAAAGGCAAATTCTACGCGCTGCCGCAGTCTCCCCAGCTGTTCAAACAGCTGCTGATGATGTCCGGTTTTGACCGCTACTATCAGATTGTTAAATGTTTCCGCGACGAAGACCTGCGCGCCGACCGCCAGCCGGAATTCACCCAGATCGACGTCGAGACCTCCTTTATGACCGCCGAGCAGGTGCGTGAAGTGATGGAAGCGCTGGTGCGTAATCTGTGGCAGGAAGTGAAGGGCGTGGATCTGGGCGATTTCCCGATCATGACCTTCGCCGAAGCCGAGCGCCGCTACGGTTCCGATAAACCAGACCTGCGTAACCCGATGGAGCTGGTGGACGTTGCCGATCTGGTCAAAGCGGTGGAATTCGCCGTCTTCGCAGGTCCAGCTAACGATGCCAAAGGCCGCGTAGCCGCGCTGCGCGTACCGGGCCGCGCTGCGCTGACCCGTAAGCAAATCGACGAGTACGGTAAGTTTGTCCAGATCTACGGCGCAAAAGGCCTGGCCTATATTAAAGTCACCGAGCGGGCGAAAGGCCTTGAAGGCATCAACAGCCCGGTAGCTAAATTCCTTAACGCCGACATCGTTGAAGCGATCCTTGAGCGCACCGGCGCGCAGGATGGCGACATGATCTTCTTCGGCGCGGATAACAAAAAGGTTGTCGCCGACGCGCTCGGCGCGCTGCGTCTGAAGCTGGGCAAAGACCTGAACCTGACCGACGAAAACAAATGGGCGCCGCTGTGGGTTATCGACTTCCCGATGTTTGAAGACGACGGTGAAGGCGGCCTGACCGCGATGCACCATCCGTTCACCTCGCCGAAAGATATGTCCGCCGCCGAGCTGAAGGCCGCGCCGGAAGACGCGGTGGCCAACGCCTACGATATGGTCATCAACGGCTATGAAGTCGGCGGCGGTTCGGTACGTATTCACAGCGGTGAAATGCAGCAGACCGTGTTCGGCATTCTCGGCATTAACGAGCAAGAGCAGCGCGAGAAGTTTGGCTTCCTGCTGGACGCGCTGAAATACGGTACTCCGCCGCACGCGGGCCTGGCTTTCGGTCTTGACCGTTTGACCATGCTGCTGACCGGTACCGATAATATCCGTGACGTTATCGCCTTCCCGAAAACTACCGCCGCCGCTTGCCTGATGACCGAAGCGCCAAGCTTCGCTAACCCGGCATCGCTGAGCGAGCTGGGTATTCAGGTGGTGGCGAAAGAGGCAAAAGAGTCTCTGGAGAATAAGTAAGATGTCATTCAAGCTCCCCGTTTCCGTGCTGGTGGTGATTTACGCCAAAGATACGAAGCGGGTGCTGATGTTGCAGCGGCGCGACGATCCCGCGTTCTGGCAGTCGGTTACCGGCAGCCTGGAAGAGGGAGAGACCGCGCCGCAGGCTGCCGCGCGTGAAGTTATGGAAGAAGTCGCCATTGATGTCGCCAGCGAGCAACTGGCGTTGGTTGACTGTCAGCGCACGGTAGAGTTCGAGATATTTTCTCATTTACGTCATCGCTATGCGCCGGGCGTTGAGCGTAATACGGAATTTTGGTTCCGTCTTGCGCTCCCCCATGAACGCCAGATTGTCTTTACGGAACATCTGGACTATCGCTGGGTTGATGCGGCGGAAGCCGCCACGTTGACCAAGTCCTGGAGCAACCGGCAGGCGATTGAAGAATTTGTAATTAACGCCGCCTGAAAGGGCGCGCTTTTTTGGAGAGTTTTTTATGGCAGGTCATAGTAAATGGGCCAACACCAAGCACCGCAAAGCGGCACAGGATGCCAAGCGCGGTAAAATCTTTACGAAAATTATTCGCGAGCTGGTCACCGCCGCGCGTCTGGGCGGCGGCGATGCGGGATCTAACCCGCGTCTGCGCGCGGCAATCGACAAAGCGCTGAGCAACAACATGACCCGCGACACCCTGAACCGCGCTATTGCCCGCGGCGTGGGCGGCGATGATGATGCAAACATGGAAACCATCATCTATGAAGGTTACGGTCCTGGCGGCACGGCGGTGATGGTTGAATGTCTGTCCGACAACCGTAACCGTACCGTTGCGGAAGTCCGTCATGCCTTCACCAAAACCGGCGGTAACCTGGGGACCGACGGTTCCGTTTCCTACCTGTTCAGCAAAAAAGGCGTTATCTCCTTCGAGAAAGGCGACGAAGATGCGATCATGGAAGCGGCGCTGGAAGCGGGCGCGGAAGACGTTGTGACCTATGACGACGGCGCGATTGACGTTTATACCGCGTGGGAAGAGATGGGCGCGGTACGCGATGCGCTGGAAGCCGCCGGCCTGAAAGCGGACGCCGCTGAAGTCTCGATGATCCCGTCTACCAAAGCGGACATGGACGCGGAAACTGCGCCGAAACTGCTGCGTCTGATCGATATGCTGGAAGATTGCGACGACGTGCAGGAAGTTTATCACAACGGCGAGATCTCTGATGAGGTCGCCGCAACGCTCTAATGTTGCCGACCGTTAAACCACTAACCGGAGGCGCGTGATGGCCATTATTCTCGGCATTGACCCGGGGTCGCGCGTCACTGGTTATGGCGTCATCCGCCAGGTTGGACGCCAGCTCAGCTATCTGGGCAGCGGCTGTATTCGCACGAAAGTGGATGATTTACCGTCTCGCCTGAAGCTCATCTATGCGGGCGTCACGGAAATTATTACCCAGTTCCAGCCGGACTATTTCGCCATCGAACAAGTGTTTATGGCCAAGAATGCCGACTCGGCGCTGAAGCTCGGCCAGGCGCGCGGCGTGGCGATTGTCGCGGCGACGAATCAGGACCTGCCGGTCTTTGAGTACGCCGCCAGGCAGGTAAAGCAGACCGTTGTCGGCATCGGCAGCGCGGAAAAGAGCCAGGTGCAGCATATGGTGCGCACCTTGCTCAAGCTGCCGGCCAACCCGCAGGCGGATGCGGCGGATGCTTTAGCCATCGCCATCACCCACTGCCACGTCAGCCAGAACGCCGCCCAGATCAGCGAAAGCCGCCTGAATCTGGCGCGTGGACGCTTACGATAACCTGAAATCAGGCTGGATATCTATCCAGCCTTTTTTTATGATACCGCATTAGACTTTCAGCCCTTAATCCAGGAGCTCCACGTGATAGGCAGACTCAGAGGCATCATTCTCGAAAAACAACCCCCGCTGGTTTTACTCGAAACGGGAGGCGTAGGCTATGAGGTTCATCTGCCGATGACCTGTTTCTACGAGCTGCCGGACGTGGGCAAAGAGGCGATCATTTTTACCCACTTTATCGTCCGCGAAGACGCTCAGCTGCTGTATGGCTTTAACAACAAGCAGGAGCGCACGCTGTTTAAAGAGCTGATTAAAACCAACGGCGTCGGTCCGAAGCTGGCGCTGGCGATCCTTTCCGGCATGTCGGCGCAGCAGTTTGTGAATGCCGTTGAGCGCGAGGAGCTGGCGGCGCTGGTGAAGCTGCCGGGAATCGGCAAGAAAACCGCGGAACGCCTGATTGTCGAAATGAAAGACCGCTTTAAAGGGCTGCACGGCGATCTGTTTACGCCGGCGGCGGATCTGGTGCTGACGTCTCCAGCCGGTCCTTCTGATGATGATGCTGAACAGGAAGCGGTTGCCGCGCTGGTGGCGCTGGGCTATAAACCTCAGGAGGCCAGCCGGATGGTCAGCAAAATCGTGCGCCCGGATGCCAACAGTGAAACGCTAATTCGCGAAGCGCTCCGCGCCGCGTTGTGAGGTAAGGGATGATTGAAGCAGACAGGCTGGTATCGGCGGACAGCAGCGGTTTTGAAGAGGCAGCCGATCGCGCCATTCGCCCTAAATTGCTGCAAGAGTACGTGGGCCAGCCGCACGTCCGTTCGCAGATGGAGATTTTTATCCAGGCGGCGAAGCTGCGCGGCGACGCGCTCGATCACCTGCTGATTTTTGGCCCGCCGGGGCTGGGGAAAACCACCCTGGCAAACATCGTCGCCAACGAGATGGGCGTGAACCTGCGCACCACCTCCGGCCCGGTGCTGGAAAAGGCGGGCGATCTGGCGGCGATGTTGACCAATCTTGAACCCCACGACGTTCTGTTTATCGACGAGATCCACCGTCTGTCACCGGTTGTTGAAGAAGTTCTCTATCCGGCAATGGAAGATTATCAGCTGGATATCATGATTGGCGAAGGGCCCGCGGCGCGTTCGATAAAAATCGATCTGCCGCCGTTTACCCTGATTGGCGCGACGACTCGCGCAGGTTCATTGACTTCGCCGCTGCGCGACCGTTTTGGCATCGTTCAGCGCCTGGAGTTCTATCAGATCCCGGACCTGCAGCATATTGTCAGCCGCAGCGCCCGCTATATGGGGCTGGAGATGAGCGAAGAGGGGGCTCTGGAGGTCGCGCGTCGCGCGCGCGGCACGCCGCGAATCGCCAACCGCCTGTTGCGCCGGGTGCGCGATTTTGCCGAGGTTCGCTACGACGGGCGTATCTCTGAGGATATTGCCGCTCAGGCGCTGGATATGCTCAACGTGGATGCGGAAGGCTTTGATTATATGGACCGTAAGCTGCTGCTGGCGGTCATCGATAAATTCTTTGGCGGGCCGGTCGGGCTGGATAACCTGGCGGCGGCCATCGGCGAAGAGCGGGAAACGATTGAAGATGTGCTTGAGCCGTATCTGATCCAGCAGGGCTTTTTACAGCGTACTCCGCGCGGGCGAATGGCGACGGTGCGGGCCTGGACCCACTTCGGCATTACGCCGCCGGAAATGCCTTAATCGTTGTCCGGCGATAAAACAGCAGACCGCAGGGGCCGGTAGCCCGGCCAAGCGGAGCGCAAGCCGGGAAAATAGCTGAGTGGTTGATGTCCCGGCTTGCGGCGTGAACGCCTTCGCCGGGCGACAACGTCCGCAGACGGCGGTGATCCCATCGCAATCTGCCGAGTTTTGACGGCGGCTGACGCGGGCGCATAAGCGTCAGGCGGCCGCTTTCTTGCTCATGCTGATAATAAACAGCAGCGCGGCGCACAGCACCACGGAAGGCCCCGCTGGCGTGTCGTAGAACGCCGAGAAGGTCAAACCGCCGGTCACCGCAATCATCCCAACGCCAACCGCCACTCCCGCCATTTGCTCTGGCGTACGGGCAAAGCGACGGGCCGTTGCGGCGGGAATGATCAGCAGCGATGTGATAATCAGCGCCCCGACGAACTTCATCGCCACGCCGATGGTCAGCGCGGTGACCAGCATCAGAAGAAGTTTCACCCGCTGGAGCTTAACGCCGTCAACAAACGCCAGATCCGGACTGATGGTCATCGACAGCAGGTTGCGCCACTGCCAGAGCAGGATCGCCAGCACGATAACCACGCCAATAGCGATAGATATCAAATCTTCCGGCGTCACCGCCAGCAGATCGCCAAACAGATAGGCCATCAGGTCGACGCGCACGTTTGACATCAGGCTGACCACCACCAGGCCCAGAGACAGCGCGCTGTGGGCCATGATGCCGAGTAGCGTATCTACCGCCAGATGGGGACGTTTTTCCAGCCATACCAGCCCGCCCGCCAGCAGCAGCGTCACCGCGATGACCGCATAGAACGGATTGACGTTGAGCAGTAAACCAAAAGCGACGCCGAGCAGAGATGCGTGGGCGAGGGTATCGCCGAAGTAGGACATCCGGCGCCAGACGACGAACGATCCCAGCGGACCCGCCGCACAGGCGAGCATCATTCCGGCCAGCCAGCCGGGGAGCAGTAATTCAATCATTAACGGTCATTTCCCCGACGCAGTACAATCCGCCCCTGCAGGTCGTGGCGGTGATTATGATGATGGCGATAAATACCCAGCTGTTCCGCGCCGCGCTGGCCGAACATCGAGATAAATTCCGGATGCATAGAAACCACTTCCGGCGCGCCAGAGCAGCAAATATGCTGATTGAGACACAGCACTTCGTCGGTTTTGGCCATCACCAGGTGCAGGTCATGAGAAACCATCAGCACGGCGCAATTAAGCTCCTGGCGCAGCTGGTTAATCAGATCGTAAAGCGCCACCTGGCCGTTGACGTCAACGCCCTGCGTTGGCTCGTCGAGCACCAGCAGCTGCGGCTGATTGAGCAGCGCCCGCGCCAGAAGTACCCGCTGGGTCTCGCCGCCGGAAAGCTTCTGCATGGGGGCGTCGATCAGATGTCCGGCCTGTACGCGCTTCAGCGCCGGTAAAATATCGCGCTTGTGGGTTCCCGGACGTAAAAGCATAAAGCGGCTTACGGTCAGCGGCATCGTGGCATCAAGGTGCAGCTTTTGCGGGACATAGCCGATCCGCAGATGTCCCTCGCGTTTGATAACCCCTTCCGTAGGTGCTACCAGCCCAAGAACGACTCTGACAAGGGTTGATTTACCGGCGCCGTTGGGGCCCAGTAGGGTTAAAATTTTGCCCGGCTTTAGCGTTAGCGAAATGTCAGACAGCACGCGCCTTTGGCCATACACGACCGCGACGTTTTCCAGCGTTACAAGATTTGTCATATCAAATTAGAGGTTGCACAAGCTAGTGAATGTTATAATATCACATCTTTCTCATTCATTACGATGATTAGACGCATTATGTTACATAAAAATACGCTTCTTTGCGCTGGACTTAGCGCCGCTTTTTTGTTCGCACATGCACCGCTGGCAAGCGCCGCGGTTGTCACCTCCCTTAAACCGCTTGGCTTTATCGCATCAGCTATTGCTGATGGGGTAACGGAGACCCAGGTACTGCTGCCAGACGGGGCGTCGGAGCACGATTATTCACTGCGCCCGTCGGATGCAAAACGCTTACAGAACGCAGACTTAGTCGTCTGGATTGGTCCGGAGATGGAGGCGTTTATGGATAAGTCAACGCAAAGCATTGCGCCGAACAAAAAGGTGACGATTGCCGAGCTTGACGGCGTGAAACCGTTACTCATGAAAGGCACCGACGACGACGATGACCACCACGGTCACGATCATGGCGCCGGGGAAAATAGTGACGACGATCACCATCACGGCATCTATAACATGCATCTATGGCTTTCCCCAGAGATAGCGCGCCTTTCGGCGGTTGCAATCCACGATAAATTATTGGAACTTATGCCGCAGAGTCGAGCCAAACTTGACGCCAACCTGAAGGATTTTGAGGCAAAATTAGCCGCAACCGACAAGCAGGTTGGGACCGAGCTGGCACCGCTGAAAGGGAAGGGATATTTCGTTTTTCATGACGCCTACGGCTACTTTGAAAAACACTACGGTTTGACCTCTTTAGGTCATTTTACTGTCAACCCTGAAATCCAGCCTGGTGCGCAGCGTTTACACGAAATTAGAACACAGTTGGTTGAGCAAAAAGCAACTTGCGTTTTTGCTGAGCCACAGTTCAGGCCAGCGGTTATAGAAGCTGTTGCCAGGGGAACGTCCGTGCGCATGGGAACCCTGGATCCACTTGGAATCGGAATTAAGCTGGGTAAAGAGAGTTATCCGCAATTCCTGAGCCAGATGGCGAATCAGTATTCAAGCTGCCTGAAAGGAGAATAACGAGGAAGTGAATACGTGCAACAGATAGCCAGCGCTGTCACTCAGGCATTTAACAATCTGCCACGACCTCACCGCGTTATGCTGGGGTCGCTTAGCGTTCTTACCTTAGCGGTCGCCGTCTGGCGACCCTACATCTACCACCATCCCGAAACGGCCCCCATCTCCAGAACCATCGAGCTGGAACAAAGCGAAATTCGTTCTCTGCTGCCAGAGGCCTCGGAACCTATCGATCAGGCGCCTCAGGAAGAGGAGGCCATCCCTCAGGATGAGCTGGATGATAAAGCGGACAGCGATTCCGGCGGCCATGAATATGTGGTCTCGACCGGCGATACGCTTAGCAGCATTCTTAATCAGTACGGTATTGATATGGGCGATATCGCCCGGCTCTCTTCGGTAGATAAAGAGCTGCGTAATCTGAAAATAGGCCAACAGCTCTCCTGGACGCTGACGGCGGATGGCGATTTGCAAAGCCTGACCTGGGAGATGTCACGCCGCGAAACCCGTACCTATGACCGGGTTGCTAACGGTTTCAAAATGAGCAGCGAGCTGCAAAAAGGCGACTGGGTCAACAGCGTACTGAAAGGTACCGTGGGCGGCAGCTTCGTCGCCAGCGCTCGTGACGCCGGCCTGACCAGTACCGAAATCAGCGCGGTAATCAAAGCTATGCAGTGGCAGATGGACTTCCGTAAGCTGAAAAAAGGCGATGAGTTTTCCGTACTGATGTCGCGTGAAATGCTCGACGGTAAGCGCGAGCAAAGCCAGCTGCTTGGCGTTCGCCTGCGCTCGGATGGCAAAGACTACTACGCGATCCGCGCCGAGGATGGCAAATTCTACGATCGCAACGGTACCGGCCTGGCGAAGGGTTTCCTGCGCTTCCCGACCGCACGTCAGTTCCGCGTCTCTTCGAACTTTAACCCGCGTCGTCTGAACCCGGTGACCGGCCGCGTCGCCCCGCATCGCGGCGTCGATTTTGCGATGCCGCAGGGCACGCCGGTGCTGTCGGTAGGGGATGGCGAAGTGGTGGTGGCTAAACGTAGCGGTGCGGCCGGTTATTACGTCGCCGTCCGCCATGGCCGCACCTATACCACCCGCTATATGCACCTGCGTAAGCTGCTGGTCAAACCCGGGCAGAAGGTCAAACGCGGCGATCGCATTGCGCTGTCGGGCAACACCGGCCGCTCTACCGGCCCGCATCTGCATTATGAAGTGTGGATTAACCAGCAGGCGGTCAACCCGCTGACGGCGAAACTGCCGCGTACGGAAGGGCTCAGCGGTTCCGACCGTACCGATTATCTGGCGCAGGCAAAACAGGTTATTCCGCAGCTGCGGTTTGACTAACCTTCCGTCAGTTAAAGCTGGCGCCAGCTGTGCGCCGGCTTTTTCTTTTGTACGTTACTCAACGTATCGCTAAACTAACTCATTATCTTTATTGAGCGGAACGTCTGCGGATTGGGCATGGAAACGAAAAAAAATAATATTGAATTTATTCCAAAATTTGAAAAATCCTTTTTATTGCCGCGCTACTGGGGCGCGTGGTTAGGGGTTTTTGCCTTCGCCGGTATCGCTCTGACGCCAGCGTCTTTCCGCGATCCTATTCTCGGCAAACTGGGGCGTTTTGTGGGCCGCCTGGCAAAGAGTTCGCGCCGTCGCGCGCAGATTAACCTGCTGTACTGTTTCCCGGAAAAGAGTGAGCAGGAACGAGAAGACATTATTGATGCCATGTACGCTTCCGCGCCGCAGGCGATGGTCATGATGGCGGAACTAGGCCTGCGCGACCCGCAGCGCATTCTTTCCCGCGTCGACTGGCAGGGCAAAGAGATCATTGATGAGATGCAGAGGAACAACGAGAAAGTGATCTTTCTGGTTCCTCATGCCTGGGGAGTGGACATTCCGGCGATGCTGATGGCGTCCGGCGGGCAAAAAATGGCGGCGATGTTCCATAATCAGGGCAACCCGGTCTTTGATTACGTCTGGAATACCGTCCGCCGACGTTTCGGCGGACGTATGCACGCGCGCAACGACGGGATCAAACCGTTTATTCAGTCGGTGCGTCAGGGCTACTGGGGCTACTATCTGCCGGATCAGGATCACGGCGCCGAGCACAGCGAATTCGTTGATTTCTTCGCCACCTATAAAGCGACGCTGCCGGCGATCGGCCGTTTAATGAAAGTGTGCCGTGCCCGCGTCGTACCGCTGTTCCCGGTCTATGATGGCGAAACGCATCGTCTGACGGTGCTGGTGCGCCCGCCGATGGACGATCTGCTGGAGGCGGACGATACCACTATCGCCCGGCGGATGAACGAAGAAGTGGAAGTGTTCGTGAAGCCGCATACCGAGCAGTACACCTGGATCCTCAAATTGCTGAAAACGCGCAAGCCGGGTGAAATCGAGCCGTATAAGCGTAAAGAGCTGTACCCGCGAAAGAAATAATCGGTGTCAGCGGCGAAAAAAAACCTGCCAGCATTTGCCGGCAGGTTTTTTTATGGCGGAGAAAATTACTCGACGGTCAGAATACGGGTGGTGTTGGTGCTACCGATGGTGCTCATGACATCGCCCTGAGTGACGATAACCAGGTCGCCGGTCACCAGATAGCCTTTGTCACGCAGCAGCGTTACCGCGTCGTGCGCAGCGGCTACGCCATCATTGACGCTATCGAAATGAACCGGCGTCACGCCGCGATACAGCGCAGTCAGGTTCAGCGTGCGCTCGTGGCGAGACAAGGCGAAAATCGGCAGGCCGGAGCTGATGCGCGAAGTCATCAGCGCGGTGCGGCCGGATTCGGTCATGGTAATGATCGCGGTGACGCCCTTGAGGTGGTTCGCCGCGTACATGGCCGACATGGCAATGGCTTCTTCCACGTTATCGAACTGAATGTCCAGACGGTGCTTGGAGACGTTGAGGCTAGGGATTTTTTCCGCACCGAGGCAGACGCGCGCCATCGCGGCAACGGTTTCAGACGGATACTGACCAGCGGCGGTTTCGGCCGACAGCATCACGGCGTCGGTTCCATCCAGCACGGCGTTCGCCACGTCCATGACTTCAGCGCGGGTTGGCATCGGGTTGGTGATCATCGACTCCATCATCTGCGTCGCGGTGATGACCGAGCGGTTCAGCTGACGGGCGCGGCGGATCAGCGCCTTCTGGATGCCGACCAGCTCCGGATCGCCGATTTCTACGCCGAGGTCGCCGCGGGCCACCATAACAACGTCGGAGGCGAGGATCACATCATCCATCGCGTCCTGATCGCATACCGCCTCGGCACGCTCGACCTTGGCGACGATTTTGGCATCGCAGCCGGCATCGCGCGCCAGGCGACGGGCGTAGTTCAGATCTTCGCCGCAGCGCGGGAAGGAGACGGCCAGATAGTCGACGCCAATTTTGGCGGCGGTGACGATGTCCGCTTTGTCTTTTTCCGTCAGCGCTTCTGCAGAGAGGCCGCCGCCGAGTTTGTTGATACCCTTATTGTTGGACAACGGTCCGCCGACGGTGACTTCGGTGAACACCTTCATGCCCTGAACTTCGAGGACCTTCAGCTGCACGCGGCCATCGTCCAGCAGCAGGATATCGCCCGGAACCACGTCAGCCGGGAGTCCTTTATAGTCGATGCCGACTTTCTCTTTGTCGCCTTCGCCTTTACCCAGGTTCGCGTCGAGGAGGAATTTGTCACCGATATTGAGGAAAATTTTCCCTTCTTTGAAGGTGGAGACGCGGATTTTCGGCCCCTGTAGGTCACCGAGAATCGCGACATGACGGCCCAGTTTTGCCGCAATCTCACGGACTTTATCCGCGCGAATCTGATGATCTTCCGCGGTGCCATGAGAGAAGTTCATACGCACCACGTTAGCGCCTGCGGCAATAACCTTCTCAAGGTTGTTATCGCGGTCGGTAGCCGGGCCTAAGGTAGTGACGATTTTGGTTCTGCGAAGCCTTCTGGACATGTAATACTCCGTTGACTGAAACATCTTTGGTGTTGCGTGAACATGGATTCGGTAGCGCCGATGAGCAAAGTCGCTATACCGGAACGATACCGACGGTGTAATAGGATAGTGCTTTGTTTCTACTTTTATTGGTTATTGCTGTGTACGCTGAGCTCTTTATCAAACCGCGATTCCTTGAGCGCTTCCTTGACCCTCTTCAAGTTATCTCTGAATTTTGCGCCCCGCCGCAGGGTGAAGCCGGTCGCCAGTACGTCAATCACCGTCAGCTGCGCTAAGCGGGAAACCATCGGCATATAGATATCGGTATCTTCCGGCACATCCAGGGTAATAGCCAGCGTTGCCTCACGGGAAAGCGGCGTACCGGGGGAGGTAATGGCGATCACCATCGCATCGTTTTCACGGGCCAGCTGCGCCAGCTCCACCAGGCTTTTGGTCCTGCCGGTGTGCGAGATGATCACCACTACGTCATCGTCATTACAGTTCATACAGCTCATGCGTTGCAGGACGATGTCGTCGGAATAGATCACCGGTACATTAAAGCGGAAAAACTTGTTCATTGCGTCGTGGGCGACAGCGGCCGAAGAGCCGAGGCCAAAAAAGGCGATTTTCTTCGCCTGCGTGAGCAGGTCAACCGCCCGATTAATCGCCGACATATCGAGAGAATGATGGACCTGATCTAAACTGGCCATGGCGGATTCAAATATCTTTCCCGTATAGGACTCGACGCTGTCGTCTTCATCGACGTTGCGGTTAACATAGAGGGTACCGTGCGCCAGGCTTTGGGCCAGATGCAGTTTAAAATCCGGGAAACCGCGGGTTTCCAGACTGCGGCAGAAACGGTTAACCGTGGGCTCGCTGACGCCGGCTTCCAGCGCCAGGGCGGCAATACTTGAATGGATGGCCTGTGCGGGTGTTGCAAGGATGACTTCCGCCACTTTGCGTTCAGATTTGCTAAGGTGTTCCAGCCGGGACTGGATTTTTTCCAGCATGTTCATGGGTAATCGGGCGCTCATCAATGGAAGCGATTTCATTAATGGGTGAAATCATCAGGCGTTTTAGCAAGAATATACCCCTCCGTTGTCGGAAACGGTGAGGAATGACCTTAAAATATGTTGTTTTTTTTCATTACATGATCAGAGTCGTATTTTACTAACTGAGAATCGGTCGAAACAACGAACAATATTAGCCGCATGCCCAAAATCTCAGCGCCTGTTTTCCACCCTGTGCGATTTAGTAGCGGGAACCGGCGCTGAGGGTTTCGGGAAATTCGTAAACACAGTACGATGCAGTGAAAGAAAATTACAAATATAGCCTGGCACAAGCACCAGTCTATCAACTAAGGAGAATGACATGGCGGTAACGCAAACGGCCCAGGCATGCGATCTGGTCATTTTCGGCGCGAAGGGTGACCTGGCGCGACGTAAATTGCTGCCTTCCCTGTATCAGCTCGAAAAAGCTGGTCAGATCCATCCTGACACCCGCATCATCGGCGTCGGCCGTGCCGACTGGGATAAAGACGCTTACACCAAAGTTGTGCGTGAAGCGATGGAAACCTTCATGAAGGAAAAAATCGATGAAGGTTTGTGGGAGACCCTGAGCGGGCGTCTGGATTTCTGTAACCTTGATGTCAACGATACCAAAGCGTTTACCCGCCTGGGCAAAATGCTCGATCAGAAAGAGCGGGTGACCATTAACTATTTCGCCATGCCGCCAAGCACCTTTGGCGCGATTTGCAAAGGTCTGGGCGAAGCGAAGCTGAACGCGAAACCGGCGCGCGTGGTGATGGAAAAACCGCTGGGGACTTCCCTGGAAACCTCCCGCGAGATCAATGATCGGGTAGGCGAGTTCTTTGAAGAGTGCCAGGTCTACCGCATCGACCACTATCTGGGTAAAGAGACGGTGCTGAACCTGCTGGCGCTGCGCTTTGCCAACTCCCTGTTCGTCAATAACTGGGACAGCCGCACCATCGATCACGTTGAGATCACCGTGGCGGAAGAGGTGGGCATTGAGGGCCGCTGGGGCTACTTCGACCAGGCCGGGCAGATGCGCGACATGATCCAGAACCACCTGCTGCAAATTCTGTGCATGATCGCCATGTCTCCGCCGTCTGATTTGACTGCCGATAGCATCCGCGATGAAAAAGTGAAGGTGCTGAAATCGCTGCGCCGCATTGACCGCACCAACGTGCGTGAAAAAACGGTGCGCGGCCAGTACACCGCCGGCTTCGCGCAGGGTAAAAAAGTGCCGGGCTACCTCGAAGAAGAGGGTGCCAACAAGTCCAGCCATACTGAAACCTTCGTGGCCATCCGCGTAGATATCGACAACTGGCGCTGGGCGGGCGTACCGTTCTACCTGCGTACCGGTAAGCGACTGCCGACCAAATGTTCCGAAGTCGTGGTTTACTTTAAGACGCCGGAACTGAACCTGTTCAAAGAGACCTGGCAAGAGCTGCCGCAGAATAAGCTGACCATTCGTCTGCAGCCGGATGAAGGGGTGGATATCCAGGTGCTGAACAAAGTCCCGGGACTAGACCACAAGCATAACCTGCAGATCACCAAGCTGGACCTGAGCTACTCGGAAACCTTTAATCAAACCCATCTGGCGGATGCCTACGAGCGTCTGCTGCTGGAAACGATGCGCGGTATCCAGGCGCTGTTCGTGCGTCGCGACGAAGTGGAGGAGGCGTGGAAGTGGGTCGACTCCATCACGGAAGCCTGGGCCGCCGATCGCGATTCGCCAAAACCTTACCAGGCGGGCACCTGGGGGCCGGTTGCCTCCGTGGCGATGATCACCCGCGATGGTCGTTCGTGGAACGAGTTTGAGTAATCGCCAACTCCTCCGTCAGGGTTATTTTACCGGTAACATGATCTGACGCAGCAAGTCGTGTAATTTTTAATCTTTTAAGCCCCGGAGGATTCACCCCCGGGGCTTTTTTTATTACACTGCCTACAGATATTTTGCCCCTGAGCCCCAGTACAGGTGCCTTAAGCACCGAAAAGTATCGTTAAAGCGCTGCGGCCGGACAGATAAAATTTGAGGAGCCTTTATGAATTCAGAAATGTTACGGGTAACAAATCGTATCATCGAACGCTCGCGCGATACCCGCGAAGCCTACCTCGCCCGGATTAACCAGGCCAAAACCGATACCGTTCATCGCGCCCAGCTGGCGTGCGGTAACCTGGCCCACGGCTTTGCCGCCTGCCAGGCGGATGACAAAGCCTCGCTGAAAAGCATGCTGCGCAATAACATCGCCATCATTACCTCCTACAACGATATGCTCTCCGCTCACCAGCCCTATGAGCGCTATCCGGACATTATCCGCAAAGCGCTGCACTCCGCCAACGCGGTAGGCCAGGTCGCTGGCGGCGTTCCGGCGATGTGCGATGGCGTGACGCAGGGGCAGGATGGGATGGAGCTATCGCTGCTGAGTCGCGAAGTGATTGCCATGTCCGCCGCGATTGGCCTGTCGCACAATATGTTTGACGGGGCGCTCTACCTTGGCGTCTGCGATAAAATCGTCCCCGGCCTGGCGATGGCTGCGCTATCGTTCGGCCATCTGCCGTCGATCTTTATTCCTTCCGGGCCGATGGCCAGCGGCCTGGCGAATAAAGAAAAAGTGCGCATTCGTCAGCTCTATGCGGAAGGCAAAGTGGATCGTATGGCGCTGCTGGAGTCCGAGGCCGCGTCTTACCATGCGCCTGGCACCTGTACCTTCTACGGTACCGCCAATACCAACCAGATGGTGGTTGAGTTTATGGGGATGCAGCTGCCCGGCTCGTCATTCGTGCATCCGGATGCGCCGCTGCGCGAAGCGCTGACCGCCGCCGCCGCCCGTCAGGTGACCCGCCTGACCGGCAACGGTAACGAGTGGATGCCGCTGGGCAAAATGTTTGATGAAAAAGTGGTGGTCAACGGGATTGTCGCGCTGCTGGCAACCGGCGGCTCCACCAACCATACCATGCACCTGGTGGCGATGGCGCGGGCGGCAGGGATTATCATTAACTGGGATGATTTCTCCGATCTCTCAGACGTGGTGCCGCTGCTGGCGCGCCTCTACCCGAACGGCCCGGCGGATATTAACCACTTCCAGGCGGCGGGCGGCGTGCCGGTGCTGGTGCGCGAGCTGCTGAAAGGCGGCCTGCTGCATGAAGATGTCCATACCGTTGCCGGTTTCGGCCTCTCTCGCTACACCATGGAGCCTTGGCTTAATAACGGTGAACTTGACTGGCGCGAAGGGGCGGCCGCTCCGCTTGATGAAGCGGTTATCGCCACCTTTGACAAGCCGTTCTCTCGCCACGGCGGCACTAAAGTGCTGAGCGGCAATCTCGGCCGCGCGGTGATGAAAACCTCCGCCGTGCCGGTTGAGAACCAGATTATTGAAGCGCCGGCGGTGGTTTTCGAGAGCCAGCATGACGTGCTGCCCGCCTTTGAGGCGGGACTGCTCGACAAAGATTGCGTGGTTGTGGTCCGTCATCAGGGACCAAAAGCGAACGGCATGCCAGAATTACATAAACTTATGCCGCCACTTGGTGTATTATTGGACCGCCGTTTCAAAATTGCGCTGGTGACCGATGGTCGACTCTCCGGCGCATCAGGCAAAGTGCCGTCGGCTATCCACGTGACGCCCGAAGCGTACGATGGTGGTCTGCTGGCGAAGGTACGCGATGGCGACATTATTCGCGTCAACGGCCAGACGGGCGAGCTGACGCTGCGGGTCGATGACGCCGAGCTGGCCGCGCGTCAGCCGCATATTCCTGACCTGAGCGGTTCGCGCGTAGGAACCGGCCGGGAAATGTTCGGTGCGCTGCGTGAGAAACTCTCCGGAGCAGAACAGGGCGCAACCTGCATCACATTTTAAGACGATTCGATTTGTAGATCTGGCGAGAGAAAATCTGATGAAAAACTGGAAAACAACTGCAGAAGCAATCCTCACCTCCGGCCCGGTTGTACCGGTGATCGTGGTGAAAAAGCTGGAACACGCTGTGCCAATGGCGAAAGCGCTGGTTGCAGGCGGCGTACGCGTACTGGAAGTGACTCTGCGTACCGAGTGCGCGATGGACGCTATCCGCGCGATCGCCAAAGAGGTCCCGGAAGCGATTGTCGGTGCCGGTACAGTCACCAATGTTGAGCAGCTGAAAGAAGTGACCGAAGCGGGCGCGCAGTTTGCTATCAGCCCGGGCCTGACCGAATCCCTGCTGAAAGCGGCGACCGGCGAAGGCACCATCCCGCTGATCCCGGGGATCAGCACCGTATCCGAGCTGATGCTGGGTATGCAGTATGGTCTGAAAGAGTTCAAATTTTTCCCGGCGGAAGCTAACGGCGGCGTGAAAGCGCTGCAGGCGATTGGCGGCCCGTTCGCGCATATTCGCTTCTGCCCGACTGGCGGCATCTCTCCGGCGAACTATCGTGATTATCTGGCGCTGAACAGCGTGCTGTGCATCGGCGGCTCCTGGTTGGTTCCGGCGGATGCGCTGGAAGCCGGTGATTACGACCGTATCACCAAACTGGCTCGTGAAGCGGTAGAAGGCGCGAAGTAATTTTCGCGCGCTCACCAGAGGCCCGGTCCGCGACCGGGCTTTTTTTTATCCCGCAACAATGACTGCCGAAGCCGCCGCTTTGGCGCGCGTCACCGCTTCCTCAACGTTATCGGCGATCGCCAGCGTCACGCCCAGCCGACGCGAACCGTCGATTTCCGGTTTACCGAACAAACGTAACTGCAGCCCCGCGCCGACCGCGGCCTGAATATTGCTGAAGGTGACGTTCTGGCTGGTCAGCTGCGGCAGGATCACCGCAGAGGCCGCCGGGCCGTACTGGCGAATCGCGCCAATCGGCAGACCGAGGAAGGCGCGAACGTGCAGGGCGAACTCCGATAAATCCTGCGAAATCAGCGTGACCATACCGGTGTCGTGCGGGCGCGGCGAGACTTCGCTAAAAATCACCTCGTCGCCGCAGACGAACAGTTCGACGCCGAACAGGCCGTAGCCGCCCAGCGCCAGCACCACTTGACGGGCGATTTCCTGCGCGCGTTCCAGCGCCAGCGCGCTCATCTGCTGCGGCTGCCAGGATTCACGATAGTCGCCATCCTCCTGACGGTGACCGACCGGCGCGCAGAAGTGTACGCCGTCCGCGGCGCTGACGGTGAGAAGGGTAATCTCGAAATCAAAGTTCACCACGCCTTCAACGATAACGCGTCCGGCTCCGGCGCGGCCGCCCTGCTGCGCATACTGCCAGGCGTCAGCCAGCTGCTCGCTGGAACGAATAAAGCTCTGGCCTTTACCCGATGAGCTCATTACCGGCTTGACGATGCACGGCAGGCCAATCTCGGCGACGGCTTCGCGGAAGGCGGGTTCGCTGTCGGCAAAACGGTAGGCGGAGGTGGGCAGCTTCAGCTCTTCAGCGGCCAGGCGACGGATCCCTTCGCGATTCATGGTGAGCTTTGCCGCACGGGCGGTGGGGACGACTTTCTGCCCGGTCTGCTCCAGCGCGACCAGGGTGTCGGTGGCGATAGCCTCGATTTCCGGCACGATAAAGTCAGGTTTTTCCTGTTCAATCAGCGCCTGCAGCGCTTCGCCGTGCAGCATATTGATGACGTGCGAACGGTGTGCGACCTGCATGGCCGGGGCGTCAGGGTAACGATCGACGGCGATGGTCTCAATTCCCAGGCGCTGGCATTCGATGGCCACTTCTTTACCCAGTTCGCCGGAACCCAACAGCATTACCTTTGTTGCCGCAGGGCGCAGCGCCGTACCTAATACAGTCATAACTCTCTTCCGCAGTAAAAAAACATGCGCCGCATTATAAACGAAAACGTTTGCGCATGTCTTTATGCGCGTCATTTGAGTTCGGCGGGAAAATTTGATATACTGTATAAAAATACAGTATTGAGAGGCTGCATCATGGCGGTTGAAATTAAATATGTAGTGATTCGTGAAGGTGAGGAAAAAATGTCTTTTGCCAGCAAAAAAGAGGCCGATGCTTATGACAAAATGCTCGATCTGGCGGAAGTACTGAACGACTGGCTGGTTGAATGCCCGCTAACGCTTGACGAAGAGCAGCGCGATAGCATGGCGATGTGGCTGGCCGAACGCAAAGATACCCTCAACCATATTCTGCGCTCCGGTAAGCTGCCGGAAGCCGACGGCGCCGCCGAGGCGCCAGCCGATCGCGCAGAAGCAGCAGAAGAGGGCGACAAGACCGACGACGTCGTCGAATCTGAAGCCCCGGCGCCGGCGAAGCCGCGCAAAGCGAAAGCGGTCTGAGTTACGCTGCTGCCGCCAGCGCTTCTGGCGGCAGGCTCCCGCGCTTCCCGGCGCGACATTTGCTCATCTTTAGCTGCCGATAACGTTTCCTGACGTCGCGTCGTTTAGGCTGGTGGTATCGCTTATCGCGCAACGAGGAAATGTATGGCTAACTGGCTTAATCAACTACAGTCTCTGCTGGGTCAGCAGGGGCGGTCTTCTTCATCTGACGATCAACCAAGCGGCAAAAATTTACTCCTGCCGGGCGCGCTCGGCGGGCTGGCAGGTCTGCTGGTTGCCAGTAAATCATCGCGCAAGCTGTTGGCCAAATACGGCACCGGCGCGCTGCTGGTGGGCGGCGGCGCGGTTGCGGGCAGCGTGTTGTGGAATAAATATCAGCAGAAGATGCGCGCCAGCGCGCAGCAGACATCGGCTGATGTCGCGCCCGCACAGGCGCCATCTCCTGCACCGGCCGAACTCGACGCCCGCAGCGAACGGCTGATTATGGCGCTGGTCTTCGCCGCCAAAAGCGATGGACATATCGACGACCGCGAGCGGGCAAATATTGAAGAGCAGCTGCGCGCGGCAAACGTCGACGTCCAGGGCCGGGTGTTAATTGAGCGGGCGCTGGCGCAGCCGCTTGACCCGCAGAGCCTGGCCCACGGCATCAGCAGCGAGCAAGAGGCGCTTGAAGTTTACTATATTAGCTGCGCGGTCATCGATATTGACCACTTTATGGAACGCAGCTACCTCAATGCCCTCGGTGAAGCGCTGAAGCTACCGCAGGACGTGCGCGAAGAGATAGAACGGGATATACAGGCGCAAAAACAGGCCATAACGGCTTAAATCCGTACGTTTCGCTTGCATCGCTGGCGACTTTTGCCACCCTTATATATTGTGTAGTCACGTTACCCTTCAGGCTGCTTTGAGGCAGCCTGAAAATTTTACTACCCAATACAAGCCGCAGAAGAATAAGCAGATGCCACCAAAAGCGAAACGGATCCCCCATGCCATGACCTTACATGGCGACACGCGAATCGATAATTACTACTGGCTACGCGACGACGATCGCTCGCAGCCGGAAGTGCTTGATTATCTGCGCCAGGAAAATGAGTACGGCAAAAAAGTGATGTCTTCGCAAAGTAGCCTGCAGGATAGGGTGCTTAAGGAGATTATCGACCGTATTCCACAGCGCGAAGTGTCGGCCCCCTACAGCAAAAATGGCTATCGCTACCGTCAGGTCTATGAACCGGGCTGCGAGTACGCGATTTATCAACGCCAGCCGGTAGTCAAAGAGGAGTGGGATGAATGGGACGTCCTGCTTGACGGCAACCAGCGTGCGGCCGGTAGCGAATTCTATACCCTCGGCGGATTAGGCGTTTCGCCCGACAATAGCCTGATGGCGGTGGCGGAAGACTATCTCTCCCGGCGGCAGTATAGCTTGCGCTTCTTTCCCTTAAACGACGATCGGCAATTTGCGGAAGTGCTGGAGAACGTGTCGCCTGATTTTGCCTGGAGTAATGATTCGCAGACCCTGTGGTACGTGCGTAAACATCCCACCACGCTGCTACCGTATCAGGTCTGGCGCCACCGTCTGGGGACGCCGGCCAGTGCGGATGTTCTGGTGTATGAAGAGCAGGACGATACTTTTTACGTCAGCGTGCACAAGACGACTTCCCAGCAGTTTGTGGTGATTTATCTGGCCAGCGCGACCACCAGCGAAGTGCTGCTGCTCAATGCGGAAATGACCGACGCCGAGCCGGTCTGTTTTCTACCGCGGCGTAAAGATCATGAATATAGCCTCGATCACTATCAGCACGCTTTTTATCTGCGCTCCAATCGCGAAGGCAAGAACTTCGGTCTTTATCGCAGCACCCTGCGCGATGAGCAGCAGTGGGAGACCCTGATCGCGCCGCGTCACGAAGTGATGCTGGAAGGTTTTACCCTGTTTACCGATTGGCTGGTGGTGGAAGAGCGCCAGCGCGGGCTAACCAGCCTGCGCCAGATCAACCGTAAGACAAGAGAGTCCCAGGGCATTGCCTTTGACGATCCGGCCTATGTGACCTGGCTTGCCTATAACCCGGAGCCGGAAACCTCGCGCCTGCGTTACGGCTACTCCTCCATGACAACCCCGGATACGCTGTTCGAGCTGGATATGAATACCGGCGAGCGGCGGGTGCTGAAACAACAGGAAGTCAAAGGATTTGATGCCAGCCACTACCGCAGCGAGCACCTGTGGATCATCGCCCGCGACGGCGTTGAAGTCCCGGTCTCGTTGGTTTACCGTGATGAACATTTCCGCAAGGGCGCCAGTCCGCTGCTGGTGTACGGCTACGGCTCCTATGGCGCCAGCATGGACGCGGATTTCAGCGCCAGCCGCCTGAGCCTGCTCGACCGCGGCTTTGTATTCGCTATCGCCCATATTCGCGGCGGCGGCGAGCTGGGCCAGCAGTGGTACGAAGACGGCAAGTTTTTGTGCAAGAAAAATACCTTCAACGATTATCTCGACGTCTGCGATGCGCTGCTGGCGCAGGGCTACGGCGATCCGCGGTTTTGCTACGGCATGGGCGGCAGCGCCGGCGGTATGCTGATGGGCGTGGCGGTAAACCAGCGGCCGGAGCTTTTCCACGGCGTGGTGGCCCAGGTTCCCTTTGTGGATGTTCTTACGACGATGCTCGATGAGTCGATCCCGCTGACCACCGGCGAGTTTGAAGAGTGGGGGAATCCCCAGGATGAAGAATACTATCGCTATATGAAAAGCTACAGCCCGTACGACGGCGTTCAGGCACAGACGTATCCGCATCTGCTGGTCACCACGGGCCTGCATGATTCGCAGGTACAATACTGGGAGCCGGCAAAATGGGTGGCGAAACTGCGCGCGCTGAAAACCGACGATAACCTGCTGCTGTTGTGTACCGATATGGATTCCGGCCACGGCGGTAAATCCGGCCGTTTTAAAAGCTATGAGGGCGTGGCGCTGGAGTTCGCGTTTCTGATTGGCCTGGCGCAGGGGACGCTGCCGGGCCAGGCGGAGGTATAGCGCCGATTACTCCCCGAGATAGTGCTTCAGCGTCAGGCGCAGCTCGGGGCTCATGCGATCCAGGTTATTGAACAGCCAGCGCAAATAGCCAGGATCGTTTTCCGCCACTTCCGAGACTGGCTTACCGCGATATTTGCCGAAGGTAAAGGTGGAGAGCAGCGCCGGGCGGCCGGTAATGGTCGCCATCTCTTCAGGCGTCCAGCCGGAGGTGTTGATGATATCGAGCAGCAGGGCGGCGGTGATATAGCAATCATAAAGCGCCCGGTGATGATGCAGTCCCGGTGGCGTCGCGATGCTGAGCTTGCGCGATTTATACAGCCCCATATTGCTGTACTTGATGCCTGGCCACAGGCGGCGCGCCAGCTTCATCGTGCAGATCCACTCGCCCTGCATTTCCGGCAACACCCGGCGGTCAAAGCTGGCGTTATGGGCGACATACCACGGGCTGCCCATATACAGCGGCACAATCTCCTCGATCCACGGCTTATCGGCGACCATCTCTTCGGTGATACGGTGAATCGCCATCGCCTGCGGGCTGATAGGACGATCGGGGCGAACCAGGTGGCTCATGGGATTGGTAATTTGTCCGTCGATGATATCTACCGAGGCGATTTCAACAATGCCTCCCTGCAATCCGCAGGTTTCTGTATCGATTACGCGCAGCATGGCTCGCTCCAGGCCAAAGAAACCAGCGTAATGCAATGCGCAGGTCTTGCCAACTCGGATGTCCGCAGAGGACGGGAATTATTTCTGTTTCGGTTCATAGGGCAGGCGAGAGAGCGAAACGGAGGCCAGCCGATGGGCAATCAGACGCTCGCGAAACCAGCCGCGCAGGTGTTCGGGCTGCTCTCTTTCGACAAGATCGGCGACCACCGGCATATTGTAGCGCTCTTTAAAGGCGACCCCCGCCGCAGCGAGATCGACGTTCACTTTGTCCATCTCCTCCTGGGATAATTTAGCCAGGTTCTTTTCCATCGGTTTCTCCTGTGATAATGCCGCAAAAAGTACTAAGCACGCGGCAAAAAGGCAAGTCTCAGACGCTTAGCTCGACTGCGCCATTATACAGGGTTATTCTCTGTGCTACATACATAACAAAAAGGAATGACAACTATGCCAATCATCGCCGGACGCGCCCTGCGTCTGTCTCTGTTTCTCGCCGGTTGCCTGACCTCCGCAGGCGCATTTGCCCACGCCCATTTGCAACAACCGCTGCCGGCCGCCGGTAGTGAGGTGGACGCGTCACCGCAGGCGCTGACCCTGAGCTTCTCCGAAGGCATCGAAACGCAGTTTAGCGGCGTCACCCTCACCGGGCCGCAGCAGAAAGCGATCCCCCTCGGCAAACCCGTCCGCAGCGACAACAATAAGGCCCAGCTCACGGTACCCGTCGAGCAGGCGTTGACGCCGGGCGCATATACCGTTGACTGGCACGTGGTCTCCGTAGATGGCCATAAGACGAAAGGACAATACACCTTTACCGTGAAGTAAGCCGATGCTCAGTGCCGTCTATGTCAGCCTGCGCTTTATCCATTTCATCACGCTGATGGTCGCTTTCGGCTGCCTGCTTTACGGCGCGTGGTGGGCGCCAGCGGCCTTGCGCCGTCTGATGATGCAGCGCTTTTATCCGCTAATGCGCCATTTACTGTTGGCTAGCGCGCTGTCGGCGCTGCTGATGCTGATGGCGCAGGGCGGCCTGATGGGTAACGGCTGGCCTGATGTCTGGCAGCCGGCCATCTGGCAGGCGGTGGCCAGGACGCAGTTTGGCGGCGTGTGGGTATGGCAAATTTTACTCGCCTTTGTGGCGTTGGCGGTGGTCTGGCTGAAGCCCCGACGCCCGGGACGTTTACTGCTGGTGCTGTTTTGCGCCCAGTTGCTGCTGCTGGCGGGCGTCGGACATGCCGCGATGAACGATGGCTGGCTGGGGATAGTGCAGCGGACCAATCATGCGCTGCATCTGTTTTGCGTGGCCAGCTGGTTTGGCGGTCTGCTGCCGTTTATCTACTGCCTTCGCCTGGCGCACGGCCGCTGGCGGCAGGCCGCCATATGCACCATGATGCGGTTTTCGCGCTACGGGCATCTGGCGGTTGCCGGCGCCATCGCCAGCGGCGCGGTAAATGCGCTGCTGATCCAGGGCGGGTTGATTAGCGCCTCGCCCTGGGGGCGTATGCTGTTGTTCAAATGTGCGCTGGTGGCGGCAATGGTGGCAATTGCGCTGGTGAACCGGTATGTTCTGGTGCCACGCATGTCGGCAGGCGGAACGCGAGCGGAGCAGCTCATCGTGCGCACCACGCAGATAGAGATTGCGCTGGGGGCGCTGGCGCTGTTTGCCGTCAGCCTGTTTGCCACCTGGGAACCTTTCTGAATAAACTGGTTAAATCATGAAAAAAATCGTTCTGACAATGTTGTTATTGGCAAGTTCTGGCGCTGCGCTGGCGGCGCCGCAGGTGATTACCGTCAGCCGCTTTGAGGTGGGTAAGGAGAGCTGGGCGTTTAACCGTGAAGAGGTGATGCTGACCTGCCGTCCGGGCAATGCGCTGTTCGCCATCAATCCCAGCACGCTGGTGCAGTACCCGCTAAACGACATCGCCGAGCAGCAGATGAAAGACGGTAAAACTAACGCGCAGCCGATTTCCGTGATCCAGATTGACGATCCGCAGCAGCCGGGACAAAAAATGAGCCTGGCGCCCTTTATTGAGCGCGCGCAGAAGCTCTGCTGATCGCTGCCTGCATCCCGCTGTATTTACATGAAAAAAACCGCCATCCCCCGATATCGGGCGTGGCGGTTTTTTGTTGGCATCAGCAATTTTGATACGAATTATTCGTCCACTTTTGTCACGGACTGGAAAACCTGACACGGTAAACTATTCTTATAAGGCAAGGCGACTTAGCCTGCATTAATGCCAACTTTTAGCGCACGGCTCTCTCCCAAGAGCCATTTCCCTGGACCGAATACAGGAATCGTGTTCGGTCTCTTTTTATCTATTTTTCACAAATCGCAGATTCCCTTGCAAAACCCCACTCGCTTTTTTCGGGGCTTTTTTCTTATACCACAACAATAATTTCCTAAACATTTCTTTTACAAAAAATCGTCTGCTAACGTTTTAGTAGCTAACGGTCACCAGTACGGTATCGGTATAGGTTCCGGCAGGCTGGTTACTCTGGGTCGGGTTTATCTTTAGGATATAGTTTGCGGGCTGCGCGGCGCCGGAGCCGGTCACGCTGAGATTGTTATTTTCCGTCCATGCGCTGCCGTTGGGCTGGTAAAACTGATACTGCAGCCAGGCGGTAGCCTGGTTCGCGATAGGCTGGCTCATCTGCCGCCAGTCGCCGACGCTGGCGTTGGTGCTGGCGAGGTTGACGGTATAGGCCGCGTTTTTCGTGCAGCGGATGGCAAGCTGGCCGCTGTAGTTGCTAAAACCGGACGGAAGGGCGGCAGAGGCAAATTCGACGTCCGGCGCGCTGTCGATATAGCAAACATTGGTCACCTTCACCGACACATTGACCGTTGAGGTCAGGGTGCCGTTATTCGGAATACATATCTTAATGCCCAGTAGGTCGAGCCCGACGTAGCAGAACCGGTACACCCAGGTGATGGTTAACACATCGCTATAGGTACCGGCGGGGACGTTGGCTCCCGGGGTGGTTCTGAAGTAGAGCGGCATGGTGCCGTCGCTTGAGTTAAATAAACCCAGCAGTTCGAGCAGCGTTGTTCTGGACCAGCTAATAACGCCCCCGTCCTGATAGGCCGGCGAGCACGAAGCGTCAGAACAGACGCTGTAAGGGATGGCGTCGCCCGCGCCATTAAGCAACCGCGGAACGCCGTTGCTCTTGTTGGCCGACGACAGGGTGGCGCTTAATGTGTTGGTTGAGTTCAGCGCCACCAGTTCCGGGGTACAGTAAAACCCTGCGCCAGCCATCACGCCCTGAGGCGCGCTGTTGAGGGCAAAGGAATCCACCGGTCCGATAACCGGCGCGCTGGTTTTGATGCTGCAAGCGGCCAGCGCGTTGCTCGTTAGCCCAAGGAGAAAGAGCAGCGCGCAGATCGGGAGGATACTTTTCAACTTGATCTCCACTGTTATGGATGACAGCTAACCGGACCTATCCGTTGCGGAACCGGCGTTGTTTCCGGGAGCGCAAAGCGCACGCGGCATGGAAACGCCCCGGCGTTGACTATGACTTCATTGTCGCGCGTGAGATGCGAGAACCAGGCGACGCCGTCGTAGCCCACCAGACCGCGCTGTTTGCTGTTCACTTCCTCGACGGGCGTACCGACCGGTAGCGGCTGTCCCTGAGCATCGACGAAGACAATGGTTGCCGAACGCACGCGGTTAACCGGGAATTCAACCAGCGCGCCGCTGCCTTCACGCACGGCGATGCGCTTCTCCACCGTCAGCGCTTCGGTGTCCGTTGGCAATGGCAGCGTATCGAGGGTGATTTTTCCCGGATACCACGCCGTCGCCCATGGGATCAGCAAATGGCCGTTTTTATCCGTCACGCCGACTTTGCGGTTTTCATAGTTCACCGCAATATTCGGGTAGTTACCGGTGGAGACAACGATAAACGCGTCGTTAATCTGCCGGGTGAAGAACAGACTGTTATCCATCAGCACCACCGATCCCGTGGCTTCAAACCAGCTGTGACGATCGTTGCGCGAGCCGTAGTAGCCTCCGCTCAACGTTGACACGCGGTTGATCCAGGTGAGATCCGCCTGGCTATAATTATCGCCGCCCACCGAATGGGCGAGGTTCCAGCCAAGCCCGCCTTCTGCCGGGGCGGAGCGGTTGAGGCTGATATTTTCGCCCCATTGACCGGAGCTGGCGCGCTGGCCGCTTAACTGCATAGAGCTTTGCGAATCGAAAGGGATGATGATCTGCAGCATGCTGGAGTAACTACCTTCTTGCAGATCGCGGTTTACGCTCAGGTTGAGGCTGCTGCTAAGCCACAGGCTACGGCTCCAGGAGAGGTTCAGCAGGCGGGTGCGCGAACGATCCTCTGCCTGGATATCAAAGTAGCCAATGCTAAAAGAACCGAGGGCGCTTCCCCACGGACTCAGGCTCAGCGTGGCCTGGTCTGACTGGCGGCTGAGCGTGGCGCTAGAGCCATAGGTGCTGAGGTTGTCGTAGCTGGCGCTGCGGCGGATATGCTGATAGTTCACTCCCCAGCTGTTGCCGTAGTAGGAGTAACCCGAGGTGAACTGGTTTCCGTCTCCTTCGCCGCGGCTGGCGCTGCCCGACAGGCTGAGGGTACCCAGATTTCCTACCCCAATATCGCCGCCTAGCCCGGCATTGGTTAATCCCTGACGGTCTTCGGTATGCGCCGAGAGCGTAAGCCAGTGGGTTAATCCATAGCGATAAATCGCGCTCACCGCGCCGGCGCCATAATCGGCATTCTTGATGCCGTAGTTGTTGCGCAGGGCGCCAAGGGTGAAATCAAAATCGCTCAGGCCTTCCCGCAGGAGGGTATTGGAGACATAAAAAGGAACGCTGGTGGAGACCTGGCGGCCAAGGGCGTCGGTGGTCACTACCGTCGCTTCGCCGGCGCCGCTGATCCACGGCACGTTGGTCAGCGTATAGGGGCCGCCATTAACCTGCGACGAGCTGGTTTTATAACCGTTAATAAACAGGTCGACGCTTGAAGGGACCGCCGCGCTGCCGGATAAGTTAAGCAGCGGATATGTCACCAGATCCGGGCGAACGCTGAAGTTGCGGCTTATGCGTAGCCCCCCCATGCGCACGGAACTGCTCCAGGTCAGGGCGTTACTGACCACGTCGCCGGCCTGGTAGCTTATCATCTGCTCGCTATCGCTGTATTTCCACAGGGTGTCGTAGCGCATATAGCCCTGCTGTTGATAGCCCGTTGCAGACCAGTTTTGCCGGATCGCGGCGTTATTGGAAAGGACGCCCGGCGGACCAAAAAGACGCGTTTCGGTGAAGGTGCTGGTGGTTTGCGTGCCGCCGGATGAAAAGAGGCTGTAAGCGTCGTAGTTAAATAAAATCCCCGGACTGCCGATCGCGGCCTGGTATTGTTGTCCCATGGTCTCCCCGATGCGCTGTTCGGGGAGCCACTGGTCCGGAACCTGAAGCTTAAGCACTTGCCCCGGCTGGTCGTATTCCACCTTAACCGAGGGGAGCGTCGTGACATCCACCAGCGCATCGTGGGTTTGCAGAGGAATATGCGCTTGCCTTAGAACGCTGGCCGCGACCCAGTAGTGACCAGCGTTGACCTTTACCGGAACGGCGTTGGCAAGGATATTGCCGTTGACCGATAAGCTGAGGTACAGCTCATACTCCTGCTTTTCGCCGTAGGATGCCGCGGGGGCGGGCAGTGAATCATAGGTCGCGGCGCAGGCCGTCACCGACGCCATCGCCAGCAGGCCTCCGGACGCCGTCCTTTTCAGGTCTCTCATTTTCAACGATTCGCCGGAATTTCCACCGCCTGACCGTTATCCGTTAATTTCGCGAACAGATGCATACCTGATGGCACGGAAGACTTTCCGCCGCTCGGGAAACAGGCCTTTTTCTGCGCCAGAACGTAGCCGAGAAGGCCATTAGCCTGGGAAATTTGGCCTTTGCCGCTCGCGTTCGCCCAGTAAACCGTACTGAGCCTGGCGTGTTGACTGCCTCTATTCTCGATGCACAGCGTCTGGCGGTTATTTTGCTGCGCGAGCGACCAACGCAGCGTCGTCCTTACCGATTCGACTGAACCCGCGTTCTTTAGCGGCGCGAGGCCTTGCCCATAGGTAAACAGCGGCAGGACATAGCGCATGCGCATTTTCAGCCCTGCAGAGCTCTGTTCCGTCTGGGCTACCGGCTGCGCGGCTGGGATCTCATCGATAACAATGCGGTAGGACTGCTCTTTGCCGTTGGCGATGGGGGCGACGCGCATGAGCCGCACCAGCTGGCGCTGCCCCGGCGCTACCGTGGTAAAAGGGGGGCTGGCGACAACATCGCGCTGGTCGGCGTAGACGTCCGCTGACGCTTTTTGATCCCAGGCAAAAACGCGCAGCTGCAAATTAACCGGCGAACTGCCGCGATTCTCCAGCCACAGTTCAGAACCTTTCTCATGGCTTTCGATAGTTTGAAAGATAGGCCATACCAGGACGGAGCTTGCGGCCAGAACCGATGAGGGAAGAGATAAAGCGAATATAAACGGCGCAAATCTACAGCGAATCATAGTTAACCTGTGAATTATCTAATAGGTCAGCGTGACGGTGACCGTGTCGGTATAGGAGCCCACCGCCGGGAAGCCATTCGTGGCAAAAAGGCGGCCATAAACCGTGTAGGTTTGCGTGGTGCTCGGAAATGATGCGACGCTCAAGGCTTGCGTACTGTTGCCCCAAACGTTAGCGCGGTTGGCGTCCTGATAAAGCTGATACGCCAGGGTGTTGTTGTTGCCGTTCGACATGTAGCGCTGGCTGGCTGAGCCGCCGTTGACGCCATAGTCGAGGGCGATTGAAATAGCGGTGCCGGGCGTGCAGGTGACGATGATTGAGCCTGCGCCAGAGGTACTGGCGACATCAACGTTGCTGTATAGCGATGACAGGGTGCCAAAACTCAGGGTGCCGAAATCTGTTGTTTGGGAGCCGTCTCCGGCGCCAAGCGCGCAGCCTGCGGCGATCTGCGCGGAGACTTTAAACGTCTTCTGGACAACGGCGGCATGGGTGCCTGAGGTAAAAAGCAGAATTAATGTAAGCCACTCGGGTCGAAGCATGACGCCCATTTTCCTTATGCGATTACCAGGTTAACGTCGCGGTGACGATGTCGTCATACACATCGGCCGTCGGCGCATTGACGCTCTGGTCTTCGGGGCGGATGCGGGCAAAAACAGGAATAGCCTGAGGATTGCCGGTGCCAACGATAGGTATCGTGCCGCCGGGCAAAATTTCATTACTGCGGGCGGCATCTGAATAGAGTCGATAGGCAATCTGCTGGGTACCGCCGGCGTTTTTCATATAGCGCAGCGCTGCATCGCCAAACTGGCCGCCGTCAAGCGTCAGGGTCGAGTCGAGGTCCTCGGTGCAGGTCACGGTTAGCGCGCTTCCGCCGCCGCTGCCGGTGACTTCCGCATCAATGGAGTTGGCGAGATCGCCATAGGCGCCGAAATTAATGTTGCCCCAGCGGTTATTCTCGCCATTGCGGACGTTCGATACGCTGCATCCGCTGCCGAGCGTCACCTGGACGCCAATCTGGCCGCTTAAGGTTCCCGCTGCGAAAGCCGGTTGACTAATAACGATGGCGCTCAGTAAGCCGCCCAGCACACTGCGCGAGATGGTTTTGACGTTCATAGAGAACCTCTTAGTGGAAAGCCGCTGAAGAAAAACAACAATATAGTGATAGACGTTGGTCACCGGGTAACTGCCGCAGTTTTGTTGGTTAACGTATAACTACTCCTGCGGAATATGTGTAATTTTGTATTAATTGCTGATAATTTGTTTTTTATTGGTTTGTTGTGCTGTGTTAGTGCTATTTATATGGAACCAAATGCTTTATGTTAATTAATTGTTGGTGTTATGTTTTTTATTTGTGTTTTCAAGGGGGCGTAAAAATAAGGTGATTTTTTTTAAATCACAATCTGGCGCAAACTTTGCAACAAAAAATCTGGACAAAAAGCCGGGCGTAGACACTGGGCGCCGTGCAGTGAGGGAGAGGAGAAAACACCTGCACGAAATCAGGCCCATAGTGCAGGTGAAATGTACGGGCCAACATCGGAAGAGACCCAGTATACACATTTGTATGACAAATGAAATAATAGACAAGAAACGGCATTAACTTTTTTAGCGGTTATTTTTCTGAGCGCTTGACGGGTTATTTCCGGATGAAAGGAAGACCGTAACTTACGGGATAAAAATAATCGGTAAGAATTTATTCCGGCGTGACGAAGGAGGGATACAGCCATGTTTCCAGAAAGCTCACCAGGAACCATATTTGCCCGCTAAAAATAAACCACAAAGCAGCGGCCAAAATAATCAGCAGGATAGCCAGCAGGAGTATTTCAGTTTTGCTCATAACTTCACTAGCCGTCCGTAAGGAATACAACGAAGTTATGATAGTAACTAAAGCGCCGTAGAAGATGCAAACGCCGTCGTGCTAAACGGCGTTGATGAAACGGCTGGAGATCTAATCCATGAGTATCGCCATCTGAGCGGCCATATCATCCAGCAGTTGAAAGCGGCGACGATATTCAGCGCGCTTCTTGCTGGCGATGCTCTCAAGCGTCTTTCTTTCCAGCTGCAGCGGTAAGCGCCAGCGCCAGTCGCCGTCGGCGACGCCATCGATAGATTGCCAGAACTCATCGTAGCTGGCGTGAAAATGACGTCCTTTACTCAGCCGATAGCGCAGCGCGCGGAAGACGTGACCGTTATCGCTGACCCCGTAAATATGATGAACGTGGCAGCGCGCCGCCATCAACCAGATAAACTCCAGCAGCAGGCGTTTTGGGAACAGGCCGTAACAGGCGCGCGTCGCCCGCTTAATTACGTCATGCGGGATATTGCTGCGCGGCCCCTGCAGACCGCCGATGGTCAGCTGCCATTGCTCCTGCTGGCGGGTGACGCTAAAGGTCGCGCTGGCCAGCACGGTCTCATCGCTATCGCGCAGCCATAGCGTCGTCTCGCCCTCGCGTTCGGCTTTACCCGCCGAGGAGGCGGAGAGCGTAAACCGGCTGTCGTCTTTGCCCGTTAGCTCAAGCAGCGGCGTCTCTTTCGCGGCGGTCATGGCGCCCGCAAGGCGCGAGCCTCCCAGGGAATCGACAAACTGGTAGTGGCTGATAATGGCCTGCGCGCGCTGGCTGGCGTTTAATCCGCGGGTCAAATACTGGCGATGAACTTTGCCCGGCAGCGTCACCTGAGCGGCCAGCAGCTGATTGAAGTCCGCGCGCGCCGCCAGGCTCTCCAGCATGCTGCGCGTTGGCGCATAAAATAATGCCGTGCGCAGCAAAAACTTAAGCCGGTAATGGCGTTGTTGCCAGATGGGGGCAGGGGTTAGCCGACCCATCACCAGATCGGCAATAAGATTTGGGCGTCGTTCAACTACGCTGGCTGAATGCAGGCTGTTATCCGTCACGATGAATACCTCGGAGTTATTTAGCCTCTATTCTATGGATATATCGCGGGGAGCTTAATGCCCCGCCGGACTATATTTGCCTTTCGTTTAAAGTCGATTGAGGTGCCAATATTACGGGCGTTGAAGTGACGGATTTTTCCTATAATTATGCCAGGAGGACATAATATGTATCAGCGCATTAACGGTTCCGCCTGGCGTAATATCTGGCTGGTGGGCGACCTGCACGGCTGTTTCGCACGTCTGATGGCGGCCCTTCGCGAGCGCAGGTTTGACCCTTATCAGGACCTGCTTCTCTCGGTGGGCGATCTGATCGATCGTGGGCCACAAAGCGCGCAATGCCTGGATTTACTGCGCTATCGCTGGGTTTGCGCGGTGCGTGGAAACCATGAGCAGATGGCGCTGGAGGCGCTTGCGGGCGGCGAGATGCGGCTCTGGGAGATGAACGGAGGCGGCTGGTATACGCAATCCCCGCAGAACCAGAGGCGGTGCCTTGCGGAGCTTATCGCCTCCTGCCGCGACCTACCGCTGATTATCGAACTCCACAGCGGTGGGCAGGTGCACGTGATTGCCCATGCTGATTACCCCGCCGCGGTATATCGCTGGCAGCGCGCCGTCGATGAGCATCAGGTGTTGTGGCGTCGGCAGCGGCTTACCGACCATTTCGCCGGGCGACACGGCGCGATTGCTGGCGCCGATCATTTCTGGTTCGGCCATACGCCGCTCCAACGGCGCTACGACAGCGATAACCAGCATTATATCGATACAGGGGCCGTATTTGGTGGAGAGCTAACCCTGGTGGCGCTACAGCTGGCGGGCTAAAAATCGCTGTATTCTCGGGCGGGGAGCCAGAAACTGTCGATAAAATCTTCTACCGGAAAGCAGCCGCCGTGGCGTATCCGCTGATCGTCCATGGCGGTTATGCACTGCCGCTCGTTATCGTAAACATCAACAACGATATCTTCACAGCCGCCGTCCAGGTAACAAATAAACAGTACTAAGGCAAACATCCTGGCCTCATATCCTGAAAAACATATTGTTAAGTGTAGGAGATGTCGGAAAAGCGGGGAAATAAATAACCCGTCTCAGGCGACGGGTTCATTTGAATCAGGCGAGGCGCATGATCCAGGCATCGGACTGGCGATCGTAGTGCTTACGGTAGAGGACGGAATGTTCACCATCAAGTATGGCGGGCACGCTGGTGTCCGCGTCCCATGCATCAAGCTGCATGCATAAATCCGGATCGGATTTGCAGGGAATGCTTAACGTTCGCTCTCCCTGCTGTTCGCCGTGCAGTTCGGCGTCGTCTATTTCAAACGCGCCGATACGTACGCTGGTTTTACTCATAAATTCACCCCGTTTGTCTGCTAATTTGTGGTACGACCAGTTGAGGCCGACATTTTTCAGCGTAGACAAACGGGCGTAAAGCGCCAGTGAAAAAGTGCTGTTTTTCGAGGCGCCATCACGCTTTTTTGCTAAAAAGCTTACCGTCGCGCACCAGTTCGCGGGGATAGCTGTTTTTTAAACGCGACCCGACTTTTTTCGCCAGCCCGAGCGGCGCGCCCTGATAGGTGACAATCGCATCATCCTTCTCCGGGAGCGTTTCCGGATAGACGTCGCGACCGCGGTACCACTCTTCCGCTTCGGCCTGAGTTAGCGCAAAGGGCGCGGCCGGCGCGGCAAGCGCAATCACCGCTTCGTGCTGCCAGCGGTAGCCTTTGTTGTGGGTTTCGGCGAGCCGGATCCCGATGCGGGAAAAGCGCACTTTACCGAACAGCGCTTCGAGCGCCTGCGGGAAGAGCCAGATCTCTTTATCACGCTGCCAGAGCGTATGCTCGGCGCTCCACTGCAGACCGACCGCGGCGGCGGCGGCAATAACGGCGGCGGATTCGCGGGTTTTAAGCGGCGTGAAGGGGAATTTCCCGACTTTATAGCCCGGCGCCGGGAGCGGCTCGATGGCGGCGGTTTTGCGTAAGCGGGCGACGAAGAACCCTTCGCAGTCAAAAATCTGCGGAAAGACGTGCAGGAAACCCTCGTCGGTCAGCGCTTCGCTGGCCTGGGGGAACAGCGAGCCGAGCGGCAGAACTTGCACCGCCTGCGGATAGCGCGCTAGCAGCCCGTTGACCACCTCTTCGTTTTCTTGCCGGTTCAGGGTGCAGGTGGAGTAAACCAGCGTCCCGCCGGGGCGAAGGGCGTGAAACGCGCTGTCGATAAGTTCACGCTGGGTTAGCGCGATCTCCGCGTTGCTTTCCGGTGACCAGTTTTTCAGCGCATCGGGGTCTTTACGTACTACCCCTTCGCCGGAGCAGGGGGCGTCGAGCAGGATCGCGTCAAAGCATTCCGGCAGCGCGGCGCCGAATACCCGACCATCGAAATGGGTCAGCGCCACGTTGCTAATTCCGCAGCGGCTGATATTGGCGTGCAGGACTTTAACCCGGCTGGCGGAATACTCATTGGCCAGAATGCCGCCTTCATTGCCCATGCGCGCGGCGATTTGCGTGGTTTTAGAGCCCGGCGCGGCGGCGACATCCATCACCCGCTGCGGCGTTTCACCATCGGCAAACAGCGCGGCGACCGGCAGCATGGAGCTGGCTTCCTGGATATAAAACAGCCCGCTAAGATGCTCGGCCGTGCTGCCCAGCGGCAGGTCGTCTTCGTCTTCACGCTCGATCCAGAAACCCTCTTCGCACCACGGAACCGGCGTGAGCTGCCAGCGATAGGGGGCTACCAGCTGCAAAAAATCAGCCACCGTGATTTTCAGCGTATTGACGCGAATGCTCCGCCGCAGCGGGCGCTGGCAGGCGGCGATAAAGTCGTCAAAAGAGAGATGCGTCGGCATGGCCGCACGCATTTGAGCGAGGAATTCTTCAGGAAGATAGACAGCGTTTTGAGCCACGGGGAGCGCACCACAAGGAAAAAAGGGGGCGTAGTTTACCATAAAGGCTCCGGCGGCGGACACCGGAGCCTGTTATGCTTAGCGCGGCAGGGCGGTGCCCCATTCGCGCCACTCTTTCGGTTCGCTCTCCAGCAGCAGGAAGTGTTTGCCATCCTGCGCTTTCGGCGCCAGCGGCGTACCCGGAGGCGTGGCAAACGCGATACCGCCGCGAATGAACTGATTAAAGGTACCGGTTTTCACCACCCCGCCAATCAGGCCAAAGTCGAGGCTATAGCCGGAAGCCAGCCAGAACACCGAGTTGTTGCGCACCAGATACTGATAACGCTTGCTGATTCGCAGCTGTACCATCACGCGATCCGACATCGAACCGAGCATCAGGCCGGTCACCGTGCCCACTTCGAGCCCGCGGAACAGTACCGGCGTGCCGATACCCAGCGAACCCGCTTCCGGTACTTCGACGATAATGCTCAGGCCGTCGATATAGCGTGAATCACTGATCGTGGTTTCCTGAATTTCGAAATCACGACGCGGTGAACCGCGGCCAGGCTCGACGTTGATATAGGCCTGGAAAAGGGTATCCAGATGTTCAACGCCCGCCGCGGAAATCTGCGGCGTAATCACCGAGAAACGCGTTCCGGCGCGGGCAAAGGTGTTGACGTATTCCGGGTAGAGCACCGCTTTCGCCTGCACTTCGTTTTTCGCGGTAATTAAATTCAGCGACTGGATCTGACCAATATCGATCCCCAGATAGCGAATCGGCATCCCTTCGGCGATTTTACCGGCGTCGAAGGCGTGCAGGGTTATCTGCCCACCCACCGCGCGAGCGGCGGTTTCCGACGCATACAGCACCCGTTTGTTATCGATCCGCGCGCTGGCGCTGGCGCCGCTGAGGTTATCAAAGCTAATCGCGCCCTTCAGCGCGCGGGAGAGCGGGGAAGCCTGCACCGTCAGACCGCTGCCGTTAAGCTGCACTTTGGCGCCGCCTTCGGCCCAGAACACGCTGTTGCTGGTCAGCAGATGGCGATACTCCGGCTTGATATGGATATTGATCTCAAAGGCGTTTTTGCGCGGCTGAACGGTGATGATCTCCCCGACCGCAAATTTACGGTACAGCACCACGGAGCCGGCCTGCACGTCCGGCAGCGTCTCAGCTGAGAGCGTAAGCGTGGTGGTCGGCAGATCGCTCATGCTGTTTTCCAGCGCCTTTTCCTGGTTTGCATACAGCGGATAGCGGCTTTGCATCGCACCCTTGTCGCCCGGAATAATGCGGATCCCGCCGTTGACCCATTCGCTGGCGCTGGCGCCGAGGAACTGCACGCCGTCGATGCCGACTTTGACGTCAATCCGGCTGTTGACCACGAATTTGCTATCGCCGCGAACCAGTGAACGGTACTCCGGCATAATCGCCACCTGGAACGTGACGCCATCGGCGTTCAGCTTGCGCTCCAGAACCTGACCAATCTGGACGCCATGCAAAATCAGCGGCTGCCCGGCGTCGATACCGTAGCTCTCCGGCGCGGTGAGCGTGACGGTCGCGACATCCGGTTCTTCCAGAATGGATTTATCGGCAGGCAGTACCGCAAACTGGTTGCGCGGCTCACCTTCACCGGGGACCAGTTCAAAGGTAGTGCCGGTCAGCAGGGCGCTGACGCTGGGGTTATCCAGAGAGATTTTCGGCTTCTTCATCTGAATCAGCGTCTTCTCGCGCAGCAGGCTGACGACGCTCGGATCGACGGTCATTTCGCCGGTCACTTTCCCGTCGGAATTGAGATTCATCTTGCTGAGCTGGCCAACCTCGAGACCCTGGTACATCAGCGGCGTAGAGCCGGCTTTTAAGCCCGCGCCGTCGGGAAGATCCAGTTTGACCACCACCCCACGCTGGCTGTGCGCCAGGTCTTCATATAAATGATAATCCGTGTTCTGCTGAGCCTGCGCAGAGTCATCGGGGGAATCAAAGGCGATGGCGCCGTTCACCAGCGCCGAGAGGCTATCCAGCTGGACCTTCGCGCCGCTCAGGCTGACATCTGCTTTCACGCCGGAGACGTTCCAGAAACGGCTCTCTTTTTTCACCAGGTTCGTGAAACGGCGCTCGATCAGTACGTCAATCGTGACGCCCTGATTGTTCGGGTTAATAGCGTAGTCATACACCCGGCCGACCGGAATTTTGCGGAAATAGACCAGCGAGCCGCTGGTTAACGAGCCCAAATCCGCTGACTTGAGATGAATCATCAGCTCGCCGTTATTGATGTGATACTTCGGCTGGGTGTCGAGAGCGACAAAGTGATCCTCAGGCTCGCCCTGACCGGGCATCATGCCGATATAGTTGCCGCCAACCAGCGCATCGAGGCCCGACACGCCGGCAAGAGAAGCTTTCGGCGTCACCAGCCAGAACTGCGTCTCCTTGCGCAGCGCATCTTTCATATCGCCTTTGACGCTGGCTGAAACCTCAATTTTACTCAGATCTTTACTCAGCGAGATATTCTCGACCGTACCGACTTCTACCCCCTGATAGCGGATAGGCGTGCGCCCAGGAACGATACCGTTGGCCGACTGGAAGTCGATAACGATCGTCGTACCGCGATCCTGATAGCTGGTCCATATCAGCCAACCGGCAATCAGTAGCGCAATGACCGGCAGCAGCCAGAAGGGCGAAATGCGGCGTTTAGTTTTAATTTTGGCTTCAGTCGGCGAAGCGGGCGTTTCCTGACTCATGTGCGTCCCAAAGTAAGCGGCTGTCCAGCCATTCAACAGCAAGGATAGTTAATATTACCGCGGCGCCAAAATAGACCGCGGCGGGCCCCATCGTAAACGCGAGGAGCTGATCGCGGTTGATCAGCGACATGGTTAATGCGATGACAAAAAGATCCAACATAGACCAGCGGCCGATCCAGGTAATCAGCCGCAGCAGCAGGATGCGGGTACGTAACCCCTGTTCACACTTGAATTGTATGCTGACCAGCAGGGTAAACAATACAATAACTTTGGTGAATGGGACCAGGATACTGGCGATGAACACCACTCCGGCGATGGCCACGTTGCTGCTGGCCAGCGACATAATGCCGGAAAGAATGGTGTCGTCCTGGCGCGCGCCGTTGACGTAGATAATCGAGATCGGCAGCAGGTTGGCAGGCAGCAGGAAAACCATCGACGCGATCAGCGCGGCCCAGCTCTTTTGCAGGCTTTGGCGGCGCCTGTGGCGCAGGGGCGTGTGACAGCGGCGGCAGCGCCCACGGGAATCACGATGTCCGGTATAATGACAGCCGAGACAAACCTGGAGATTATTGTCCGGCCGCAGCGCCGGGCGCTGGGGATAAAAACGCTCCCACAGCTCCTCAACGTTCATATGAATAAGCGTCAGGATGCTGAGCAGGGTGAGCGCGATATAGGCGATAAGCCCGATGCCGGGCTGCAGAAAGGCGTAATCTTGTACTTTGATTGAGGCGACGCCGATACCGACCAGGTAAATATCCAGCATCACCCACTCTTTGAGCCGCTCCAGCATCAGCAGTATCGGGCGCAGATTCATGCCCAGCACGTTACCCAGCCACAGGTAGGCGATTGAGACGACCAGCAGCACCGGCGCGACGACCGCGCAAAACAGCACCATCGCCGCCGTGAGCGGATCGCCCTGGCCGGTCATTTGCCAGATGCCCTGAAGGACGTTAGCGTCGATGCGCACGCCTAAGAGATGTAAGCGCAGAAGCGGTTCGCTCCAGGCAAAAGGCATCAGCAGCAGCATCGCGATCGCCATGCTGCCCAGCCGGGTAAGCGACCAGTCGCGGCCATCGCGCACTTTGGCGTTGCAGCGAGGACACCAGGCGCTTTGATTCTTTTTGAGGACCGGTAAACGAAACAGCAGATCGCACTGCGGGCAGCGCTGATAGTGAGCGTGCGCAACAGGCGCGCTGACCGAGTAGACGATCATTTTTTTTGCTGGCGTAATCCTGGGTGTTTTTAGTGGCATTTATAGCTTACAGAAATGAGTGTATCTCTCTATCTTAACTCAGGAATGAATTCATCTTGAGCATGAATGCATTTAAAGCTTATTTTATTAGGCTGTAAGTGTAAGGTAGTAAGACAACTAAGCGAATAAATAATGAACAAACAAGAATTCTACGCGGATCTGAACCGCGATTTTCAGGCGTTAATGGCAGGCGAAACCAGTTTTCTGGCCATGATTTCAAATACCAGCGCGCTGCTGTTCGAGCGGCTGGCTGAAGTGAACTGGGCCGGTTTTTATCTCCTGGAAGGCGATACGCTGGTCCTTGGCCCGTTCCAGGGCAAGCTGGCCTGCGTGCGGATTCCGGTAGGGCGCGGCGTATGCGGCGCTGCCGTTGCGCAGAATCGCGTGCAGCGGGTAGAAGACGTTCACGCGTTTGATGGTCACATCGCCTGCGACGCCGCCAGTAATTCGGAAATTGTCTTCCCGTTACGGGTGAACGATCGGACTATCGGCGTGCTGGATATCGATAGCACGGCCCATTCCCGCTTCACCGCTGAAGATGAGCAGGGGCTGGCAGAACTGGTCGCGCATCTGGAAAAACTCATTTCTGCGACTGATTATCAAAAAATATTCACCCGCGTCGCAGGATAATCAACGGATAACGTAGCATTTACCGATGACGTCATTATAATGACGCCTGTTCATGCCTGCGGCTTGTTGGCTACGTCCGTTGTAATCAGGAAATTTCATGGAAAATCAACCTAAGTTGAATAGCAGTAAAGAAGTCATTGCGTTTCTGGCCGAACGCTTCCCTCAGTGTTTTAGCGCTGAAGGCGAAGCTCGTCCCCTGAAAGTCGGTATTTTTCAGGATCTCGTTGAGCGCGTTGGCGGAGAGATGAATCTCAGCAAAACCCAACTTCGCGCTGCACTGCGTCTTTATACTTCGAGCTGGCGTTACCTGTACGGCGTTAAGCCTGGCGCAGTCCGCGTTGACCTCGACGGCAACCCGTGCGGCGAACTGGAAGAGCAGCATGTCGCTCACGCCCGCCAGCAGCTTGAAGAAGCAAAAGCCCGCGTCCAGGCGCAGCGTGAAGCGCAGCAAGCGAAAAAACGCGAAGCCGCCGCCGCCGCTGGCCAGCCGGAAGAGGGGGCTCGTCGCGAGCGTAAACCTCGTCCTCAGGCTCAGGCGCGTCGTAAAGAAGGCGCTGAGCAGCGTAAACCGCGCCCGACACCAGCAGCTAAAGCGCCGCGCGAAGAGCGTCATACCCCTGTATCAGATGTGTCTGTATTGACCGTTGGCCAGGCACTGAAGGTGAAAGCAGGTAATAATGCAATGGACGCCACCGTCCTGGAAATCACCAAAGATGGCGTTCGTGTACAGCTGACTTCTGGTATGTCAATGATTGTACGCGCAGAACACCTGGTGTTCTGAAACGGAGGCCGGGCCAGGCATGAACAAATTCTTTAAGCTCACCGCGTTGGCGGGCCTGCTGGTAATCGCAGGCCAGTCGTTCGCCGTGGACGATATAACCCGGATTGATCAAATCCCCGTGCTGAAAGAAGAGCCGCAGCACGCAACGGTGAGCGAGCGCGTGACATCGCGCTTTACCCGTTCCCACTACCGTCAGTTCGATCTCGACAATGCCTTTTCGGCAAAAATTTTCGATCGTTATCTGAACCTGCTGGATTACAGCCATAACGTGCTGTTGGCCAGCGACGTGGCGCAGTTTGCCGCGAAAAAGAATCAAATCGGCGATGAGCTGCGCAGCGGGAAGCTGGACGTTTTTTACGACCTGTATAACCTGGCGCAGAAACGTCGTTTCGAGCGTTATCAATATGCATTGAAAGTGCTGGAACGTCCGATGGACTTTGCCGGCAATGATAACTTTAACCTTGACCGCAGCAAGTCGCCCTGGCCGAAAGATGAAGCCGAGCTGAATGCGCTGTGGGATGCCAAGGTGAAGTTCGATCAGCTCAGCCTGAAGCTGGCGGGCAAAGATGATAAAGAGATTCGCGAAACCTTAACCCGCCGCTACAAGTTTGCCATTCGCCGTCTGGCGCAAACCAACAGCGAAGATGTTTTCTCACTGGCGATGACCGCCTTTGCGCGTGAAATCGACCCGCATACCAACTATCTCTCACCGCGCAATACCGAGCAGTTCAATACCGAAATGAGCCTGTCTCTCGAAGGTATCGGCGCGGTATTGCAGATGGATGACGACTACACGGTGATCAATTCGCTGGTGGCCGGCGGTCCTGCGGCGAAGAGTAAAGCCATCAGCGTGGGTGACCGTATCGTTGGCGTCGGCCAGCCGGGTAAAGGCATGGTTGATGTGATCGGCTGGCGTCTTGATGACGTGGTCGCGTTAATCAAAGGTCCAAAGGGCAGCAAGGTTCGCCTGGAGATCCTGCCTGCGGGTAAAGGCGCGAAAACGCGGATTGTTACCCTCACGCGCGAACGCATCCGTCTTGAAGACCGCGCGGTTAAAATGACCGTCAAAACCGTCGGCAAAGAAAAAGTTGGCGTGCTGGATATCCCTGGTTTCTATGTTGGCCTGACGGATGACGTGAAGGTTCAGCTGCAGAAGCTGGAGAAACAGAACGTCAGCAGCATCGTTATCGACCTGCGCAGCAACGGCGGCGGAGCGCTGACCGAAGCGGTTTCGCTTTCTGGTCTGTTTATTCCATCCGGTCCGGTTGTTCAGGTGCGCGATAACAACGGTAAAGTGCGCGAAGACAGCGATACCGACGGCGTGGTGTACTACAAAGGCCCGCTGGTGGTGCTGGTCGACCGTTTCAGCGCCTCGGCTTCTGAAATTTTCGCCGCCGCGATGCAGGACTACGGTCGCGCGCTGATCGTCGGGGAGCCGACCTTTGGCAAGGGGACCGTCCAGCAGTACCGTTCGCTGAACCGTATCTACGATCAGATGCTGCGTCCTGACTGGCCGGCGCTGGGCTCCGTACAGTACACCATTCAGAAATTCTATCGCATCAATGGCGGTAGTACTCAGCGTAAGGGTGTGACGCCGGACATCATGATGCCGACCGGAACGGAAGAGCGTGAAACCGGTGAGCAGTATGAAGATAACGCGCTACCGTGGGACAGCGTCAATGCGGCAACCTACGTGAAATACGGTGACCTGACGCCGTTTGGGCCGGAGCTGCTCAAACGTCACGATGCGCGTATCGCTAAAGATCCTGAATTCCAGTACATCATGAAGGACATTGCTCGCTATAACGCGATGAAAGACAAACGCAACATCGTCTCCCTGAACTACGCGCAGCGTGAAAAGGAGAACGAAGAAGATGATGCGATTCGTCTGGCCCGCGTTAACGATCGCCTGAAACGCGAAGGCAAGCCGTTACTGAAGAAGTTGGAAGATCTGCCGAAGGATTACCAGGAGCCCGATCCGTATCTTGATGAAACGGTTCACATTGCGCTCGACCTGGCCCATGAGGAAAAGGATCGGCCCGCGGTAGAGCCCCCGGCCAGTAAATAAATCCCCAACGGGCACAATAATTTGTGCCCGTTTTCTTTTCCGTCCTTGCCAACTCTGACGGCCTGAATTCAACAAAATGTCAACGCTTTTGCCCAGCGTCAGCAATATGCTACAAAATGTAAAGTTGTGTCTTTCTCGTGACTTAGCGGGGCCTGATGGTTGAAAATTGGCGTCCTACCCATACCATGTGGGTAATCGCATAGTGCGTTTTGTTAAATCGAGGTTAAAAGAAAATTATGATGCGAATCGCGCTTTTCCTGCTGACCAACCTGGCAGTGATGGTGGTGTTCGGGCTGGTGCTAAGCCTGACGGGAATTCAGTCAAGCAGCATGACCGGGCTGCTGATCATGGCGCTGTTGTTTGGTTTCGGCGGTTCAATCGTTTCGCTGCTGATGTCGAAATGGATGGCGCTGAAATCGGTGGGTGGGGAAGTCATTGAGCAGCCGCGTAATGAAACCGAGCGCTGGCTAATGAATACCGTCGCGCAGCAGGCGCGGCAGGCGGGCATTGGTATGCCGCAGGTGGCTATCTACCATGCGCCGGATATTAACGCCTTTGCGACCGGCGCGCGCCGCGACGCGTCGCTGGTGGCCGTCAGCACCGGGCTGCTGCAGAACATGAGCCGTGATGAAGCGGAAGCGGTCATTGCGCATGAGATTAGCCATATTGCCAACGGTGACATGGTTACCATGACGTTGATTCAGGGGGTGGTGAACACCTTCGTTATCTTTATCTCGCGCGTTATCGCGCAGATTGCGGCGGGCTTTCTCGGCGGCAACCGGGATGAAGGTGAAAACAGCAACGGCAACCCGCTGATCTATTTTGCGGTCGCTACGGTGCTGGAGCTGGTATTTGGTATTCTGGCGAGCATCATCACCATGTGGTTCTCCCGCTACCGCGAGTTCCATGCCGACGCCGGTTCAGCAAAACTGGTCGGGCGTGAGAAAATGATCGCCGCGCTGCAGCGCCTGAAAACCAGCTATGAGCCGCAGGAAGCCAGCAGCATGATGGCGTTCTGCATTAACGGTAAAGCGAAATCCATGAGCGAGCTGTTTATGACTCACCCGCCTCTGGATAAGCGTATTGAAGCCCTGCGCAGCGGCGAATATCTGAAGTAACGCTCTGTTCCCGGCTGTAATAAAACAAAAATCCGCAACCTTCGGGCTGCGGATTTTTTTATGTCGATTAAGGGCTACAGCCTGGCGCGTGGCTGCGTGACGCGCAGCCCGCTGACGGCCGCGGCGACAACGGCAAGGATCCCGGCCAGCATAAGAGCGGTGTGGGTTCCGCTATTTCCTGACAGATTAAACAGCAGCGCCACCAGCGCGGCGCCGGTACTCTGCCCAAGCAGGCGCGCGGTCCCCAGCATGCCGCTTGCGCCGCCGCTACGATGAGCCGGCGCTGAAGATACGATGGTGTGATTGTTGGGCGACTGGAACAGACCAAAGCCCGCGCCGCAGAGCGCCATGCGCCAGATAATATCCAGATCCGTGGGGGCGGAGGGCAGTAAAGCCAGGCCGAACAGGCCGCAGGCCATGACGAGAAGGCCAATCGCGCCCAGCAGCCCGGCGTGAACTTTCTCAATCAAATAGCCTGCCAGCGGCGCCATCACCATGGTGGCCAGCGGCCACGGCGTCAGCAGCAGACCGGTTTCCACCTCGCTGCGTCCCATCATTGACTGCAGGAAGAACGGCAGTGAAACCATGGCCAGCATCTGGGCGCAGAAGGAGCATATCGAGGTACAAATTGACAGAGAGAATAGCGGGATACGCAGCAGGTCAATCGGCAGCAGGGGGACTGGCATCCTGAGCTGACGGCGGACAAAAAAGAATCCGACGACCAGCATGGCAACGATCTCCGCCGCAACCAGTTCGCCGGACTGGCCCTGGGCGAAACCGCCGAGCGCGGTAATCAGTAAACCAAAGGTGAGGGCATTCATGATCGCGCTCGGCAGGTCGAAGCGGGTGACCTTGCTGCGGCCCGCGTTGGCGGGCAGATAGCGAATCGCGAGGAGCAGGGAAATAATGCCCAGCGGAACGTTAATCAAAAACAGCCATTGCCATGAAGCCATCGAGAGAATCGCGGCGGCGATGGTCGGTCCCGCCGCGGAGGAGACCGCCACCACGAAAGAGTTGATCCCCATTCCGCGGCCGAGAAAACGCTGGGGATAAATCAGGCGAATAAGGGCGGTGTTAACGCTCATCAGCGCCGCGCCGCCGAGGCCCTGCGCCACGCGCGCCAGGGTCAGCATTTCCAGGCTTGTGGAGAGGGCGCAGGCCAGCGACGTGAAGGTAAAAAGCGCCAGGCCGATTTTATAAATACGCCGATAGCCGACCATATCGCCGAGGAAAGAGAGCGGCAGCAGCGCGATAACAATGGCGATTTGGTAGGCATTCACTATCCAGATAGAGGATGCCGGGGACGCGTTTAAATCGCTGGCGATGGTCGGCAGGGCGACGTTGGCGATCGCGCCATCCAGCACCGCCATCGCCAGGCCTAATACAATGGTCAGAATGGCACCGTAACGCTGCGGTAAAGGCAGCCCATCGGAGAGTTTTTTATCCATGTGAGGTCTGTATCTTATCGGGGACTATTAACTGGGTAATAATTTTAGCATTGATTATTCAGCGGCATGTCGCAGATTTGTAACGAATAGGCAGAAGAACGATTGCGGCTCGCGGGATGCGAATTTATAATAAAAACCGGTTCTAATTTTTATAAAACAGTTGCGATGAGGTGATAAATGGCAGTTGCAGATTTGGATAAACAGCCAGATTCTGTCTCTTCGGTATTGAAGGTTTTTGGCATCCTGCAGGCGCTTGGCGAAGAGCGTGAAATTGGCATTACCGAACTGTCCCAGCGCGTCATGATGTCAAAAAGCACCGTTTATCGCTTTTTGCAGACCATGAAATCGCTGGGGTACGTGGCTCAGGAAGGCGAATCCGAGAAATATTCTCTGACCCTGAAACTCTTTGAACTTGGCGCGCGGGCTTTGCAGAACGTTGATTTGGTACGTAGCGCTGATATTCAGATGCGCGAGCTTTCACGCCTGACGAAAGAGACCGTCCACCTGGGCGCCCTGGATGAAGACAGCATCGTTTACATCCACAAAATCGACTCAATGTACAATTTGCGCATGTACTCGCGCATTGGGCGTCGTAACCCGCTGTACAGCACCGCGATCGGTAAAGTGCTGCTGGCCTGGCGCGATCGTTCCGAGGTTGAGCAGATTCTGGAAGGCGTGGAGTACAAACGCAGCACCGATCGGACCATCACCAGCACCGAAGAGCTGCTGGCGGTTCTGGATAAGGTCCGCGAGCAGGGATATGGCGAAGATAACGAAGAGCAGGAAGAAGGGCTGCGCTGCATCGGGGTGCCGGTTTTCGACCGCTTCGGCGTGGTTATCGCCGGTCTGAGTATCTCTTTCCCGACGCTGCGTTTCTCGGAAGAGCGCCTGAACGAGTATGTCGCGATGCTGCATACGGCGGCGCGTAAAATTTCCGAACAGATGGGCTATAACGATTATCCGTTCTGATTTGCGCGTGAATCGGGCTACAGAATCTGTAGCCCGCTCGCGACTAGCCGTTATCAACCACCGTGGCGCTTTTACGCAGAATAGGGCAATCGGTGATGCCGATAATACCGCTGCTGGAATGAACATACTGTGCGGTACTGATGCCGCGAGCCGTGAGATATTTACACTGCAATCCCAGCCCCCCGGCGTTCTCACTGCTGCCCATTAATACGCCGTAACCGCTTAATAACACGCCAATCCACAAGATAGCCAGCACCACAATGGTACGAATGATCAATCGCATTGTTGCCTCATTATTTGTATTATCCTTGCGTCCATTCTGGCATGAACACCAGTTGAAACAAGTCTATGATTCCTAAACTTGCCTTTCGTATTACAGTTAGCCGCGGTTTAAGAAGGTCATGTTATCCTGGCGACATCTGATACTGATGCGGAGTGTGGAGTGAAAAAATTACGGTGGGTTTTGCTGACAGTCATCATTGCAGGTTGCTTACTGCTATGGACTCAGATGCTTAACGTAATGTGCGATCAGGATGTACAGTTCTTCAGCGGCATCTGCACTATCAATAAATTTATTCCCTGGTAAGACATTTTTAATATGATTGATTTTCTTCTGCTGCGCGGGTGGTAGAATGAGCGCCTTCTCTTTGAGGTGGTGAAATGAGTGAGTTACTAAATCCTGGGATTGTAAGCCTGGCATCCGTGGCGCTTTCTGTTGTGCTGCTGCTTGTCGGCCTGTTGTTATGGTTTTTTGTTAATCGTGCCAGTTCGCGCGCCAATGAGCAGATAGCGCTGCTGCAGGCGCTGCTGGATCAGCAAAAGCGGCAAAACGCGCTGCTGCGCCGTCTCTGTGAGGCCAATGCGCCTGAGAAGGAGATCGCCGCTGAACCTTCAGTAGCCGAAAAGGGAAAAGGCGACGACGATTTCATCCGTCTTGTTGCAGAGCGCTGATCCGACCGACAGGTGCGCACGTTTGCGGTGTGCGCCTGTATCTCACCCGGTTGTATAACTTATTCTTATCTATAAAACCTCTTCAGCTTTTTTCGCGCGCACGGGCCAGCGGAAGCGGCTTTCCCACTCGGCCTTATATTGCTTTGTTTAATTAATCAAATAAAAGAATAGTCGGACTTCGCTGTCATCAGCTCTTCATTATTGTCGTGGAATATTAGTATAGACAATATTTTAAGCTCTTCAATTTACGCGTTTCGATATTATGAAATGACTGCGTTAAAGCAATTTTTCATCTATCGTTATGAGCTTTTATATGCATCTTTATGCAGTGACTTTTGTCTCCCCCTAAAATTGGCGGTTTCACTGCAGCCGGGGACGGGGGCTCTGAAGTCGTTGAGCTACGACGGATAAGTGGCCGCAAGAGAGGATATCCCGGGGGCGCAAGCAGGACGCGATAAGGATAAGTCAGAGCGAGCAAAGTCGCATAAATGTGCAGGCGATCAAATGATTCCCTTATAATCTGTGCGAGCGATCGAGACCCGTCTAAAAATGGCTTGCCATTATTTACGTAGTATGTGATAACACGTTTCGGGTTAAACGAGGTACAGTTCTGTTTATGTGTGGCATTTTCAGTAAAGAAGTCCTGAGTAAACACGTTGTCGTTGAATACCGCTTCTCTGCCGAACCTTATATTAGTGCCTCATGCAGTCATGTGTCAGTTTTATCTATGTAAGCGCCCCACGGGCGAAGAAAACAGTCTAAGGAATTTTGCAAATGGCAAAGATTAAAGGTCAAGTTAAGTGGTTCAACGAGTCTAAAGGTTTTGGCTTCATTACTCCGGCTGATGGCAGCAAAGATGTGTTTGTACACTTCTCCGCTATCCAGGGTAACGGTTTCAAAACTCTGGCTGAAGGCCAGAACGTTGAGTTCGAAATTCAGGACGGCCAGAAAGGTCCAGCTGCAGTTAACGTAACTGCTATCTGATTTAAGACCACTGAATCTTGTAAGAAAGCCTCGCAACTGCGGGGCTTTTTAGCATTTATTGCAAAATATGTCCATTTACCACCCTCCGTTGCGCTTTGTTGCAAATCAACATCGTTATTAGCACTGTTTAGCAACCTGTTTTGTCTATTTCTGTTAAATCAGATGCTTGCAAAATAATGATGGAGCTAAGGTGCAAAAGAACAAACTTAAGTCAGCCGCCAACTTTACCCCGCTAAGGTTTGGGTTGTTGTGCGTGGCGATTCTTTGCTGTATGGGACTGCTGTTGGTCCGGGTCGGCTGGCTACAAATTGTCTCCCCTGACAATCTGGTTAAACAAGAGGACATGCGATCCCTGCGCGAGGAGCCTATTGATGTGCAGCGCGGCATGATTAGCGACCGCGAGGGCCGACCGCTGGCGGTCAGCGTGCCGGTGAGCGCCGTCTGGGTCGATCCGCAAACCACGCTCGAAAAGGGGGGCGTCGGCTACGGTCCGCGCTGGCAGGCAATGGCGCAAGCTTTACATCTCAACCTTAGCGAGCTGGCCCACCGCGTCGAAGCGCATCCTCACGCGCGGTTTCTCTACCTGGCGCGCCAGATCAATCCGGAGCAGGCGGAGTGGATTGATAAGCTTCACCTGCCGGGGATCAATCTGCGCGATGAGTCGCGCCGCTTTTATCCGGCGGGGCACGTTGCCGCTAATCTGCTGGGTTTTACCAATATTGATAACCAGGGTATCGAAGGCGTAGAGAAAAGCTTTAACGCCCAGTTGACCGGTCAGCCCGGTCGTCGTCTGGTGCGTAAAGACCGGCACGGCAACGTCATCGAAAATATCACCGAAGTCCCGGCGGTTCCGGCCCACAATTTGCAGCTCAGTATCGATGAACGTCTGCAAACGGTGACCGAGGACGCGCTGGATAACGCCGTGCGCTGGAACAAAGCGGATTCAGGGGCGGCGGTATTAATTAAAATCGATACCGGGGAGATTCTGTCGATGGCCAGCTACCCGGACTTCAACCCGAACAATCGCGATGATGCGAAGCTGGATGATTTTCGCAATCGCGCCATCAGCGATACTTTCGAGCCGGGGTCGACGGTTAAACCGCTGGTGCTGATGACCGCGCTCCAGCAGGGCATTGTTCAGCCAGATAGCGTGGTGGATACTCATCCGTTTGTCCTCGATGGTCATCGTATTCGCGACGTGGGTTACTATCCTGAACTCTCCCTCACCGGTATTCTGCAAAAATCCAGCGATACCGGGGTTTCGCATTTGTCGCTGGCGATGCCGATTCAGCATCTTATCGATACCTATAAAGCGTTCGGTTTTGGCGACTCTACCGGCCTGGGTTTGACCGGCGAGAGCGCCGGGCTGATGCCGCAGCGCCGCTATTGGGGTCAGCTGGACCGGGCGACATTCGCCTTCGGCTACGGTCTGATGGTCACGCCGCTCCAGCTGGCGCACGTCTATGCCACTATCGGCAGTTACGGTATCGAGCGTCCGCTATCGATAACCCGTATTGATCCGCCGGTGATGGGTACCCGGGTGATGCCGGAGCGAATCGTGCATGAAGTCGAACATATGATGGAGAGCGTCGCTTTACCGGGCGGCGGCGGGACCAAAGCGGCGGTACGCGACTATCGGGTGGCGGTAAAAACCGGTACCGCCAAAAAAATCGGGCCGGATGGTAAATATATCGATAAGTACGTTGCCTATACCGCCGGCGTTGCGCCCGCCAGTAATCCGAAATTCGCGCTGGTGGTCGTGATGAACGATCCCAGCAACGGTTCGTATTACGGCGGGGCGGTTTCGGCGCCGGTATTCAGCCAGATTATGGGGGATGTGCTGCGCCTGGAGAACGTTATGCCCGATGGGATGCCGCAGGGGGCGGAAAATCTTATCGTGATGCATCGCGACGGAGCCCCGTCGCCTGCGCTGTAACGGTGGCCTGGAGGGGCGAATAGCGCTACACTTTCGCCCTTTCAGCACACCGGAGTTGTCATGTCTTACAGTTGCCCACTTTGCCACGCGCCGCTTGAGCGCCGCGATAATAGCTATATCTGCCTGCAGCGGCATCAGTTCGATCTGGCGAAGGAAGGGTACGTCAATTTGCTGCCGGTGCAGTTTAAGCGCTCCCGCGATCCGGGCGACAGCGCTGAAATGATGCAGGCCCGGCGCGCGTTCCTCGACGCGGGGCACTATCAGCCGCTTCGCGACGCTATCTGCGCTTATCTGCAAACCTTCGCACCGACGGATTTACTGGATATTGGCTGCGGGGAAGGCTACTACACGCACGCTTTTGCCGCCATTGCGGCCCATAGCTGGGGCCTGGATGTGTCGAAATCGGCTATCCGCGCGGCGGCGAAACGTTATCCGCAGGTCAGCTTTTGCGTCGCTTCCCGCCAGCGTTTGCCGTTTGAGAATGCGAGCCTGGACGCGATAGTACGTATTTATGCTCCCTGCAATGCCCTTGAGCTGGCGCGCGTTGTCAGGCCCGGCGGCTGGGTTATCACCGCGACGCCGGGACCTCGCCACCTGATGGAGCTGAAAGGGTTGATCTACGACGACGTGCGTTTGCACGCGCAGAGCAGGGAAGAGATGGCAGGATTTACCTTACGTCACCAGCAGCAGCTGGCCTATCCGATGCAGCTTAACGGCAGCGAGGCGGAAGCTTTACTGCAAATGACGCCGTTTGCGTGGCGGGCGAAGCCGCCGGTGAGGGAGGCGCTGCGCCAGCAGGCGCTGTTTGACTGCCAGACCGATTTTTCTATTCACTGCTGGCAGCGCGATGCCTGAGGATTAGCCTGAGAAATGGCTCCAGAGGATCTGGGCGCCAATGCCGATCAGCACGATACCGCCAAGGATTTCCGCCCGTTTGCCGAGCAGCGGGCCGATAAAACGTCCTACCATTATGCCCAGCGTCGACATCATCAACGTGGCGCAGCCGATAGCCAGCGCGGTGGCGATAATATTGACCTGCAAAAACGCCAGGCCAACGCCGACGGCCATCGCATCCAGGCTGGTGGCGAAAGCGGTGGTGACCAGTAGCCAGAAACCGTGACGGCGCGGAGCTTCGCACTCATCGCTATCGCCGCCGCGTAACCCTTCGATAACCATTCGACCGCCGAGAAAAACCAGCAGCACAAAGGCAATCCAGTGGTTCCATTCGAGGACGAACTGGCTGGCGAGCATCCCCAAACCCCAGCCGACAAGCGGGGTGAGCGTTTCGATAGCGCCAAAGATCAGACCCGTCCGCAGGGCTTCAGAAAATTTAGGTTTATGGAGGGTCGCGCCTTTTCCAATAGAGGCCGCGAAGGCGTCCATGGACATGCCGAAGGCAAGAAGAATTGTAGCAGATACATTCATGAGAGCGTCCTGACCGGGGATAATCCATATGACACATCGCTGCCCCCAGTAAAAATACGCAGCTCGCCTGATGATAAAGCGCCGCGTACAGCAGTGATGCGTCTATGGTCTCGCCTGATTGAATACGTTCTGCTTCAACCCGCACGTGCCACGTTTTGCAACGAGTATGTTGACACGGACATTTTCTGCCAGGCAGAAAATTGGCTACTCCCCAATGACGGGCGCAACCTTAACATAATTTTAGAATATAAAACAATAACAGAAATCGGTTATTTTCCCAACCAAATGATAACGATTTTCATTTCAATCTATAGGTAAATGATTAGTTAATAAATATCGCTGAAGTTAACGCCTGGAATATAGCCTCGGCTATATTCCAGGCGCGGGGGGAAAGGGTAAATATAGCGTAGGCTATATTCTTAAGCTATTGAGTGGAAACGAGAATTTTGTATATCTTTTCCAGATCGTCGATATTTCGTACGCGAATAAGCAGGCGCCGTTGTTCTAATTGCATAACCAGTACGCCATCTTCCGATAAATTCATCTCTTTAATGCGCTGATATTCGATCCAGATATTGGCGAAAAAAAAGCCCTGCTGCTTGAAGATGATTTTGGGAGAGCGGATCCAGAACAGATATAGCCCCATTAAGGCCAGGGCAGATAATAACCAGGTGGTGATAAGTTCGCCGTGGTTAGCAATATTGTTATAAATCAGGATAGCAATGAGGCCGACGAAGATAATGCCATCGACGCGGTTGCGGCGGAGCAGGGGGATAGCCAGCAAAACGGGGCCATTACGGCGCGGCATGATGAACTGGTCGTAAACCGCAAACGCGAGCAAAACGAGAATAAACAGGATTAACACCAGGTCCGTGATTGTCATCCATCCTCCAAATAAAAAAGCCGGGGGCAAGCCCCCGGCGCACAACGTGTTGATTACTGGCCCAGCAGTCCGACAGCGTAACCGGCGATACCGATGACGAAGAAGCCCACGATGATCCACAGGGCGTTAACTTTCTTACGCAGCAGCCACATACAGGCGAAGGTCAGCAGCAGCGGCACCAGGCCCGGCATCAGCTGGTCAAGGATGGTCTGCACGGTGGTGACGCGAGTCTGGCCATCCTGACCGGTGATGGTGGAAACCACCAGCGGGATGTTCACGTGCGTCCACTTGTTAACCAGCGCCCCCATGACAAACAGGCCGAGAATTGACGCCCCCTCGGTCAGTTTCTGCAGGAAGCCGCCGCCCATATCTTTAACGATGTCGATACCTTTACGGTAACCGTAAGCGACGCCGTAATAACGGGTCAGCAGACGCACCGCGTTAAACAGGATAAAGAACAGCAGAGGGCCGAGCAGGCTGCCGCTCATGGCGATACCTGCGCCCAGCGCGGCGAATACCGGACGAACGGTACCCCAGAAGATCGGGTCGCCCACGCCGGCCAGCGGGCCCATCAGGCCAACTTTGATACCGTTGATGGCGCCATCGTCGATTTCTGCGCCGTTAGCACGCTGTTCTTCCATCGCCAGCGTTACGCCAAGTACCGGCGCCGCAACGTAGGGATGGGTGTTAAAGAACTCAAGGTGACGCTTAATCGCCTGTTTGCGCGCATCGTTGTTCTCCGGATACAGGCGACGAATAGCCGGTACCATGGAGAAGCAGAAGCCCAGCGCCTGCATACGTTCGAAGTTCCATGAACCCTGGAACAGGTTAGAACGAATGAACACGCCACGAATATCACTCTGAGTGAGTTTTTTCTCGGTGGTATTTTTAGTCATATCAACCATTTCGCTCACCTGTTAGTCCAGTTCGTTGTCGAGATCGTTATTACCAGCAGCCTGCGCAGGCGCACCCGCGACGCGGTTATATTTCGGGCTCAGCTGAATGTAGAGGACAGCCATTACCGTACCAATCACACCCAGAGCAACCAGGTTGAAATCGGTGAACGCGGCGGTAACAAAGCCCAGGTAGAAGAACGGCATCAGGTAGCCGGCGCGCATCATATTGATGACCATCGCGTAACCCACTACCACGATCATGCCGCCCGCGATGTTCAGACCGCCGGTAACCACTTCAGGAATGGCGTTCAGAAGACCCTGTACTTCGCTGGTACCGACGGAAATCGCCACGATAACCGCAGGAATAGCGATACGCATCGCCTGCAGGAATAGCGACGAAACGTGCAGCCAGGAGATGGCCGTCAGGTTACCATTTTCCGCCGCTTTATCCGCAGCGTGCTGGAAGGCAACGGTAATGGTACGGACGATAATGGTCAGCACCTGGCCCGCTGCCGCCAGCGGAATTGCCAGCGCGATACCGGCACCGATGCTTTGGTGGCCCGCGATAACCAGAACGGTTGAGATGATGGATGCAAGCGCAGCATCAGGCGCAACGGCGGCGCCGATGTTCATCCACCCGAGGGCGATCATTTCCAGGGTACCACCGATGATAATACCGGTTTTCATATCCCCGAGAACGGCGCCAATCAGCGTACAGGCCACCAGAGGACGGTGGAACTGAAATTCATCAAGTACCGACTCCATACCCGCAATACACGCGACGATGAACACCAGCACAATCTGAAGAAGGGTAATCTCCATTGTACTTCTCCTGTTGATTAAGTCTTAAGTTGAAAATTGAGTTGCGATCCGCAGAGAGGCTTATTTCACCTTGCCGATCAGATCCATCATTTTCAGTTTCTGGTCGGTGGAAACTTTGCGGGCTTCCAGTTCGATACCGCGGGCGTTCAGCTTCTTGAACGCTTCAATATCTTTTTCATCGACCGAAATGGCGTTATTCACCTGCGTTTTGCCCTGACGGAAAGCCATGCCGCCGATGTTGACGCTGGTGATTTTCACACCGCCTTCAACAACACGTTCAACGTCCGTTGGGTTAGTGAACAGCAGCATAATGCGCTCGCCTGCGTATTTGGGGTTGTTATAGACGCGAATCATCTTCGCCACGTCTACTACGTGGGCGGTAACGCCCGGAGGAGCAACCTGGGTCAGCAGCGTTTTACGTACGGTATCCGCCGCCACTTCGTCGCTGACGACGATAATGCGCGAAACGTTAGTTTCTTTGGTCCAGCGAGTGGCGACCTGGCCGTGGATTAAACGGTCATCGATACGCGCCAGCCCAATAACCATGTAGTCGTTTGGACCCATTGGCTTCAATGGCGCTGCCGCTTTCGGCGCTGCAGCCTGAACCGGAGCAGGGGCGGCCTTTTCCACCGGCTTCGCTTTCAGTGCTTTCACGCCTTCACGACCGGTTTCCACCGCCAGGGCGACCAGTTCATCAAACGAGGGGTTGTCGTCGCGCGCCATCAACGTTTCGACCAGCATCGGGATATTGACGCCCGCGATGACTTCATAATGTTCTTTATCGACGACAATGCGGCTGGCCGCGTTAAACGGGCTGCCTCCCCATGTATCGACGAGAAATAACACGCCTTTAGCCGTATCCAGCTTTGCCAACTGGGCGTTGTACTTCTCAATCAACGTTTCTGCGTTTTCGCCAGGAACGAAATCGATCCAGCCAACGTTTTCCTGTTCGCCCAGCAGCATTTCTGCCGTTTTTAACAGCTGTTCTGCAGCCCAACCATGTGTGCCTATTACAATAGCAATCGTCACTTGCTACCTCCTTTATAATCGTGAATGCATCATCTGTTGTGATACATCCTGAATCACTCTTGCGAACAAAATCGATTCAGTAAGGGTGTAAGATATAAAGTAATTACTACAGCGAATTATTTTAGACAGTGAAAAAATAATTAATGTGATGAAGCTCCGCTAATTTTGCATCGGTTGGTAATTATTTTGCAGCGCAAAAAATAGTCTTAGCTATTGCAAAGACAGGTAAATTTTTTCCAATATTGCTCTATATTTTGCTATGTTTACGTTCCGTTTAATTACTCAGGAGTATAGGGCATAGCCCGCTATATGGACCGTCACCGACGTCATTTCACCTTCCGGCACGCGCGTGCCGCCGTCACCTGCTACGTCTTTTCACCAGCAACAAGTGTCTCGTCTGTGCATGACACAGCGATGACTATGCCTGTCGTTAACTGGAGCTGCTCATGGAATTCTTAATGGATCCCTCTATTTGGGCCGGTTTGCTGACGCTTGTCGTCCTTGAAATCGTACTGGGTATCGACAACCTGGTGTTTATCGCCATCCTTGCCGACAAGCTGCCGCCTAAGCAGCGCGATAAGGCGCGCCTGATCGGCCTTTCGCTGGCGCTGTTTATGCGTCTGGGGCTGCTGTCGGTCATTTCGTGGATGGTGACCCTGACGAAACCGCTTTTCAGCGTTGCCGATTTTTCGTTCTCCGGACGCGATCTTATTATGCTGCTCGGCGGGATATTCTTGCTGTTTAAGGCGACCACCGAACTGCATGAACGGCTGGAGAACCGCCAGCATGACTCCGGTCATGGTAAAGGATATGCCAGTTTCTGGGTGGTGGTACTGCAAATCGTCGTACTTGACGCCGTGTTCTCGCTGGATGCCGTGATTACTGCGGTCGGGATGGTTAACCACCTGCCGGTGATGATGGCGGCGGTGGTGATTGCGATGGCGGTGATGCTGCTGGCTTCGAAGCCGTTGACTAATTTCGTCAACCAGCATCCGACGGTGGTGGTGCTCTGCCTGAGCTTCCTGCTGATGATCGGCCTGAGCCTGGTGGCGGAAGGGTTTGGTTTCCATATACCGAAAGGTTACCTGTACGCCGCGATTGGCTTCTCGATAACCATCGAGTTCTTTAACCAGATTGCGCGCCGTAACTTTATTCGCCATCAATCGACCCTGCCTCTGCGCGCGCGTACTGCCGATGCGATCCTGCGCCTGATGGGCGGGCGTAAGCAGAGCGCTCCGGCGCACGATAGCGACAGCTCGTCCGTGGTGCCGATACCGGAAGGCGCGTTTGCGGAAGAAGAGCGCTATATGATTAATGGCGTACTGACCCTGGCCCAGCGTTCGTTGCGCAGTATTATGACCCCGCGCGGGGAAATTAGCTGGGTGAACGCCGAGCAAAGCGAAGATGAAATTCGCCGCCAGCTGCTCTCTTCCCCGCACAGCCTGTTCCCGGTCTGTCGCGGCGAGCTGGATGAAATCATCGGTATCGTGCGGGCGAAAGAGATGCTGGTGGCGCTGGAAGCGGGTGACAACGTGGCCGCGCTGGCTTCCGCCTCTCCGGCGATTGTGGTCCCGGAAACGCTGGACCCGATCAACCTGCTCGGCGTGCTGCGCCGCGCCCGCGGTAGCTTTGTCATCGTGACTAACGAGTTTGGCGTCGTACAGGGGCTGGTTACGCCGCTGGACGTACTGGAGGCGATTGCCGGTGAGTTCCCGGATGCTGACGAAACGCCGGAAATTGTCATCGATGGCGACGGCTGGCTGGTGAAAGGTTCAACCGACGTGCATGCGTTGCAGCAGGCGTTGGGCGTAGACGATCTGGTCGATGAGGATGAAGATATCGCCACCGTTGCCGGCCTGGTGATTGCCGTCAACGGCCATATTCCGCGCCCTGGCGACGTGCTTGAGCTGTCGCCTCTGCAGTTCACCATCATTGAAGCCAACGACTATCGCGTCGACCTGGTGCGCGTCGTCAAGCTGCGTCAGTACAACGACGAAGAAGAGTAACGTTGATGCCCGTCGGCCTCAGGCCGGCGGGCATTTTTAGGCGTTCATTTCCCGACGCTTTTCCGCCGCCAGCCACTGCGGAAAGTCCTCTACCGGCATTGGCCGGGCGTAATAAAACCCCTGCAATAAATCGACGCCGTTGCCGCGCAGATACGCTTCCTGATCCTGGGTCTCGACGCCTTCCGCGACCGTCACAATTTTCAGCCGATGGGCGAGAGCAATGATCATATCGGTCACCGTCGCGTTAACGCTATCAATCCCAATGGCGCTGGTAAACGATTTATCAATTTTCAGGACATCAGGGCGCAGCTTTTCCAGCCACGAAAGGGAGCTGTTGCCGGTGCCGAAATCATCGATAGCCAGCTGGACCCCTTTGAAATGAAGATGCTCGGCCATATGGTGGTCGCCATCCTGCAGGACGTCACGCTCGGTGAGCTCAACGACCAGCTGCTGAATGGGATGGGCGCTAAACCAGTAGTGATGCAGATCGCGCAGCAGCTCGCCGTTGGCGAAATGGCGGGCGGCGACGTTAATGCTGATGTGAAAATGTTTGTCCTGCGGAAAGCAGGCTAATTTGTGGGCCGTCTGGGAGATCACATAGCGGGTGAGGGGGACGATCAGGTTATATCCTTCGGCTATTGGAATAAACACGTCCGGCGAGATTTCGCCTCTGCGCGGGTTATTCCAGCGCAGTAGTATCTCAACGCCGCAGCACTGCCGAGTGCGCAAGTTCTGCAGGGGCTGGCACCAGAGGGCGAACTCGTGCGCGGCAATACCGAGATTAATTTCGCGGGAAAAGCTCATTCTTCCGGCGGTCGCCAGCCAGGCGATGCCGGTCATTAACAGGCTGATTACCAGCGCCAGCGGAAGCTCGGCCGGCAGTTCGTTAAGGGCGACCGCCGAGGCTCCTGGCCCGCTGACGCTAATGGTAAAGGGGAACTCGGTCGACGGCTGGCGGTAGATGATTTGCTCGCCCGGCAGGGCTTCCTGTTTACTCAGCCCCGAACCGCTAATAAAGCTTCTTTCGCCGACGTTAAGGCCAATTCCGCTGATTAGCGCTGATTTTGCGTTGAAAATTAACTCGCCCAGCAGCTCGATATTGATCACCAGCAGCACGCCGTCGGCGCCGCTAAGCGAAGCGGGATACCACTGGATAAGCACCGGCGTTCCTTTGAGCAGCGAGGCGTCGTAGCTGAAGGTGAGCAGGGGGTGATGGGTGGGTAATGCCGGCTGTAGCTGGTGTATCGGAATGTTGCGTTGGCCAAAAATACTCGAGCAGTACAGCAGGTTCGACTGGACCAGCGCGATGGAGCGCACCGTTTGCAGCGACGCCGCCAGCTTACGTAACGTGAGGTGCACGTCCTGACAGGGCTTATTGACAAGATGCAGTAGCGCGACGTGCTGGGCCGCCAGAGGCCGCAGAATATTATCCATCGCGGCCACCATCTTGTTGGTGCTCATCTGGACGCGTTGCTGATTTAAGCTACGCTGTGAAATAAATCGTATTACTAAGGTTGTTGTCAGCGTCAGTAGCGCGACCAGCAGGCAAACCAGAATGCGTTTCCGGCGATACGTTGTGATGACTTTTTGTGCAGTCTGCATGCGCGACGCCCTGTCGGCTAAAAGTGTTAATGAGAGTAACAGCCGTTATAGAGCAAGTGTAGTGGGCGCAGATAATAATATAGAGCGGAAAAAGAAGAATGCGCCCTTGGGCGCATTCTGTTGAGCTATGATTAGTCGCACTGAACTTTGATAGCCAGGCCGCCGCGCGACGTTTCCCGGTATTTGGCGTTCATGTCTTTACCGGTTTCATACATGGTCTCAATGACCTTATCCAGCGAGACGCGCGGCTCGCTGGTGCGGCGCATTGCCATCCGGCTGGCGTTAATCGCTTTGACGGAGGCAATTGCGTTGCGTTCAATGCACGGAACCTGTACCTGTCCGGCCACCGGGTCGCAGGTCAGTCCCAGGTTATGTTCCATGCCGATTTCCGCCGCCACGCAGACCTGCTCCGGGCTGGCGCCAAGGATTTCAGCCAGGCCCGCGGCCGCCATCGAGCAGGCCACGCCCACTTCGCCCTGACAGCCCACTTCCGCGCCGGAAATGGAGGCGTTCATTTTGTACAGCGTGCCGATAGCCCCTGACGCCAGGAAATAACGAATATAGATATCCGGACTGACGGGCTCGATAAAGTGGTCATAGTAGGCCAGCACCGCCGGAACGATGCCGCAGGCGCCGTTGGTCGGGGCCGTTACCACCCGGCCACCGGCGGCGTTTTCTTCGTTGACCGCCAGCGCAAACATATTGACCCAGTCCACCACGTTCATCGGGTCGTTAGAGAGCTTATCGCTGGCAACCAGCATCCGTCGCAGCGCCGAGGCGCGACGAGGAACGCGCAGCGGACCGGGCAGGACGCCTTCGGTATTCATCCCGCGATCGATACAGGCGCGCATGGTCTGCCAGATATTGGCGAAATAGTCTTCAATCTCTTTTTTGCTGTGCAGCGCCAGCTCATTCTGCATCACCATGCCGGAGAGCGACATGCCGGTCTGTTTGCAGTAGCCCAGCATCTCCTGAGCGGATTTAAACGGATACGGAACGGCGAGTTCGCTGGCGCTCTCTTTGCCGAAATGTTCTTCATCGACGATAAAACCGCCGCCGATGGAATAATACGTTTTACTGTAGATCTCTTTCTCGCCAGACCAGGCGTGAATGGTCATGCCGTTTTCATGCAGCGGCAGGTTGTCGCTACGAAAACGCATGCCGTCATTTTTCGGGAAGTCGACTTCATGCTGCCCCTGGGCCAGCAGCAGGCGTCCGCGCTCTTCAACGTCGCGGATAAACGCCGGAATCGCGTCGATATCGACCGTATCGGGCTGATTGCCCGCCAGACCCATAATAATGGCGATATCCGTGTGGTGGCCTTTGCCGGTTAATGACAGTGAGCCGTAGACGTCGACCGCCAGGCGAGTCACTTCATTAAGCAATCCCTTTTCGACCAGGTCATCGACGAACTGTTTACCGGCCTTCATCGGGCCTACAGTATGGGAAGATGAGGGACCGATCCCCACCTTAAACATGTCGAATATACTAATCACGCTAACACTCCTGACAGGGTTGCCGCGGGTGCGGCAACGATGTAATAACTGCGCATAGTGTAAGAGGGAACCGGGCCATCAGCTTAAGTATTCACATGAATTAAACTAATGAGTAACCATGGATTTACTAATGCTGAGAACGCCGTCTCAGTTTTAGTATAGCTAAGGGCGGGAGCCTATCTGTAGCGCCAGTTCACGGATAATGCCGGCGGTCATTCCCCAGACAAAATAATGCTGATACCAGGATAGCCAGACGCGATGCGAATTGCCGCGGCGATGGATATCCAGCGGGTGATAGCGCCCCAGGCGCAGCGCTTCGGCCAGCGGCATTTCGAAGACCGCGGCGACTTCATCCTGGCTGGCGTGATAGTGCAGGTCAGGCGGAATAATGCCCACCACCGGGGTGACCTGAAAACCGGTTACGCTATCGACCGGCGGCAGAACGCCGATCACCTCGACCGACTCCGGCGGGATCGCCACCTCTTCGTGGGCCTCGCGCAGCGCGGCGGCGATCAGGGTCGCATCGCTGTTATCCACCGCGCCGCCGGGGAAGGCGACCTGGCCCGCGTGCTTGCGCATCAGCGGCGAACGCTGGGTCAGCAGCAGCCCCGGCTGCGGGCGGCGCACAATCGGTACCAGCACCGCAGCCTGACGCTGGTTGAGCGCGTGGCGCGTCGGCTGCGGGCGCAGAAGCTGAAAACGCGAAAGGAAATCGTCAAGTTCGAGGGCGCTGTCCGCCATGTGCTAGCTCTCCAGTTGATGCAGGATACGATTAACTTTATCAAAAGTTTCCTGATATTCCGCCGCCTCTTCGCTATCGGCCACAATTCCGCCGCCGGCGGAGCAGTAGATCCGCCCCCGGCAGGCCGTCAGCGTACGGATGGTAATGCTGGTATCCATATTGCCGCAGAAGCTGAGATATCCGATGCTGCCGCACCACGCGTTGCGCCGCTGCGGCTCCAGTTCATCGATGATCTCCATCGCTCTGACCTTCGGCGCGCCGGTGATTGAGCCGCCGGGAAAGGCCGCGCGCAGCAGGTCGGCGGCGTGCAGATGCGCGGGCAGTCTGGCGGTCACGGTGCTCACCAGATGATGCACGGCGGGGAAGGGCTCCACCACAAACAGCTCAGGAACGCGAACGCTACCGGGGACAGCAACCCGGCCAATATCGTTACGCATTAAATCGACGATCATCAGGTTTTCGGCGCGGTCTTTTGCTGAGTTCGCCAGCTTTTGCGCCTGCAGCGCGTCCTGCTCAGGATCGGCCAGCCTGGGCAACGTCCCCTTGATGGGCCGGGTCTGAATTTCGCCTTGCCGGAGCTGAATAAAACGCTCGGGCGACAGGCTTAATATGGCGCCCTCCTGGAGGCGAATAAAGGCGCTGAACGGCGCGCGATTAACACGGTTTAGCTGACGGAAGGCCAGCCACTCATCCCCGCGATAGCTCGCCGTAAACCGCTGCGCCAGGTTAACCTGATAGCAGTCGCCGCTGTGCAGATAAGCCTGAACCTGGCGAAACTTTTCGCCATACTCCGCGCGGCTCATATTTGAGCGCCACCCTGAGGTGAGGGCAAAGGGGGCCGCGGCAGGCTCGGCCTGCGCTTCCAGCCACGCCAGCCGCGCCTGCGGATCGCCATAGCTGAATAACGACACTTCCCGGCGCTGATGATCGACGATTAACGCCCAATCATAAATGCCTACCGCCATATCCGGCAGATCGATATCCGCCTCGGCCTGCGCCGGCAGATTTTCAAAGCGACGACCCAGATCGTAGCCGAACAGCCCCAGCGCCCCGCCGAGAAACGGCAGCTGCGGATGAGCCTGCGGCTGCAGGTTAAAGCGCGCCAGCTGTTGATGCACGAGAGTGAGCGGATCGGCGGCAGAGGTTGAGACGGTTTCCCCATCGTTTATGACGGTCATATTGCCGCGAGTCACCAGCGTTGCGCGCGGCTGGGCGACAACAATGTCAAAACGATTATGCGGATGTTCGGCAAAACCCGAGTGCAGCAGCATCGCCCAGGGCTGTGAACTTAATGGGCTAAAATAGTCTTCAGCGGCATCCGGACGCCAGGGCAGGGAAAGCATAGCGGGGGACAACATGGTCTTCTTTAATCCTGATCGTGACCGCCCGCTGGTATACGAGAGGACGGCGTGAAATAATTACGCCCCACAATGTAGCAGGAGTAAGTGATGTTTGCAGGTTTACCTTCGCTGAGCCACGAGCAACAGCAAAAAGCAGTGGAACGAATTCAGGAGCTGATGTCGCAGGGCATGAGCAGCGGCCAGGCCATCGCTTTGGTGGCGGATGAACTGCGCGCCTCGCATACCGGAGATCGGATTGTGGCGCGCTTTGAGGATGAAGACGAGTAAATTACTCTGCGTACTGAGGTGAGACGCCGCTTTCCGCGAGCGGAAGGATCGCATCAGGTCGTTTCCCTGGCTCGTCGTACAACGTCACGTGCGTCACGCGCTCGCCGCGCCAGAAGGTAATTTGCGTACCGACTGGCGTATGGTGCACGTTCACTTCCGTCAGCGGCGCGCTGTTTGCCAGATCCCACAGACACACAAAACGCGCCTGCGGCAGGTGATTGCGTATGACCAGATAGCTAAGATTGCGAATCGCCGGGTTATCGGGCGCCAGCCCTTGCCAGAGTTCACCATCACCGGACAGCCAGAGCGCAACGGTATCGCCGCCGCGCGCAAAGTGGCGCGGCTGACAGCCGTTCAGCGGCGTCACGGTTGCTTCGGTCATTCGCCGCAGCGGGCCGCTGAGCGAAAAGGGCCGGGCGGTGCCGCTCTGGTCCAGCGCCTGTGCCGCCAGATGCAGCGTCCAGTCGAGCTGCTGGCGATGCGGGTTCTCCACGGAGGAAAGATCGATCAGCACATCTTCAAGCCACAGCAGGCGACGGCGGAAGCGCACGTCCCGCCAGGCCGTAGCGTCCCATTCGACGCGGCTATGGCTGTTGAGCTCCGGCGGCGGTTTGCCCCAATCAACCTCGCTATCCAGCCACAGAAAGTCGTCATCCATATGCCGGCCCAGCACCTGCGGATTGGCCGGAGGCTGGTTGCTCTGATTAACGCAAAGCGTATTGTGGGTGGCGCTGTTTTTGTAGTAGTCGTAGTGCATTTTCGCGCCGTAGCCGGTGGTGCCCATATCCGTGAGCAGCCAGCCGTCGCGATGCCAGAGCATCAGCCCCAGCCGGTCGTAATGGTCGTGTTCGCCGCCCCAGGGACTGTGCTTAATCAGCAGCGCCTGCTGCGGCCGTCGCCATAGCGTCAGACCCGCGCCCGGCGCAAACAGCGACTGCTGCGGGATGAGCGCCAGGGGGGATTCCGGCAGAGACCGTTCGCGCCATAGTAGGGTTTCACGCTCATCGGGCGCCGTTTCGGTAAACTGCAGGACCGCGGCGTACTGCGGGTCACGCCAGATAAACCAGGCGAACTCGTACAGATCCCGGTGATGGAGCTTTTCCTGCCCGGCGAGGCAGTCATTAAGGCGGGGGAAAGTGCCGTCCGGCAGCAGCAGCGCCAGCGGGAACTTCAGCATCGCCTGATACCAGGGGCCGTCCAGCAGGCTCCAGCGGGTGCCGCGCGCCAGCTTCTCGAAGGCGAAAAAGCCCTGCAGCGCGTAATAGTGATAGTGAATCGAACCTTCAAACCAAAGCCCTTCTGCCAGCAGGCCGTTTTCCAGCTGCCAGCGCAGGCCGTACGGCTGGTTAACGGCAAACTCCAGCAGCGCTTCATCTTCGAGGACGAAACCCAGTACGCCAAGCGCCGCGCTGATTTTGACTTCATGGTTGTGAATCTGCGGACTACGATGGTCGCGCAAAAACGTGGCCGCACAGCGCAGCAGGTTTTCACTGATGTGCCGCTGCTCGCCGGGGGGCAGGCTGTCGCGAATAAAGTCATAACCCAGCGCCATTTCCAGAATGCAGTTGGCTTCGCACAGCGTCTGGGCGTTCATCTTTCCCGGCCCGTTGTTGGGAATATCGCCGTGAATCGCATAGCCGGGATAGACATCCGCGTAACCCATCAGCAGCGTGCGAACTTTATCGCGATACGCCGTTTCGTCGGTCAGCCGCCATAGCAGGCCAAGCTGCTGACAGGCGCTGGCGTTTCGGCCATTCATCTCGCGCCACCAGGCGCCGTCCCACGGTTCGCCGCTAAATATTTCCCCATCGACCGGGCAGGCATGCTGGTAGGGCGTATCCGCCCGCCACGTCAGGCGTACGCCGTGGCGCGGACAAAAGTAATAGAGATTCCAGCTGGCGATGCCTGACTGCGGAATGCGAACCGCTGCCTGAAGTACCGGCTGCGCATCCTTCACTAGCCGTTCAAGCAGTCCGCTATTCGCGGCTGCGCGTCCGACAATGTCGGGCCAGAGCCCAGAAAATTGTTTCATTAGCGGTTATCCCTGACCTCTGACGATGCGGAAAGCGGGGCGATAAGCGTCGTGATATCGTCGGGATATTTCGCCCGCAGCCACTGCGCTTTGTCACTGAACAGCGGATCTTCCGGCCAGGCGTGTGCGGCGGTGGCGATATTGCGCAGCGCTTTCTTGTCATCCATTTTATCGATATCTTTCCAGGGCCATGGCGTATCGCTGTTAATAAACCCGGCGATGTACTGATAGCCTTTGCGCAGGCTATGGTCGTCGAGGGTGAAGTTCCAGATATCGACGCCCGCCTTCTCGCCCAGTCGCCCGAGGCGGTTGTAGGCTTCGAGGTTGAAATTGCTGTAGTGCCACGGACGCGTGCGCTCCAGCTCGGCCATCTGGCGGCCTTCAATATCAAATTGTCCCGCAATACGCCGCAGCTGGGTGATGTACAGGCGCTTTTTCGCCTCGTCGATTTTACCGCTGAACAGGGCGAAGGCGGCGGCCTGCATATCAAAATAGCTGCCGTGATTGTTATGCCAGTTCTCTTCTTCAAAGCCGTTCTGGCTGGTGGTCATCCAGTGGTAATAGTCGCCAAACCACTGCCTTAATGCGCTAACGTCGTTATCGCTCAGCGCAGCTGAGGATTGCAGCAGGGCGATCGCGTCAACGACATCAACCAGCGCGCGGCTATCAATAATGCCGATACCGCGTCCGGTATTAATGCCGGGAATGGCCTGGGCATGCTGCAGGTTGGGGGTCATTCGCGTTTTGGGATCGAGGAACCAGGTCTTTAACTGCGCAGCCGCTTTTTGCGCGTAGCGATCGTCGTGAGAGAAGTACCACGCCAGCGCCAGCGTTGACACGTCGTTACTCATTTTCACCAGCCGGTTTTTATCGGTGGCGTCACTATTGGCGTCAGGGTTGGTTTGCCCATCTTTGCGGATATAGGGAAGCCCGTCCTGGGTATCAGGGTTTGGCCACCAGTAAGGCGGAAAGCTGTAGTAGTCGTGCTTATTGCCGCTGGCGGCGACCAGCGTTTTATCCATCACCGAGAACAGCGGATGATTGAGCGCCAGATCGGCTTTCTTTAGCAGCGCCGCTTGCGCCTGAACAAATAGCGGATCTTTCGCGGCGATCTGCTGGCGGCTAAAGGCTAAATCCTTTCCGTCTAGCGTGTACGGCTCAGCGGCATACGAGGCGGCGCTCAGGCCGGAACAAAACAGCGCAATGCATAACAAACCTCGGCGAGGTATTGAGTTCATCGTGATAACCCTTCTGCAAATATGAGAAAAGATAACAACAGAATTATACCTGACGCGTATTTAAAGGACGCGAAAAACAGGCGGTGTAATTAAAAACAATATATTTAAATATTCGATGGCGAGCAGTGTAAAAGACAAAGTGATTTTTTTTGTGACGTCCTTCAAGTTTAACGGCCTGGATAAATAATGACGCTATTAATGCAGTGTACATCACGTATTTTGCCGTTTTTCTCTATTTTTTGAATCTTTTAACAAAATTAGTAAATTTATAATATATTGATTTTAAATGTTATTTGTTTTTCGTCACTTTTCTTGTCACTTTTTGGTGTGATCTATCTCAATTTTCTGGTTTTTGAAACGCAATTTCTTTTTTGCATGGTTGTATTGGGAAATACATTTCTATCTAATGAATGGAAATATTTCTTGCGTCAGCTGTATTAACGCCTGAGCGATATTCACATTTCTTTTTATGTATTAATTGAGAATTTAATTACCTTGGTGCCCTACAATAAAGGATATGCCATCATGTCTGCCAATAAATTACGTTCATTGTTACTTCTTACCGCGCTCGGGCTCGGCGTTAGCCAAAGCTACGCCGCGACTACCCTCAACGTCTGGATCCGCGCCAGCAATGACTCGAAGAATATCTACAAACAAGAGGCGGAAAAGTTTGAAGAAAAAACCGGTATCAAAATTGAGTATTTCAACGCCACCACCGACTTTGAACAGCGGCTGGCGCGCGCCACGGCGGGCAACGCCTTACCCGATCTGATTTTTAACGATGCGGCGTCGCTGGGGCAGTTTATCCAGTTGGGTATTGCCGAAGAAATTGACCCGCAGGCGATCGCGGGCGGCGACCAGCTATTCCAGACGGCATGGAAGAGCACCCGCTATATCGACGGTAAATACTATGGCGTACCGACCTCCGCGCAAACTTTCGCCCTGTTTGTGCGCAAAGACTGGCGGGAAAAACTGGGGCTGCCGCAGCCGAAGAGCTGGGATGATATTCAGGCCCTGGCAAAAGCCTTCACCACCCAGGATCCCGATGGCAACGGCAAAAATGATACCTACGGATTTATCGTTCCCGCCTCCACGACGCGCGGCTACGCCAGCTGGTTTATGAGTAGCTTTATCTGGCAGGCGGGCGGCGATTTCGTTAAAGAAGAGAGCGGAAAATTCAGCGCTTCGCTCAATACGCCGGAAGTGGCTCAGGCGATGACCTTTATGCGCGCCATGATGTGCGACAAAGTCACGCAGCCGGGGGCGATTAACGCCACCACCGCCGACGTTATTCCCTCCTTCCGTTCCGGGCAAAGCGGCATGTTCTTCAGCGGCCCGTACCATATCGCGCTGTTCGATAAAGACCCGGGTAAAGACAACTTTGAAGTGATTCCGGTGGTGGGGCCTAAAGGTGAGGCCACCCTCGCCGAGGGCACCACGGTCTTTATGATGAAGAGCAGTGTGCAGAAAGAGGCGGCGCGTCAATTTATCGAATTTATGATTTCCCCGGAAGGTCAGGAAATCGGCATGGGTAAAGGCAGCCAGCATATACCGGTGGTGCGCCTGCCGGTGAATAAGAACGTCGACGTCAAAGCCGTTTATCAGGACGCGCGCTGGGAGACTTTCGCCCGACTTTACAATGAACAGGGGCGCTACGTGCCGCAAATTCCCAACTGGACGCCGGTGCGTCAGGTGGCAGCCGAAGGCTTTAACCGCATTTTTGCCGACTGCAGCAGCGATATTCCCGGCGAGCTGAAGACGCTCGACGGCAAGGTGAACGCTGAGCTGAAAAAACAAAATGTGCTGGCTAACTGAGGACATAGGTTATGACGCTGCATGAGACGAAGTCCTCGCCGATAAAGCAGGCCGCTTCGCCTGACTCGGCCGGATGGCTGAGCGCAAAGCGTAAGCGGGCGCTGATCCCGTGGCTGTTTTTAGCGCCTGCGCTAATTATTTTCAGCTGGTTTAAGTTTATCCCCATGATTCAGGGTCTGGTGATGAGCTTTTACAAGGTCAACTTTAATCAGCCCAACGAGTGGGTAGGGCTGGATAACTTCACCCGCGCTTTTGCCGACGCCGAGCTGCACGCGGCGGTGGTGAACACGCTGCTGTACGTGGTGGTAACGATGTTCGCCGCGGCTATCCTGGCCTTCTTTCTCGCCATGCTGCTGGAAGGTCCGGCGCGCCATCTGCGTTTTATTCGCACCGCCATCTTTTTACCCGCGGTCACCAGCGCGGCGATCGTCGCCGAAATGTGGCGAATTTTATTCAACCCAACGCCCAACGGCGTGGTTAACCACATCCTGAGCTGGTTTGGCGTCGCCGACCAGGGCTTTCTTGCCAGCTCCGATCAGGCGCTGGGGGTCATCATGCTGCTGCATATCTGGAAGGCGGTGCCTTACAACATGGTGATTTTTATTGCCGGCCTGGCGGGGATCAGCCGCGATTTATACGATGCGGCGAACGTTGACGGCGCCAGCTGGTGGAACCGCCTGCGCTACGTCACGCTGCCTGGCATGATCCCGGCGCTCTCGGTGGTGCTGATGCTCTCCTTCATTCGTGGTTTTCGCGTGTTTGCCGAGGTGTATGCCACCACCGGCGGGGGGCCGTCTAACGCCACGGAAATGGTCATGACCCACATCTATAAATTGGGTTTTGAGCAGTTTGACTATGGCTACGCTTCGGCGGTGTCGTTTCTGCTGTTCACCTTCACGGTTTTGTTAACCATTTGTCATCTGACGCTGAAAAAACGTATCGCCCGTTACTAAGGAGCCGCGATGTTAAGTAAACGTTGGGATACAGCAGGACGCTGGTGCATCTACGCGCTGCTGCTGATTGTCTTTGTCGGTCCGTTCTGGGGCATCGTCGCCACGGCATTCAGCGGTGCGCCGGTGAAACCGGGCGAACTGCTGGCCTGGCCGAATCAGTTCTCATTTGAAAACTTCATCTTTGCGTGGATGGATATTGGCGTCTGGCAGTATCTGCTGAACTCCATTCTGGTGGTGTTCTTCGGCACCGTTCTGCAGGTGTCGGTCAGCGCGCTGGCGGCCTATGCGCTGGCGCGGAAGAAGTTTCGCGGCGTGGCGCTGGTGAGCCTGGTGATTTTGTCCACCATGATGCTGCCGGAAGAGGTCATCGCCATTCCGCTGTACATGATTATTAACTGGCGACTGCCGTTTATCGATGCCTCGCTCTACAACAGCTACCTCGGGATGATTTTACCGGTTGTCGGCTGGGCGTTCTCTATCTTTGTCCTGACTGAATTTATGTCGGCGATTCCGAAAGAGCTGGAGGAGGCGGCGCGGATTGATGGCGCTAACGAGTGGCAGATTTTCTTCCACGTCATCCTGCCGCTGGTGAAACCGGCGCTCGGCACGGTGGTGACCTTCGGCTTTATTATGATTTGGGACCAGTACCTGCTGCCGCTGATCGTTGTCAACCAGGACAGCCTGAATACCATTCCGGTGATCCTCGGCACGCTGCGTACCGATGAGAGCATCACGCCGAACATTTTTATCGCCATAACGCTGCTGGCGATGCTGCCCAGCATCATCGTCTACCTGGGTCTGCAAAAACATTTTAATCGCGGGATTATGTCCGGCGCGGTCAAAGGATAAGGAGTTATCAATGGGATCTGTTGTACTGAATAGCGTGCGTAAATCGTATGGTGACGCGCACGTGATTAAAGACGTGTCGTTGACTATCCCGGACGGTGAATTCTGCGTCCTTGTGGGCCCCAGCGGCTGCGGCAAGTCCACGCTGCTGCGCATGATTGCCGGGCTGGAAGAGATTTCCGGTGGCGAGGTGCATATCAACGAACGCAACGTCACCGAGGTAGAACCGAAGCTGCGCGATATCGCGATGGTGTTCCAGAGCTACGCGCTCTACCCGCAGATGACGGTGCGTGAAAATATGGGCTTTGCCCTAAAGATGGCTAAACTGCCGAAAGCGGAGATCAATCAGAAGGTCAATGAAGCGGCGGCGCTACTGGGGTTGGAGCCGCTGCTGGAACGCCTGCCCAAAGATCTCTCCGGCGGCCAGCGCCAGCGCGTGGCGATGGGGCGGGCGATCGTGCGTAAGCCGCAAGTATTCTTATTCGATGAACCGCTCTCCAACCTTGACGCCAAGCTGCGAACCCAGGTGCGCGGCGAGATCCGCGAACTGCATCGTCGGCTGAAAACCACCTCGGTATACGTCACCCACGATCAGATTGAGGCCATGACCATGGGACAGATGATCGTCGTCCTGCGCGATGGGCGAATTGAACAGGCGGGTACCCCGCTGGAGCTGTACGACCGGCCGGCGAATCTGTTCGTGGCCGGATTTATCGGTTCGCCGGAAATTAACCAGCTTCCCGGCGAGGTTGTGCTGAACGGCAACGCGACCAGCCTGCGTCTGAAAGATGGCTCGCTGCTGGCGTTGCCCGCGGGGTTACGGGTGACCGACGGCCAGCAGGTGGTGTACGCCATTCGCCCCGAGCAGGTCAACGTGGTCCATGAAGCGCGCGACGATGCGCTGGCGGCGAAGGTGACGGCGGTGGAGAACACCGGCTCGGATATGCAGCTCTTCTGCGATACCGGCGGCGGGGCGTTTACATCGGTGTTCAAACAGCGTCTGGCAGTAAAAGAGGGGGATAAGATATGGCTACAGCCGAAACTCTCGGGCGTGCACCTCTTTGATGCGCAAAGCGGTCAACGCATAGCGTGCCGGGAGGAAGTTTAAGGTGGCGATGAAGCTGTACACCCTTGATGAAACCTGCCTGGAAAACGCCCGGGCGGGCTTAAAACAGCCGTTCTCGCCGCTGCAGCTGGCGCTGAGCAAGCTGGTGTCAGAGGCCGACATTCTGCGCCGCGAAGCGCCGGAAAGCGTGGTGCACAAAAAACTGCGCCCGGCGAGCGGCGATGCGCACGATTACTACAGTCTGGGGACCTACTGGTGGCCAAACCCGCGGCGTCCCAACGGGCTGCCCTACATTCGCCGCGATGGGCATATCAACCCGCAGTGTGAAAATAACGATACCGACACCTCGCGCATTATCCGCATGTGCGAACGCTGTCTGACACTGGGACTGGCGTGGTACTTCACCGGCCAGCGCCAGTACGCGCAGGCGGCGGCCGTGCAGATCCGCTGCTGGTTCCTCGATGCCGACACGCGAATGAATCCGCATCTGAACTATGGCCAGGCGATCCCGGGGATTGTTTCCGGCCGCGGCACAGGGCTGATTGACACCCGCTTAATGTGGATGGTGGTGGATACCATCGGCTTGGTGAGTGCGGCGAACGTGCTGGATACCGACGATATTATCGGCCTGCACCAGTGGTTCCGCGATTTTAACCACTGGATGTACTACAGCGAAATTGGCCACTCAGAGTACGTCTGGCACAACAACCACGGCACCTGGTACGACGCCCAGCGGACGGTTAACGCGCTGTTCTATGGCGATAAAGGGCTGGCGGCGCGGATCATCGAGCAGGGGATCACCCAGCGGATGGCGGCGCAGATTGACCAGGATGGCAAGCAGACCATGGAGCTCGAACGTACCATCCCTTTCCACTACTCGCTGTTTAACCTGGAAGCGCATCTGCTGCTCAACCGCTATGCCGAGCACGTCGAGTTTGACCGCTGGAACGCCATCCGCGATGGGCGAGGCGTGAAGCAGGGGATTGATTACCTGGTGCCGTTTATTCGGGAACCGGATCTCTGGCCCTATAGCGACCTGCAGGGGATTGTGTGGGATAGCGCGCTGCGCGTGCTGCTGCAGTCTGTGCGGGGGTATGCAAAACAAGCCGGCAGCTATCGTGAAGCGCTGAAATGCGTGCCGCAGGAGACGCTGCAGCTGAAGGAACAGCTCATGTGGTGCCCGGGCTGATACAACAATGCTTCTTGCCTCCCGACGGCGCTGCGCCTGGCCGGCCTGGCTGATATGTAGTCCAGATAAGGCGTTTACGCCGCTATCCGGGGAATGCGCAGGGATTGAGGCTTTGTCTTCCCGGGCGGCGCTACGCTTGCCCGGGCTACGGGGCCACGGCTGTCTTACACTGCGGCGATGATTTTAATCTCGACTTTGTATTTCGGATTCATCAGCTTCGCCTGTACCGTACAGCGTACCGGGGCATGACCGGCGACGACCCATGCATCCCAGGCCTGGTTCATCGCTGCAAAATCTGCGCCGTCGGCAAGGAAAATCGTCGCATCAAGAATACGCGACTTGCTGCTGCCCTGTTTCTCCAGCACCGCGTCAATCTGCGCCAGGGTATCGGCGGTTTGCGCGCAGGCGTCGGCATCCAGGTTGGACGGCACGCCGGTGTAGTACAGCGTCTGGTTGTGAATCACCACATCAGACCAGCGGGCTTCGGCATCAATACGCGTAATGGTCATGTTTATTTCCTCTTTGTTCCGGTTCATTAAGCTGCGGCAAGACTGCCACAATGTTGCACCTGCGTCACTACCCGCACTGGCGAAAACCCCTCCACCCTGACATAATCACTGTCCAAATAACCAGGGGGTAATGTGATCGACGATTTTGCAGCAGACGGCCAGCTGGCCAGCGCGATTGCGGGATTTAAACCACGCGAGCCGCAGCGCCAGATGGCTTTCGCCGTCGCCAGCGCGATTGAAGAAACCCGTCCGCTGGTGGTTGAAGCGGGTACCGGGACCGGGAAAACCTACGCTTATCTGGCGCCTGCGCTGCGCGCCAACAAAAAAGTCATTATCTCCACCGGCTCGAAAGCGCTACAGGATCAGCTCTACAGTCGCGATTTGCCTACCGTCGCCAAAGCGCTGAAGTACACCGGTAAGCTGGCCCTGCTGAAAGGGCGGTCGAACTACCTGTGCCTTGAGCGTCTGGAGCAGCAGGCCCTTGCCGGGGGAGACCTGCCGGTACAAACCCTCAGCGACGTTATTCTGCTGCGTTCATGGTCTAATCAAACCGTCGATGGCGATATCAGCACCTGCGTTAGCGTCGCCGAAGATTCCCAGGCCTGGCCGCTGGTCACCAGCACCAACGACAACTGCCTCGGCAGCGACTGCCCGTTATATAAAGACTGTTTTGTGGTGAAGGCGCGGAAAAAGGCGATGGATGCCGACGTGGTCGTCGTCAACCATCATCTGTTCCTCGCCGATATGGTGGTCAAAGAGAGCGGCTTTGCCGAGCTGATCCCCGAAGCGGAAGTGATGATCTTCGACGAAGCGCATCAGCTACCGGACATCGCCAGCCAGTACTTTGGACAATCGCTCTCCAGCCGCCAGCTGCTGGACCTGGCAAAAGACATTACTATTGCTTATCGTACCGAGCTCAAAGACACTCAGCAGCTGCAGAAGTGCGCCGACCGGCTGGCCCAGAGCGCGCAGGATTTTCGCCTGCAGCTGGGGGAACCGGGCTATCGCGGCAACCTGCGAGAGCTGCTGGCTGACCACAACATTCAGCGCGCGCTGCTGCTGCTTGATGATGCGCTCGAACTCTGTTACGACGTGGCAAAGCTGTCGCTGGGCCGCTCGGCGCTGCTTGATGCCGCCTTTGAGCGGGCAACCCTTTATCGTGGCCGCCTGAAGCGGCTGAAAGAGACCAGCCAGCCGGGATTTAGCTACTGGTATGAGTGTACTTCCCGCACCTTCACCCTGGCGCTGACCCCGCTGACGGTGGCGGATAAATTTAAAGAGGTGATGGCGCAAAAATCGGGGAGCTGGATCTTTACCTCGGCCACGCTCTCGGTCAATGACGATTTACATCATTTCACCGATCGCCTGGGCATCGGTGAAGCGCAAACGCTGCTGCTGCCCAGCCCCTTTGATTACGCCCATCAGGCGCTGCTGTGCGTGCCGCGTAATTTGCCGTTACCCAACCAGCCCGGCGCGGCGCGGCATCTGGCGGCGATGCTCAAACCGCTGATTGAGGCTAACGACGGGCGCTGCTTTATGCTGTGCACTTCCCACGCCATGATGCGCGATCTGGCGGAGCAGTTCCGCGCCACCATGACCCTGCCGGTGTTGCTGCAGGGGGAAACCAGTAAAGGCCAGCTTTTACAGCAGTTCGTCAGCGCCGGGAATGCGCTGCTGGTGGCGACCAGCAGCTTCTGGGAAGGCGTGGACGTGCGCGGCGATGCCCTCTCGCTGGTGATTATCGACAAACTGCCGTTCACCTCGCCGGAAGATCCGCTACTCAAAGCGCGGATGGAAGATTGCCGTCTGCGCGGCGGCGATCCCTTTGATGAGGTGCAGCTGCCGGACGCGGTGATTACTCTTAAACAGGGCGTGGGGCGTCTGATCCGCGATGTTACCGATCGTGGGGTACTGGTTATCTGCGACAACCGTTTGGTGATGCGTCCCTACGGCGCGACCTTCCTCGCCAGCCTGCCGCCCGCGCCGCGCACGCGCGACATCCGCCGGGCGGTACGCTTTCTTGCGGTGCCGCCGGCGAGGTAATCCGGCGCAAAATGTGGTAAGCTGCGCGCCATTTTGTCAATCTGCTAGAGCGAGAGCGCGACAACCCATGCGAATTTTAGCTATCGATACCGCCACGGAGGCCTGCTCCGCGGCGCTGTGGAATGATGGCACCCTCAGTGCTCATTTTGAAATCTGCCCCCGTGAACATACCCAACGTATCCTGCCCCTGGTGCAGGAGGTCCTCAATGAGAGTGGCACGCAATTAACCGACCTTGACGCGCTGGCCTTTGGCCGCGGGCCGGGGAGCTTCACCGGCGTGCGTATCGGTATCGGTATCGCCCAGGGGCTGGCGCTGGGGGCCGAGCTGCCGATGATCGGTGTGTCCACGTTGGCAACCATGGCGCAGGGCGCGTGGCGCAAAACCGGCGCAACCCGCGTGCTGGCGGCCATCGACGCCAGAATGGGCGAGGTCTACTGGGCGGAATATCAGCGCGATGAGCAGGGCGTCTGGCACGGCGAAGAGAGCGAGGCGGTGCTGAAGCCGGAAGCGGTTCGCGAGCGGCTTCAGCGGCTGGAAGGCGAGTGGGCCACCGTTGGCACCGGCTGGCAGGCGTGGCCCGATCTGGCTAACGGCTGTGGTTTAACGCTCGTCGATGGCGACATTCAGCTGCCAGAAGCGCAGGATATGCTGCCGCTGGCCTGCTATCTGCTGACGGCGGGAAAAACCGTGGCCGTCGAACACGCTGAACCGGTTTATTTACGTAATGAAGTGGCGTGGAAGAAACTTCCTGGCCGCGAGTGAATCTCAGTAACTATATGTCTGAGAAGAAGGAAGGAGTCGCGTCATGGCGGGTCAAAAAAGGGTAGTGCGTTGGTTAGTCGCGGCGGCAGTCGTTGCTGCGCTGAGCGGGTGCGCTTCGGTGCCGGATGCCATAAAGGGCACCACCCCGACGCCGCAGCAGGATCTAGTCCGGGTAATGAACGCGCCGCAGCTGTATGTCGGTCAGGAAGCGCGTTTTGGCGGCAAGGTGGTTAGCGTACAGAACCAGCAGGGTAAAACCCGCCTGGAAATTGCCACCGTTCCGCTCGACGGCGCCGCGCGTCCGGCGCTGGGCGAACCGTCGCGCGGGCGTATTTTTGCCGACGTAAACGGCTTTATCGACCCGGTGGATTTTCGCGGGCAGCTGGTCACCGTGGTTGGCCCGATCGTCGGCGTCGTCGACGGCAAAGTGGGGAATACGCCGTATAAATTCATGTTGATGAATGCCATCGGCTACAAGCGCTGGAACGTTGTGCAGCAGGTGGTGATGCCCCCGCAGCCAATGATGGACCCGTGGATGTTCGGCCCGCGCCCGTGGGGCTACGGTTACGGCGGCTGGGGCTGGTATAACCCGGGCCCTGCCGAAGTTAGAAACGTCGTAACTGAATGATTTTGTAGCTATTGTAAGCAAAAAGAAACAGCGGCTGGTCCGCTGTTTCTTCGTTTTCAGTCAAATAAGAAAAATAAATAGTGACGCGCTTCGCAACCTGTACAACGCCTAATTAATAAACTGGTACGCTGAGTTAATATAATGTTAACAGAATGTTTGTTGATCAGGGGCTGTGATGACGACGAATAACTATTTCAGAGGTGATGCAGTGAAAAAGGTTTGGCTAAACCGTTATCCCGCGGACGTTCCTGCGGAGATAAACCCTGACCGCTATCAATCCCTGGTTGAACTGTTTGAACATGCCGTCCGCCGCTATGCCGACCAACCGGCATTTATCAATATGGGCGAGGTGATGACCTACCGTAAGCTGGAGGAGCGCAGCCGGGCGTTTGCCGCTTACCTTCAGGAAGGTTTGGGTCTGCAAAAAGGCGACCGCGTCGCCCTGATGATGCCGAATCTGCTGCAATATCCGGTAGCGCTGTTTGGTATCTTGCGCGCGGGGATGATCGTGGTGAACGTCAATCCGCTCTACACCCCGCGCGAGCTGGAGCACCAGCTCAACGACAGCGGCGCCGCCGCCATCGTGATTGTCTCCAACTTCGCGCATACCCTGGAAAAGGTGGTTGATAAAACCCAGGTTAAGCACGTGATTTTAACCCGTATGGGCGATCAGCTTTCCCCGGCGAAAGGCACCGTGGTTAACTTTGTGGTGAAGTACATCAAACGGCTGGTGCCAAAATACCATCTGCCGGACGCCATCTCGTTTCGCAGCGCGCTGCAGCACGGCTACCGTATGCAGTACATCAAGCCGGAAATCGTCCCTCAGGATCTCGCTTTTCTCCAGTACACCGGCGGAACAACCGGCGTGGCGAAGGGAGCGATGCTGACGCATCGCAATATGCTGGCGAACCTTGAGCAGGTCAACGGCACCTACGGGCCGCTGCTGCATCGCGGCAAAGAGTTGGTCGTTACCGCGCTCCCGCTGTACCACATTTTTGCGCTGACCATGAACTGCCTGCTGTTTATCGAGCTGGGCGGGCAGAATCTGCTGATCACCAACCCGCGCGATATTCCAGGCCTGGTCAAAGAGCTGGCGAAATATCCCTTCACCGCGATGACCGGGGTCAACACCCTGTTTAACGCGCTGCTCAATAACCAAGAGTTTCAGCAGCTCGACTTCTCCTCCCTGCATCTCTCCGCCGGCGGCGGCATGCCGGTGCAGCAGGTGGTGGCCGAACGCTGGGTTAAGCTGACCGGGCAGTATCTGCTGGAAGGCTATGGCCTGACCGAGTGCGCGCCGCTGGTGAGCGTCAACCCGCACGATATTGATTATCATAGCGGCAGCATCGGCCTGCCGGTGCCCTCCACCGAAGCGAAGCTGGTGGATGACGACGATAATGAAGTACCGCCGGGGGAGCCGGGGGAGCTGTGCGTGAAAGGGCCGCAGGTGATGCTGGGATACTGGCAGCGTCCTGATGCCACCGCGGAAATTATTAAGGACGGCTGGCTGCATACTGGCGACATCGCGGTGATGGATGAAGAGGGCTTCCTGCGCATCGTCGACCGCAAAAAAGATATGATTCTTGTCTCGGGCTTCAACGTCTATCCGAATGAAATCGAAGATGTGGTGATGCAGCACGCCGGGGTTCAGGAAGTGGCCGCGGTCGGCGTGCCGTCCGGCAGCAGCGGTGAAGCGGTGAAAATTTTCGTGGTCAAGAAAGACCCGACGCTGACGGAAGAGATGCTGATTACCTTTTGCCGTCGCCAGCTAACCGGCTACAAGGTTCCGAAGCACGTTGAGTTTCGCGATGAGCTGCCGAAATCCAACGTTGGGAAAATTTTACGTCGAGAACTGCGTGACGAAGCCCGCGCTAAAGTAGACAATAAAGCCTGAGCTAAGAGTGAATCGCCAGACGCCGGCTAAGCCGGCGTTTTTTATGGGCGCAAGTTAAGAGAGTATGATTTGAACTATCAGATGATCACCACCAACGATGGCCTGCGCGCCGTCTGTGACGCGGCAAGCGCGGTTTCCGCCATTGCGCTGGATACGGAGTTTGTCCGTACTCGCACCTACTACCCGCAGCTCGGTTTGCTCCAGCTGTTCGACGGCACCCAGGTTTCGCTGATCGACCCGCTGGTCATCACCGACTGGCAACCGATGCGCGAACTGCTGCTGAATAAAGACGTGACCAAATTTCTGCACGCCGGTAGCGAGGATTTGGAAGTATTCCTTAATGCCTTTCATCTGATGCCGCAGCCGCTGATCGATACGCAAATTCTGGCCGCCTTTTGCGGTCGCCCGATGTCCTGGGGCTTTGCGTCGATGGTGGAAGAGTTTACCGGTGTGGCGCTGGATAAAAGTGAATCCCGTACCGACTGGCTGGCGCGTCCGCTAACCGAACGCCAGTGCATTTATGCCGCCGCCGATGTCTGGTACCTGCTGCCGATTGCCGGAAAGCTGATGGCTGAAACCGACAGCGCAGGCTGGCTCTCCGCTGCGCTGGATGAGTGTCAGCTGATGCAGCAGCGCCGCCAGGAGGTGCAGGATCCTGCCGAGGCGTGGCGCGATATCGGTAACGCCTGGCAGCTGCGCACTCGCCAGCTGGGCTGCCTGCAGCTGCTGGCGGACTGGCGTTTGCGTAAAGCGCGCGAGCGCGACCTGGCCGTCAACTTTGTCATTCGCGAAGAACATTTGTGGAACGTGGCGCGCTATATGCCCACCAGCCTGGGTGAACTTGATAGCCTGGGACTGTCGGGCAGCGAAATTCGTTTCCACGGCAAGACGCTGATCGGCCTCGTCGAGAAAGCGCAGGCGCTGCCGGAAGAGGCGCTGCCTGAGCCGCTGCAGAATCTGATCGATATGCCGGGCTACCGCAAGCTGTTTAAAGATATTAAAGCGCTTGTGCAGACCGTGAGCGCCGAGAAAGGCGTCAGCGCCGAGCTGCTGGCCTCAAGAAGGCAGATTAACCAGCTGCTGAACTGGCACTGGGGATTAAAAAGCGGCAACGGGCAGCCTGAGCTGGTATCCGGCTGGCGAGGCGCATTGATGGCCGATCGCCTGAATGCGCTATTAAGCGAATACCCGCGCTAACGTTTGGTCTGCAAAGTAACAAAAACCGGCTTCGCATCGCGACGCCGGTTTTTTTTATACCTTCAGGCTCAGGATTTCGACTCTTCAGTTTCCGGCAGGGTCACGTTCAGCTCCAGAATCGAAATATCACCGTCTCTCTGCTCAAGCTGCACGCTGACCATTTCCGGGTCGATTTGCACATATTTGCAAATCACTTCAAGAATGTCTTTACGCAGCTGCGGAAGATAGTGCGGCTCCGCGTCGCCGCGACGGCGCTCCGCGACGATGATTTGCAGGCGCTCTTTCGCAATGTTGGCCGTGTTCTTTTTCCGCGAGAGAAAAAAGTCGAGTAATGCCATAATTTATCCTCCGAACAGGCGTTTGAGGAAACCTTTCTTCTCTTCTTCTACGAAGCGGAAAGGACGTTCTTCTCCGAGCAGACGTTCAACGGTATCGGCATAGGCTTTGCCCGCGTCCGAGGTATCATCCAGAATAACCGGTTCGCCCTGGTTAGACGCGCGCAGCACGGACTGATCTTCCGGAATCACGCCCACCAGATTGATGCGCAGAATTTCCAGCACGTCTTCCATGCTCAGCATGTCGCCTTTGTTGACGCGGCCTGGGTTATAGCGGGTCAGCAGCAGATGCTCTTTAATCGGATCTTCACCTTTTTCCGCACGGCGGGATTTAGAGGCCAGGATGCCGAGGATACGGTCGGAGTCGCGAACGGAGGAGACTTCCGGGTTAGTGGTGATGATGGCTTCATCAGCGAAGTATAACGCCATCAGCGCACCGGTTTCGATGCCTGCAGGGGAGTCACAGACGATAAAATCAAAATCCATCTTTTTCAGTTCTTCGAGAACTTTGTCTACGCCTTCGCGGGTCAGGGCGTCTTTGTCACGCGTCTGGGAGGCCGGGAGGATATAGAGGTTCTCCGTGCGCTTGTCTTTGATAAGCGCCTGGTTCAGCGTGGCATCGCCCTGGATGACGTTGACGAAGTCATAAACGACCCGGCGTTCACAGCCCATGATCAGGTCAAGGTTACGCAGGCCGATGTCGAAGTCGATAACGACCGTTTTCTTTCCCTTCTGGGCCAAACCAGTAGCGATGGCCGCGCTGGAGGTGGTCTTGCCAACGCCTCCTTTACCCGAAGTCACAACAATAATGCGTGCCATAGAAATTCCTTGTTAAAAAGGGATTAATTCAACGATTGAATCGTCAAAGCGCTGTCGTCTAAACGTAGACGCGCCGCTTTGCCATAAAATTCGGCCGGAATGTTATCACTCAGCCAGTATTCCCCGGCGATGGAAACCAGTTCCGCCGAGAGGTTGGTACAAAATATTTGGGCGTCTCTGTCGCCGCCAGCGCCGGCAAGCGCACGTCCCCGCATCATGCCATATACATGGATGTTACCATCGGCAATAAGTTCAGCCCCGGCACTCACATGGTTTGTAACAATTAGATCACAGTGTGGCGCATAAATACGCTGACCGGAACGTACCGGCTGATCAATCAAACGCGTTTTTGTGATCTGATTAACAACTGGCGGCGGCGCGACGGGTGCTGGCGGGGCCTGACGGGTGGTTTTTTCTTTCCCTTCGGTTAATAACGGGATCCCGGCGCGGTCAATTTCGGTTTTCAGCCGAGGAAGTTTACATCCGCTTACGCCCATAATACGCAGTCCGGTGGCCGCAATAGCTTCATGGAGAGGGCGCCAGTCGACGTCATCTTCAATGCTGCTGATATTCACCACCACGGGGGCATGACGTAAAAAGGCGGGAGCCTGGGCGATTTTGTCTTCTAACGCCTGACGAATAACCTCGGGATTTGCATCGTGCAAATGAACCACAGATAAGGTGAAGCTACTGCCCTTAAGTTCGATTGGCGTATTTGACATCCTGGCCTTACTCAATTTGCTGTTTATCACTCGCTGAAGTGCGGTGATATTCCGAAGACTAAAAGGCATGTTATAGTCACTCATATATAGAGGCAAGTGACCGCAGGTCTAATTCCGAGTAAAACTATGTTTTGTGTGATCTATCGAAGTACTAAACGTGAGCAAACCTATTTATATGTCGAAAAAAAGGACGATTTCTCCCGCGTTCCTGATGAATTAATGTATAGCTTCGGTACGCCTAAACTGGCAATGATTCTGCCGCTTGATGGACGAAAAAAACTCATTCACGCCGATTTGGATAAAGTGAAGCAGGCGCTGGCCGATCAGGGCTATTACCTTCAACTCCCTCCGCCATCTGAAAATTTACTCAAGAAACACCTGGCGGAACAGGGGAATAAATCTGATTAACCCACAGAGGTAAAAAATGTACCAACATCATAACTGGCAGGGTGCGCTACTGGATTATCCGGTAAGCAAAGTGGTTTGCGTGGGCAGCAACTATGCAAAACACATTAAGGAGATGGGCAGTGCGACGCCGGAAGAGCCGGTGCTGTTTATTAAACCTGAGACGGCGCTATGCGACATCCGCCAGCCGTTGGTGCTGCCTGAGGGCCTGGGTTCGGTGCACCATGAAGTTGAGCTGGCGGTGCTGATTGGCGGCACGCTGCGTCAGGCGACCGAAGATCACGTGCTTAAAGCCATCGCCGGCTATGGCGTGGCGCTGGACCTCACTCTGCGCGATCTGCAGGGTAAACTGAAAAAGGCCGGTCAGCCGTGGGAAAAGGCGAAAGGCTTTGATAACGCCTGTCCGATTTCCGGGTTTATTCCCGCCGCCGAATTTCACGGCGACGCGCAGAATACGCCGCTGAGCCTGAAGGTGAACGGCGAAGTGCGCCAGCATGGCACCACGGCCGACATGATCCATAAAATTGTGCCGCTGATCGCCTATATGTCGCGCTTCTTCACCCTGAAAGCCGGTGACGTGGTGCTGACCGGTACCCCGGAAGGCGTGGGGCCGCTCGCCAGCGGCGACGAGCTGGATGTGGGGTTTAACGGCTTATCGCTGACCACCCGCGTGCTGTAACGACCTCTTGCCGCCATCTCCGGGCGGCAAAACTTGCAACGGCGTGCCAGACTGGTTATAAGGTGCACCCTGAATTGCAATGACGGACATCCCAATGAGCGAACAACCTTTCTGGCAACAAAAAACACTGGATGAAATGAGCGATGCGGAGTGGGAATCACTTTGCGACGGCTGCGGACAGTGCTGCCTGCATAAGCTGATGGATGAGGATACCGACGAAATCTATTTTACCAACGTCGCCTGCCGTCAGCTCAATATCAAAACCTGCCAGTGCCGTAACTATGAGCGCCGCTTCGAATATGAGCCGGACTGCATTAAGCTAACCCGCGACAATCTGCCTACGTTTGAATGGCTGCCGCCGACCTGCGCCTATCGTCTGCTGGCGGAAGGCCAGCCGCTGCCGCACTGGCATCCGCTGTTAACCGGTTCGAAGGCGGCGATGCATGGCGAACGCATCTCGGTTCGCCATATTGCGGTGAAAGAAGCCACCGTGGTTGACTGGCAGGATCATATCCTGAATAAACCAGACTGGGCGCAGTAGGCGCTCAGTTAGCTTTTCTTCGCGTGGAACAGCCCGCTTTCACCGTCGGCGTCGTCCGCAACCCAAAAGTTAATATTGAACTGCGCGTCGTCGCTGAGCTCAATGCGGTGCCAGTACTGCGGCGGGCTGGTCGCGAACTGCCCGGCGTTGATAACAACCTTTGCCTCAGGTTCTGTCGCCTGTTCATCGGCGAAACCATAGTAGGTTACCGTGCCTTCCATCACGCAAAGCTGGCCGAAAACACCCGCAGCGGTGTTGTGGTGCGTCAGTAGAGCGGCAGGGACGTTCTGTTTGGTAAAGAATGGGGTGGAGCGTTTTACCTTCCAGCTAGCGGGAATACGCAAATGAGACATCATGTGCTCCTCAGTTAACATTTATAAGATGTATTTAATATGCACCTTTATGGCAACAACGTCAACGCGCAGGCAAAAAAAAACGCTCCCGGAGGAGCGCATTATCAGCAATGGTTCTTAGCGACCAAACAGATCGCGCTTTTTAGGTTTAAACGGCTGAGCGATAAGCACCAGGACACCGACCACCAGATAGGCGGCGAAGATGCCAACCAGCCACTGCGGCATTTCCAGCGTCAGGAATTCCCACTGGCGTACGGAGCAGTCACCGGTAGCGACAAACACCTGAGGCAGCCATTTATCCAGCGGCAGCCACGTTGGGAAACGAGCGGCGAAATCGCAGGTCTGGAAAGGGGAAGGGTGAAGCTGAATCATGGTGTGTTCCCATGACAGCTGCAGCCCGCGTAGGGCGCTGTAGAGCCAAATCACAATCGCGACATAGCGCAGAGGGGTTTTTGGCGCAATGGCGCCGACGATACCGGCGCCCATCACGCCAAATAGCGCGCAGCGCTCGTAAATACACAGTACGCACGGCTGCAGCAGCATCACGTGCTGGAACCATAACGCCACCAATTCAAGAATAAACGCGGTTAGCGCCATCAGGAGCCAGGCACCGCGTCCCCTTGAGCACTGGTTTAAATATCGCAACATAATCATTTCCCTGGAACATGCTAAATCATGGCAGTGTAAACGAAAACCGTAGCGACGCCAGCAGCTAGTCTGAAAATATTACGTAAACGAATATGGAATGCCCGGCGTTTTGAGCCGGGCATGGATGATTTTATTTCAGCAGCTGCGGCGTCACCAGCCAACCGTGCTCCAGCATCCACTGGGTAGCCGGCATCAGGGTAAACTCGACGCAGGCCAGGCCGACGAGGGTCAGGACGAGGGTATACGGCAGCGCCATCCACACCATCCGGCCATAGGAGAGGCGAATCAGCGGAGCCAGCGCGGAAGTCAGCAGGAACAGAAACGCGGCCTGGCCGTTCGGCGTGGCGACCGATGGCAAGTTGGTGCCGGTATTGATCGCCACCGCCAGCAGCTCGAACTGCGGCAAACTGATGCTTCCCTGCTCCAGAGCGGACTTGACCTCGTTGATATAGACGGTGCCGACGAAGACGTTATCCGAAATCGACGACAGCAGGCCGTTAAACAGGTAAAACAGCGACAGCTGGGCGTGCGGCGAGGCCTGGAGAACGAATTCGATCACCGGCGCAAACAGGTGCTGATCGATAATCACCGCCACAACGGCGAAAAAGACCGTCAGCAGCGCGGTAAACGGCAGCGCTTCGGTAAACGCTTTGCCGATGGCGTGTTCATCGGTGACCCCGGAAAACGTGGTCGCCAGAATGATGACCGACAGGCCAATCAGACCGACTTCCGCAAGGTGCAGCGCCAGGGCGATGATTAGCCAAACGCCGATAATCCCCTGGGCGATAAGACGCAGGCGATCCTGTCGGCTGCGGCTCTGACGGCTACGATCGTCAAAATCCTGCAGCACTTTACGCACGGTTGGCGGCAGCGGTTCGCCGTAGCCAAACAGGCGGAATTTCTCCAGCAGCAGGCAGGTGAGCAGGCCGCAGACCAGCACCGGCAAGCTTACCGGCAGCATGCGCATGAAGAATTCGCCGAAGTGCCAGCCCGCGGCTTTGGCGATAATCAGGTTCTGCGGTTCGCCAACCATCGTCATCACGCCGCCGAGCGCGGTGCCGACCCCGGCGTGCATCATCAGGCTGCGCAGGAAGCCGCGAAACTGCTCCAGGACATCGCGATAGTGCTGCTCGATATGGCTGTCGTCGAGCATATCGTCATCGTCCGGCCGCGCCGAAGCGACTTTGTGATAAATACCGTAGAAACCCACGGCGACGCTAATCACGACCGCGACAACGGTCAGCGCGTCAAGAAATGCGGAAAGAAAGGCGGAAGCGACGCAAAACGCCAGCGACAGCAGCATCTTGCTGCGGATGCCGAGCAGCAAACGGGTGAAGATGAACAGCAGCAGCTGCTTCATGAAATAGATCCCCGCCACCATAAACATCAGCAGCAGCAGGACTTCAAGGTTAGCGGCAACTTCCGCCCGGATATGCCCGGGCGTGGTCATCCCGATAAACACCGCTTCGATCGCCAGCAGACCGCCCGGCAGCAGCGGATAACATTTGAGCGCCATCGCCAGGGTGAAAATAAATTCGATAACCAGCAGCCACCCGGCAATAAACGGATGAAGATAAAATACCAGCGGATTAACGATTAAGAAAATGATGAGAGTGAGTTTGTACCAGTCCGGGGACTGACCAAGAAAGTTGCGCCACAGGGCGCGGCCATACGACATTTCCACGACAGACATCCTTTCTCCGCCAAATTCTGAAACATGATTTTATGCGTAACTATACGCAAGATTACCAGTTGCGCAAAATGGGGCGCAACTTTCTTCGCATCACATTCTTTAGCAACAGAAAGTGTGAAATGAAAAGTTGAAAATGAAACGGCGATCCCTTTTTAATTACTTTCTGGCGCTATCTGCCTTTTGGCCGCTCTGGTATGATGAGTCGAATAGCAACGCTGTGTAATGGAAATCTTATTATGGTCATTAAGGCGCAAAGCCCTGCGGGTTTCGCTGAAGAGTACATCATTGAAAGTATCTGGAATAACCGCTTTCCTCCTGGTTCAATTCTTCCCGCTGAACGTGAACTTTCTGAACTGATTGGTGTTACCCGTACAACCTTACGTGAAGTGTTGCAGCGTCTGGCGCGCGATGGCTGGTTAACCATTCAGCACGGTAAGCCTACCAAGGTGAACAACTTCTGGGAAACTTCAGGCCTGAATATTCTCGAAACCCTGGCGCGTCTCGATCATGACAGCGTACCGCAGCTGATTGATAATCTGCTGTCCGTACGTACCAATATTTCGACGATTTTTATCCGTACCGCTTTCCGCCAGCATCCTGACAAGGCGCTGGAAGTTCTGGCGAGCGCGCGTGAAATTGAAGACCACGCCGACGCTTTTGCCGAACTCGATTATAACATTTTCCGCGGTCTGGCCTTTGCTTCAGGTAATCCCATCTACGGCCTGATCCTCAATGGAATGAAAGGCTTATACACCCGGATTGGCCGTCACTATTTTGCCAACCCGGAAGCGCGTAGCCTGGCGCTCGGCTTCTATCACCAGTTGGCGAAGGTATGTGAAGAAAAGCTTCATGAACAGGTTTATGAAATCGTGCGCCGCTACGGGCATGACAGCGGTGAGATTTGGCACCGTATGCAGAAGAATTTGCCGGGTGACCTGGCGATTAATATGCGCTAGACCCCGCCAACGAATAAAAAACGCCCGGTGCTATCACCGGGCGTTTTGCTTTTCACGCGCTATAGCGGATTGGGCCGCGGCGGCGTACGTTCCAGCAGCTCAACGCTACCATCGGCGTTTTGCTGCTCAAGAAGAACGTCAAACCCCCACAGGCGGTGGACGTGCTTAAGCACCTCGCGACGGCCTTTATCCAGCGGCACACGGTTATGCGGAACGTAGCGCAGGGTGAGCGAGCGGTCGCCGCGCAGGTCAACGTTCCATACCTGAATATTCGGCTCGAGGTTGCTCAGGTTGTACTGCGCTGAAAGCTTCGAACGAATCTCACGATATCCTTCTTCATTATGAATAGCGGATATTTCCAGATAGTTATTGTGATCGTCATCGAGCACGGTAAAGAAGCGGAAATCGCGCATGATTTTCGGCGACAGGAACTGGCTGATAAAGCTCTCATCTTTGAAGTCGCGCATCGCGAAGTGCAGCGTTTCGAGCCAGTCTGAACCGGCAATATCCGGGAACCAGTATCTATCCTCTTCCGTCGGCGACTGACAAATACGTTTAATATCCTGGAACATGGCGAAACCCAGCGCGTAGGGGTTAATGCCGCTGTACCACTGGCTGTTATAGGGCGGCTGGAACACCACGTTGGTGTGGCTGTGCAGAAACTCCAGCATAAAGCGCTCGGTCACTTTTCCTTCGTCATAAAGATGATTAAGGATGGTGTAATGCCAGAAGGTCGCCCAGCCTTCGTTCATGACCTGAGTCTGCTTCTGCGGATAAAAATACTGGCTGACCTTGCGCACAATACGCAGGATTTCACGCTGCCAGGGTTCCAGCAGCGGCGCGTTTTTCTCCATAAAATAGAGCAGATTTTCCTGCGGCTCTGAAGGATAGCGGCGCGCCGCTTCAATCGTCTTTTCCTCTTCGCGCTTCGGCAGGGTGCGCCACAGCATATTCACCTGACTCTGGAGATACTCTTCCCGGCTTTTTTGCCGCGCCTTCTCCTCCTGCAGGGAGATTTTCTGCGGACGTTTATAGCGGTCAACGCCGTAGTTCATCAAGGCGTGGCAGGAGTCGAGCAGCTTCTCGACTTCATCTACGCCATAGCGCTCTTCACATTCGGTGATGTATTTCCGCGCGAAGATGAGATAGTCGATGATTGAACTGGCGTCGGTCCAGCTGCGAAAGAGGTAGTTATTTTTGAAAAACGAGTTATGCCCGTAGCAGGCGTGCGCCATGACCAGCGCCTGCATGGTGATGGTGTTCTCTTCCATCAAATAGGCGATACAGGGGTTGGAGTTAATGACGATTTCATAAGCCAGCCCCTGTTGACCGTGCTTATAGGCCTGTTCGGTCTCAATGAATTTTTTACCGAACGACCAGTGCGGATAGTTAATCGGCATCCCGACGCTGGAGTAGGCATCCATCATCTGTTCGGATGTAATGACTTCGATTTGGTGCGGATAGGTGTCAAGACGATACAGCTTCGCCACCCGGTCGACTTCTGCCAGATAGGTCTCCAGCAGCTCAAAAGTCCAATCGGGTCCATCGCTTAAACGGGTTGTGTCCTTGTTCATGGAATCAATCGTAGCCATTAGCGCGCCCTCGTTGTTGATGGTTCTCTCTGTACGGAAAACCTCTTAACAAGCATAGAACACGGCGTCGCAAACTGCGTCCATCCGCATTTTCTTTTCTTCGCGATTTCACCATCTGAAACGCGATATTCCACGATTTAAACAGAATTTTATTCTGTAGAAAAATGAGGCGCAGCAGGAGATGGTAAACCGACGGGGGCTGCGCTGGCGCAGAACCCTGTGAGATAAGTCACCATAAATAAAGCGTATGTTGAATAATATTTTCATCTGAGTTATCAATTTGTAATCAGATGATTGTTCTTTAACGATTACGGAGCCGCTATGCGCGTCGTCATACTGGGAAGTGGGGTAGTAGGAGTCGCTAGCGCCTGGTACTTAAGCCAGGCAGGACATGAAGTGACGGTTATCGATCGTCAGCCGGGGCCGGCCGAAGAGACCAGCGCCGCTAACGCCGGGCAGATCTCTCCCGGCTATGCCGCGCCGTGGGCGGCGCCGGGCGTACCCTTGAAGGCGATTAAGTGGATGTTCCAGCGCCACGCGCCGCTGGCCATCGGGCTGGATGGCACCCCGTTCCAGCTGAAATGGATGTGGCAGATGCTGCGCAACTGCGACACTCGCCACTATATGGAAAATAAAGGACGCATGGTGCGCCTGGCGGAGTACAGCCGCGACTGCCTGAAGGCGCTGCGCGAGAGTACCGGTATCCAATATGAAGGTCGGCAGGGCGGCACGCTGCAGCTTTTCCGCACCGACAAGCAGTTCGAAAACGCCACCCGCGATATCGCGGTGCTGCAGGAGGCGGGCGTGCCTTACCAACTGCTGGAGGCGAATCGCCTGCTGGAAGTTGAACCGGCGCTGGCTGAAGTGAGCCACAAGCTGACGGGCGGTTTACGTTTACCCAATGATGAAACCGGCGACTGTCAGCTCTTCACCACCCGTCTGGCCCGCATGGCGGAACAGGCGGGCGTGACCTTCCGTTTTAATACCCCCGTCGATGAACTGCTCTATGAAGGGGATCTCATCTCCGGCGTGAAGTGCGGCGCTGAAATCATTAAAGCGGACGCGTACGTGATGGCATTCGGTTCCTATTCGACGGCCATGCTGAAAGGGCTGGTGGACATTCCGGTCTACCCTCTGAAAGGCTATTCGCTGACCATTCCGATCGCGGAAGAGGACGGCGCGCCGGTATCGACTATCCTTGATGAAACGTACAAAATCGCCATCACCCGCTTTGATCGTCGGATTCGCGTTGGCGGAATGGCGGAAATTGTCGGTTTTAATAAAGAACTGCTGCAGCCGCGGCGTGAAACCCTGGAGATGGTGGTGCGCGATCTGTTCCCGCGCGGCGGCCACGTTGAACAGGCGACCTTCTGGACCGGACTGCGTCCAATGACCCCGGACGGTACGCCGGTGGTGGGCCGCACAGCGTATAAAAATCTGTGGCTGAATACCGGCCACGGTACGCTGGGATGGACCATGGCCTGCGGTTCAGGGCAGCTGATTAGCGACCTGATCTCCGGGCGTACGCCGGCGATCCCGTATGACGATCTTGCCGTCGCCCGCTACGGTCGCGGCTTTACGCCGGCCCGCGCTCAGCATCTGCATGGCGTTCACAATTAACAAGGAGCTTTCATGTCTCGTCCTGTAAAGGCCAGCATTGATATGTCAGCCTTACGCCAGAATCAACAAATTGTTCGCCGCGCGGCGCCCGCTTCGCGCCTGTGGGCGGTGGTCAAAGCCAATGCTTATGGCCACGGCCTGGCGAGAGTCTGGAACGCGCTTAGCGCCGCGGACGGTTTCGCGATGCTCAATCTTGAAGAGGCGATCCTGCTGCGCGAGCTGGGCTGGAAAGGGCCGATACTGATGCTGGAAGGCTTTTTCCACGCCGATGAGCTGGCCCTGTTTGATAAGTACCGTTTGACCACCAGCGTGCACAGTAACTGGCAAATCAAGGCGCTCCAGCAGGCGAAGCTGCACGCGCCGCTCGATATCTACGTCAAGGTGAATAGCGGGATGAATCGGCTGGGTTTTATGCCGGATCGTCTGCACATCGTCTGGCAGCAGCTGCGATCGCTGCATAACGTCAGTGAAATGACGTTAATGTCGCATTTTGCCGAAGCGGAAAACCCGGACGGCATCGTGGAGCCGATGCGGCGTATTGAGCAGGCGGCGGAAGGGCTGGATTGCCCGCGCTCGCTGGCGAATTCGGCGGCCACCCTGTGGCATCCGGAGTCGCATTTTAACTGGGTGAGGCCAGGGATCGTGCTGTACGGCGCTTCGCCTTCCGGCCTGTGGCAGGATGTGGCCAACACCGGACTGAAACCGGTGATGACGTTAAGCAGCGAAATTATTGCCGTGCAGAACCTGAAAGCCGGGGAAGCGGTCGGCTACGGCGCGACCTGGCGTACGGCGGAGGAGCGGCGCATCGGCATCGTTGCCTGCGGCTACGCCGATGGTTACCCGCGTCTGGCGCCGAGCGGTACGCCGGTGCTGGTTGACGGCGTTCGCACCGCGACGGTAGGGCGCATCTCGATGGATATGCTGGCGGTGGATTTGACTCCCTGCCCGCAGGCAGGGATCGGCGCGCCGGTCGAGCTGTGGGGCAAAGAGATTAAAATCGACGATGTCGCATCCGCCTGCGGCACCGTCGGGTATGAGTTAATGTGCGCGCTGGCGCCGCGCGTACCGGTTGTGACGGTGTAACTTGTCGTGGGGCGGGTTACTCCGCCTCATCTCCCGCCATTCGTACGCCCACCCTCAGGACATGATCCTCTTCTTTTTCCGCCACCGTCCACACCATGCCGGCAAATTCCACCTGGTCGCCGACGACCGGCGCGGCGCCCAACAGCTGCTGCACGACATCACCCAGCGACTGCTGGCGATCGCGGAACTCCTCACCGCCATCGATGCCGTAAATCTGCGCGACGTCGGCGAACTTGGCATTGGCGTCGAGGATAAAATCACCAAAGAAGCGCTGATCGAGCGCGACCGGCGGCGACTGGCTGAACAGTTTACCCAGCGCGGGTAAATCGCGCTCGCGGCCGATAACGCAGAGAATATCGCCCTCCAGCAGTCGGGTGCTGCCGGTAGGGTGCAGCAGAACGTTGTCGCGAAACAGCGCGGCAATCCGCGTTTCCGGCGGCATATGCAGGTCGCGCAGCGCCGCGCCGACGCACCATTTTTCGGCGCTAAGCTGGTAAACGAACTGCTCCCACGGGTTTTCCGGGTGAATATCCAGCCCGACGCGGGAGATGGGCGATCCGATCGGCGGCACCACCACTTTGGCTTTCTTCGCCGCCCAGGAGAGCGACGTTCCCTGCAACAGCAGCGACACCAGCACCACGAAGAAGGCCACGTTAAAGAACAACCGCGCATTGTCCAGACCGGCCATCATCGGAAATACGGCGAGAATAATCGGTACCGCGCCGCGCAGGCCAACCCAACTGATAAATATCCGTTCGCGCAGGTTAAAGCCGCGAAACGGCAGCAGACCGGCAAATACCGACAGCGGACGGGCGATAAAGATCATCCACATCGACAGAATGAGCGCCGGGATAGCGATAGGCCACAGGTCTGACGGCGTGACCAGCAGGCCGAGCACCAGGAACATGGCGATCTGCGCCAGCCACGCCAGGCCGTCGAAGTTTTGCAGAATACCGTGGCGGTTGCGAATCGGCCGGTTGCCGAGCAGGAAACCGCACAGGTAGACCGCGAGGATGCCGCTGCCGTCCAGCGAAGTGGTCGCGGCAAAAATCATGATCCCGCCGCTCAGCGCCAGCAGCGGGTAAAGCCCGGCCGGCAGCACAATGCGATTAATCATCTGCAGCAGCAGATAGCCGCCGCCGAGACCGATAGCGATACCCAGGCCGAATTGCTGCACGATATGCACCGCAAACATCCAGCTCAGGCCGGTCTCATGTTGCTGAATCATCTCGATAAGGGTGATGGTCAGGAACACCGCCATCGGGTCGTTGCTGCCGGATTCAATTTCCAGCGTCGAGCCGACGCGTTCATTCAGTCCTTTACCGCCGAGCAGAGAGAACACCGCCGCGGCATCAGTCGAGCCGACGATAGCGCCGATCAGCAGCCCTTCAATCAGGTTGAGATGAAACAGCCAGGCCGCCATCAGTCCGGTCAGGGCCGAGGTGATCAGCACCCCGACCGTGGCGAGCGACAGCGCGGGCCACAGCGCCACGCGAAAGGAGCTGGCCTGAGTGCGCATCCCGCCGTCAAGCAGGATAACCGCCAGCGCCAGGTTGCTCACCATGTAGGCGAAAGGGTAATTGTCAAACGGAATGCCGCCGATACCGTCAATCCCCGCCAGCATCCCAATGGCGAGGAAGATAACCAGGATCGGGATGCCGAGGCGTGAGGAAAAGGAACTTAATAAAATACTACAGGTTACTAAAACAGAACCCAGGATAAACAGACTGATGACCGCAGCGGCGTCCAATGTTGACGTACTCCTTACCGGCGTGAAGATAAATTAAAAACTACACCATTTTAACAATCTGACGCCGATCGGGATATGCGTTAGAGGAATTTTTATTCTGCCAGAACCGGGTGGCCGCTGATGCTTAACGTGGTGATGGACGCGTTGTTGACCAGCAATGCTCTGGCGCCAAACGGCAGGGTGACCGTGCGCTGTTCGTGACCAAAATCCAGACCGCTGATGACCGGAATGTTAAGCTGCTGGCGAAGGTAGTCGTATACCATCGGCAGATCGTAACCGGCATCGTAGTCGTTGGCGTTTGCGCCGGTAAAACTGCCGAGGATAATTGCCCGCTGGCGCGCCAGAATACCGCTGTTAAGCAGCTGCAATAGCATTCGTTCAACGCGGAACGGGTGTTCGTTAATATCTTCCACCACCAGAATTCCGTCGCTAATCTGCGGCATCCACGGGGTGCCGATAAGCGAGGTCAGCATCGCCAGGTTGCCGCCCCACAGCGTGCCGTCGGCGCGGCAGTCCGGGCCTTCGCCGTGCCATTCGAGGGTAAACGCCGGGTCGCGCAGCGCCTGCCAGAAATGGTGTTCAGTAAATTCGTTCAGCGTTTCCGCGCCGAAGTTTCCCGCCAGCATCGGTCCGCTAAAAGTGATTATGCTACCCTTTGCCAGCAGGCCCATCTGAACGGCGGTGAAATCGCTGTGGCCGCAAATAAGCAGCGGATCCTGCTGCTGGCGGGCGATCAGCGCCTGCCAGTCAATGTGCGGCAGTAGGCGAGTCGCGCCGTAGCCGCCGCGTACCGCCAGCACGATACGGTTTTTGCCGTCGAGGGCGGCGAGCTGGTTGATGTCGCCAAGGCGTTCATTCTCAGTTCCGGCAAACCGCAGCGCCCGGCGGGGAATGACCTGCTGGTGCGCGACCTGATGCCCGGCCTCCTGCAGACGCTGTACGCCGCGGTACGCCGCCTCCTGGTTGATGCAGTAACCGGAAGGGGCGATGAGATAAAACTGAGACATGACAATTCCTTGCTAAGAATGAAAGGGTTATCATGCCGCCTGGAGCGTTTATTGTCATCTCCGTGCGGCAAACTTCAGCCAATAAGGATAGATGTGTGAAATTGAGATGGTGTGTTTTTTTATGTGTATTGTTGGCCGGTTGTAGTTCAAAACACGATTATCGTAACCCGCCGTGGAATCCGGAAGTCCCGGTTAAGCGGGCGATGCAGTGGATGCCAATCAGCGAAAAAGCCGGTGCTGCATGGGGCGTTGACCCGCAGCTGATTACCGCGATCATCGCCATTGAATCCGGCGGCAACCCGACGGTGGTCAGCAAATCCGGCGCGGTTGGCCTGATGCAGCTGAAACCCTCGACCTCCGGTCGCGATGTTTACCGGCGGATGGGCTGGAGCGGAGATCCTTCGGTGAGCGAGCTGAAAAATCCCGAGCGTAATATATCCATGGGGGCCGCTTATTTAAGCATTCTCGAAAACGGTCCGCTGGCGGGAATTAAAGACCCGCAGGTGATGCGCTACGCGGTGGTGGTCTCCTATGCTAACGGCGCAGGCGCGCTGCTGCGGACGTTCTCGTCCAATCGCCAGGATGCGATCGAGGAGATTAACGATATGGACGCCGATGATTTCTTTGAGCATGTAGTGAAGAAACACCCGGCTCCGCAGGCGCCGCGCTATATCTGGAAGCTGCAAAAAGCGCTGGACGCGATGTAGGGCATCATTTTACCCCGCGGACCAGGCGTTGTGCGGGGTAAACTCTTCAGGTATTCCTAATCCTCCGTGCGAAGCGAAGAGATATAGCTTATCGGAGCAATCAAATCTTTATATTCCCGATAGCTTTCCGGGAGAGAATCGACACCGTTTACCGCAAGACAGAGCATGGCCGTGGCGCCATCCATTTTATCGCTATTTAGCGCCAGTGCCCCTCGCAAGAAATCGATGCAGGCATGGGCGCCGTTATACGAGATATCGTTGTTATCCAGTCGAAGCATTTTGCTTATAGCGTCTCACCCGATGGTTAATCAAGCCGTTGCACAGAAAATGGATAATTTATCGATTTGATGATTTCCCGGTATTCGCGATAGCGCTCGGGGAGCAGGCTGGTTTTGCCGATAGCGACGCAATAATCAGCCGTTTCATCGGTTATCTGTTCCTTATCGGCGACAAGAGTATTCTTTAATTTATCAACATAACTACGAAGAATATTAATCGAGATACCTTCCCGGTCCAGCCGGGTAACATTTAAGGTGATGAGTAACATTAACAGCCACCACAGACCGGAAACGACAAACATCGCAAGCCAGCTAAATACGCTGAAATTAAGCAGAGCGTTATTAGCGAATAACGTTTTCCAGCCTAATATGGCGATTAAAAACAATGAAGGAACGGCAACTAATATCATGTTCCACGTTTGTTGCGTAGGGCTTAGCATCAGGCCCGCGCAGCGGGTATCCGTAGACCAGTGATTTTTCTGGGCGACGTAAAGTTCAAGGGGTAAATTCTGGTTGCCGGGTTTTGGTGAAGAAAAGTGGTTAAAGAGGATTTTTTCTACGCACGTCATTTTACACTCCGCGTACTGCTGATTCGCGCGCAGCTCGATACCCTGGGCTGAATGAATGATGGTGACGTAATTTTTCCTTAATAGTCTAAACGTAGCCAACTGAATAATACCGGTCGCTTTATCATGCAGCCAGGCTAAAAATGAGGGGGGGATGGAATAGGGGGGCGGTATCGGCGTGCCTTTCTCAGTAGGGCGAGTCATCGATATAATGATATTGGCCACGATATATATAACCGTGGTGGATAAAACGTGATAGCCCATAAAGGATAATGGATGTAAATCGGAGATAAAACTGACGACTGCATTCACTTTTTATTCCTTGTGCCAGTCATAACAGGCGTTTCCCGGGAGAGGTCTTCCCGAGTGCCAGAGTAGTATTTTTAATTAGCCGACTCAAGATAAGCGTAAAAATATAACCATATGGAGAAAATAGATGCGCGGCGGAGACCCGCCGCGCGAAGGTTTACTGCGCGACTTTTTTATCCCCTGGCGCAATAGAATTATTGGCCGCGGGTTGAGCCGCGTTATCTGTCGCCTTACTGGTATCGTCATTCGCCGCCGGGCGGGTGGCCGGAACCGAATCACAGGGTTTCTCTTTCGGACACACCAGGTCCAGCATCTTCAGGGTGACCCCGTTAGTCCAGCCAAATCCGTCCTGTAACGGATACTCGCCGCCGCCGCCACCGGTTCCCGTCGAGCTGACGTCATATTTTTCCACCAGCTTCTGTTCGCTGTTGTAGGTATGCTGAACATTGCTGAGGAAACGCCAGCTCACCTCCATCGCTATTTTCTGTTGACCATATTTTTGCAGGCCTTCCGCGGCGACCCACTGCAGCGGCGCCCAGCCGTTTGGCGCATCCCACTGCTGGCCGCTATTGACGGTCGTGGTGGTCAGGCCCCCCGGTTTGAGCAGGCGCGCTTCGGTCGCGGCGGCGACTTTAGCGGCGCGCTCGCTGGAGGCGGCGTTGACGTACAGCGGGAACAGCGCCGCGGCGGTCAGCTGATTGCGCACCTTATGACTTTTCAGATCGTAATCGGCGTACCAGCCCTCTTTATCGTTCCACAGGTATTTCTCCAGCGCTTTCTGTCGGGCGTTGGCCAACGCGTCATACTGCGCGGCTTTCGCGCTATCGCCAGCGGCTTTACTGGCGCGGGCGATGGCTTTTTCCATGTGGAACATCAGCGAGTTGAGGTCGACCGGAACAATCGAGGTGGTGCGGATGGTGCCGAGCTGCTGCGGGTTATCCATCCAGCGGGAGCTGAAGTCCCAGCCGGATGCCGCGGCGGAGCGCAGATCGCGGTAGATTTCAGTGGCCGGGCGGTTGGGATTGTTTTTGGCGGTGGTGACATCGTCCAGCCAGGATTCCGGACGCGGCGTGTCGTTATCGTCCCAGTAGCGGTTCAGCAGCGAACCATCGGCCATACGCACCACGCGCTTACTGGCGCCGCCGGGCTCAAGCGCTTCGGCGCCATCCATCCAGTACTGGTACTCTTTCTCCATCTGCGGCAGCCATTTTTTGAGCGCCTCATCGCCATCGTGCGTGGCCAGCAGTTCGACCATAAACGGGAAGAAAGGCGGCTGCGAGCGGCTCAGATAGTAGGTACGGTTGCCGTTGGGAATATGCCCCCAGGCGTCGATTTCTGCGGCAAAGTTGGTCACCATATCTTCAATTTTATCCCAGTGGCCGCTCTCCGCGAGGCCTAGCATTGTGAAGTAGCTATCCCAGTAATAGACTTCACGAAAGCGTCCGCCGGGCACCACGTAGGGTTTTGGCAGCGGCAACAGTGAATCCCACTTTTCCACCTCGACGGTGCTGCGGGTCAGCACCGGCCATAAACCGTTGATATGCTGGCGCAGCGTTTGTCCTTTTGGCGGAACGTACTGGTCGTTTTCGCGAGGCAGGGTAAAGTTGAGCTCGACGAAGTGCCGCAAATCAAAACTGGTCTGACTTTTCTGCATACGATAATCGGCCAGGATCATCAGCGGGTCGCCGTTCGGGATGGCGTCGGCAAACGTTTTCTGGTCGGAAAAAAGCTTTGCGCTTTGCACATCGTTAAATAGCGGACCGAGCAGAATATCGGGTGATTGCGGGATTGGGCGGGTTTCTTCAGCCTGAGCCGTCAGCGTCGCCAGGGCGACAAACGCGCCCCCGAGCGCGAGACGAAGAGCATAGGGCAGGGTGGCGGGGCGACGGGAAACGGGACTCGTCATAGGTTGTTCTCCTTATCATTGCAGACTATGTGCCACTGCATTCGGCCATCAGAAAACCTTAGACGAATATCCGCCGCTGCGCGTGTCGAAGCTAACATTTTGCAGCAAAACAGAGAAATTACCTGCCTCAGAAGACCCCCGGCCGGCCATCTCCTGAACAGTACAATATTATAATCTTAATTATATAAAACCAGGCTATTTATATTTCTAGTGTGAATGTTTTCGTATAAATTAAAAACGCCGTGCGAGCCTCAGGTAAGAAAATAGAAAACTAGCTGCTATTTATATATGCGGGTGCTGTTTTCGCTTATCGCGTATTAAAAAATACGCAAAGGATTAAAAGCTGTGATCTGTCATGCAAAAAGTCTCGGATTAATACGGCTGAAAGCTGACAGGATCACATAAATTAAAAAACATAAATAATTAATAAAAAAACATAATGGCGCCAGCATAGCGGATAAGTAAAAAATGCAGACATTACCGAAACCGGTTTCATTTTGCATAAAGGAGTGGTGTATGTCCGCTGGCGACAAAATTTCAGTCAGAGAAAAAGTAGGCTATAGCCTCGGGGACGCGGCAAGTCACATCGTGTTTGACTCGTCCGTGGCAATCCTCGCTTACTTTTATACCGATATTTATGGCCTGCCGCCCGCCGTGATGGGGACGATGTTTTTGCTGGTTCGTCTGCTGGATGCGATTACCGATCCGATCATGGGGGCGATTGCTGATGCCACCTCTACCCGCTGGGGCCGCTTCCGTCCGTGGCTGCTGGCGATCTGCGTGCCCTTTGCGGTGAGCTGCGTGCTGGTGTATTCCATTCCGTCCTTTTCCGACTCGGGGAAAATTGTCTACGCCGTTGCGGCTTATATATTCATGACGTTGATGTATACGGCGATTAATATTCCTTATTGCTCGCTGGGGGCGGCCCTGACCTCCGATCCGCGCGAGAGCCTCTCCCTGCAATCCTGGCGTTTTGCCATCACTCCGATTGGCGGCGCGCTCGGTACCGCGTTTATTTTGCCGCTGGCTGATTTTCTCTATCCTGGCGACCGCGCTACCGGTATTCAGGTCTCCATGGCGTTATTCGGCGTGATTGGCTGCCTGATGTTTGTTATCTGCTTTGCCACCACCAAAGAACGCGTGCAGCCGATCAAAGAAGAGAACCTGAATATTGCTCGCGATGTGAAAATTCTTTTTCGTAACGATCAGTGGCGTATTCTTTCCGTTTACAACTTTATGATGCTGGTTGCCGTGGTTATTCGCGGCGGTGCGGTGGTGTATTACGTGAATAACGTGCTGAATAAAGGCTCGGACGTTATTACGATATTCATGCTCGGCGGCATGTTTGCCTCAATGCTGGGGTCGGTGCTGGCCAAACCATTCGGCACCCGTTTCTGTAAGGTCAGATTTTCGTTCTGGATTAATCTGCTCACCGCTGCGCTGGGCGTCGTATGCTTTATGCTTCCGGTGCAATACTGGATTGCGGTACTCGGCGTGCATATTCTGATTTCCATCATTCAGGGCGGCAACGGCGCGCTGCAGTGGTCGATGATTACCGACGTCAATAACTATGGCGAATGGAAAACCCAGCGGCGTATAACCGGTATGAACGTCGCGGCAAATATCTTTGTCATTAAGCTGGGCGTGGCGGTCGGCGGGGCGATTCTTGGCTGGGTGCTGGCCTATTACCATTACGCCGCTAACACCGCGGTGCAGCCGGCTTCAGCCGTCCAGGGCGTGGTGCTGCTGTTCACGTTAGTTCCTTCCATTTTTTATGTTCTTACCGCTATCTCTATTAAATTTTATGGCTTAACAGAAAATAGAATGAACGGCATCGTCGATGACTTGAACCACGGAACCTTCGCCGAATCCTGATAATTCAACGCTGTATTAAAAGGGCTATGCAGATTATTTCCCTGAATAGCCCCGATGAAAACCTGGATGAAACAAATAATAATGTAATTAGGGACGTTAATAATGAAAGTGAAATATATAGCTCTGGTTATTAGTGGCGTATTCTCCTCTGGTCTTTTGGCCGCGACAAATAATCAATCTGCGGATATTGAAAAACGGTTAGCCCAGCTGGAACAGCGTTTAATGAACGCTGAGCAACGGGCGGCCGATGCGGAAGCGAAGATCCAGACGTTAACCCGGCAGCAGGCCGTCGCGGCGAAAAGCGCGCCAACGGTGAAGGTGCAGTCCGCGGAGCCTGTCGCACCGGGCGCTGAGCCGACGAAACTGACGCTCTCCGGCTACGGCGATATCAAGTTTTATGGCGATGTCGAATTCAACATGGACGGCGCCAGCAGCAGCGGCAGCCTGACCTCGGTAAAAACCACGGCGAATAAAGACTGGGCGCCGGGCAATAACGAACGCTGGGATATTAACGGCCGACTGCTGTTAGGTTTTGACGGCATGCGCAAAATGGATAACGGCAATTTCGCCGGTTTTTCCGTCCAGCCGCTGGCGGACCTGAACGGCAAAATGAACCTTGATGATGCGGTGTTCTTCTTTGGTCAGGAAAAAGACTGGAAGGTGAAGGTTGGGCGCTTTGAGGCTTACGATATGTTCCCGCTGAACCAGGATACGTTCGTGGAATACTCCGGCAACACCGCCAACGATCTTTACAGCGACGGCTACGGCTATATCTACATGATGAAGGAAGGGCGCGGCCGTAGCAGCAGCGGCGGCAACTTCCTGGTCAGCAAAACCTTTGATAACTGGTATTTCGAACTCAATACCCTGCTGGAAGACGGCAGCACGCTGTTCCAGGATAAGCAGTATCACGGGACTGACCTGGAAAATGAGAAAAATGTGGCCTATTTGCGCCCGGTCGTCGCGTGGAACAGCGGGCGCTTCTCCACTGCCATCGCGATGGAAAGCAACGTGGTCAATAACGCCTATGGCTATCACGATGCGAAAGGGCACTGGGTCGATCAGTCCAGCCGTACCGGCTATGGCTATACGATGACGTGGAACGGGCAAAAAACCGATCCGCTGGATGGCGTGGTGACCAATCTTAACCTCGCCTGGATGGACGCCGAGGATGAAACCGACTTCACCGCGGGGGTGAACTCCCTGTGGCGCGGCTTCGAGCTTGGCTATATTTACGCGCATAACAAGATCGACCGCTTTAACACTGCTAATTTTGTCGCTAACTGCGACGATAGCTGCTGGATTGCCGATCCGGGCAAATACGATATCCACACGATTCATGCGTCTTACCTGTTCCCGAACGTCATGAATATGAAGAACTTCAACATCTATCTTGGCGCCTACGCCTCGTGGATTGAATCCAACCCGACCAGCGGCGACGGCCAGGAAGACTCCCGCTATGGCGGTCGTCTACGCTTCAAATATTTCTTCTGATCAATGCAGAGCCCGCATCGTGCGGGCTCTGTTCATTATGTGATTAAGCCTCCCGCGGAGGCATGAGTTAACAGGACAACGCCATGTTTGACAGTAAAGCGGGGACCCCGCTGGAAGGGTTTGCCGAATTTGCCGCCGCCGCTGCCGCCGAAGGCGCGGTGCTGCTGAGAAACGATCGCCAAATGCTGCCGCTCGATCCCGGGCAGCCGGTTTCGTTGTTTGGCCGTACGCAGATTGACTACTATTGCAGCGGCACCGGGTCAGGCGGGGCGGTTAACGTGGTGAGCCGGACAACCTTGCTGCAGGCGATGCGCGCGCGAAACGGGGAGAGGCTGAATGAGCAACTGGCCGGGCTCTATGAACGCTGGATTGCGCAGCATCCCTTTGACAACGGCGGAGGAGCCTGGGCCGCCGAGCCCTGGCATCAGCACGAGATGCCGCTTAGCGACCAGCAGATTCGCCAGGCGCGCGCCGTCTCCAGCCTGGCGGTGATTGTGCTTGGCCGTACCGCGGGGGAGGACCAGGACAACGGCGATGTAGAAGGCGGCTATCGGCTAACCGCCGACGAGATAACTCTGCTGCGCCAGGTCTGCCGCGAGTTTGATGACGTGGCGGTGGTGCTGAATACCGCCGGGCTTATCGATCTCTCATGGGCTGACGATCCTCTGCTGCGTAAACGCGTTCGTGCGCTGCTGTACGTCTGGCACGGGGGCGCCGACGGCGCCCGGGCGGCTGCGTCGCTGCTGTACGGCGATGTAACGCCCTCCGGTAAGCTGGTAGGCAGCATCGTCGCCTCTCTGGATGACCATCCGGCATCGCCCTGCTGGGGAGCACAAGCGCAAAACCTTTATCAGGAAGATATTTACGTCGGCTATCGCTACTTCGAAACCTTTTGTCCCCAGCGCCTGCAGTTTCCTTTCGGGTTTGGTCTCTCATACACCCGCTTCACCCTGTCATCGGCGCGGGCGCAGGCCTTCGGCGATCGGATCAAGGCGACCGTTACCGTGACTAACCGCGGCGACCGCTTTGCCGGCAAAGAAGTGGTGCAAATCTACCTCCAGGCACCGCAGGGATCGCTCGGCAAACCGGCCCGGGCGCTGATGGCCTTCGCTAAAACCCACCTGCTGCGGCCGGGTGAAAGCGAAACCTTAACGCTATCGATCCCGCTGGAGCGTTTTGCGTCTTTGGACGATAGCGGGGCGACAGGTCACCCGCATTGCTACGTGATGGAACCCGGTCTTTACCGCGTGCTGATCGGCAACAGCGTACGCGATCTGCAGCCGTTACCGGTTGACGGAGAGGCGGGGTATTCGCAGAAGACGCTGCGGGTCCTGTCCCGTCACCAGCAGGTACTGGCCCCGACGGTGCCTTTTGTCCGTATTAAACCGGTTGCCGACGGCGACGATGGCCGCTATCAGATCGAATGGGAAGACGTGCCGCGCCGGGAGATTAATCTGCGCTCGAGGATTGAGGCGCGCCTGCCGGAGACGATTACCCTCACCGGCAACCAGGGGCTTACTCTCAGCGACGTTGCTGAAGGGCGCGCCACGATGAACGCCTTTATTGCCCAGTTGTCGGTGGAGGAGCTGGCCTGCCTGGCGCGCGGAGAAGGCATGTGCAGCCATAAAGTCACCCCCGGCGTCGCGTCGGCCTTTGGCGGAGTGGCCGATAGCCTGCTGGAAAAAGGGATCCCGCTGGCATCCACCGCCGATGGGCCTTCCGGCATCCGTATGGATAACGGCGCGAAGGCCACACTGCTCCCCAGCGGGACGCTGCTGGCCTCCAGTTGGGATCCGATCCTCGTTGAGCGCTTATACGTGATGGAGGGAAAAGAGCTGCTGCGCAACGGTATTGACCTGCTGCTGGGGCCGGGGATGAACATCCAGCGCCATCCGCTCAACGGGCGTAATTTCGAATACTTTTCCGAAGACCCGCTGCTTACCGGAATGATGGCGGCGGCGGTGGTTCGCGGCATTCGCAGCGGCGGCGGGATAGCGACCCTCAAGCACTTCGCCTGTAATAATCAGGAATTCGCCAGAGCCAGGGCGGACTCGGTGGTGTCGGAGCGCGCGCTGCGCGAAATCTATCTGAAAGGTTTCGAATACGCGGTGAAAACCGGCGGCGCCAGCGCGGTGATGACCGCCTATAACCCGCTCAACGGCTACCATGCCGCATCCAACTACGATCTCACCACCACCGTACTGCGCGAGGAGTGGGGCTTTCGCGGGATCGTCATGACCGACTGGTGGGCTACGATGAACGACCCCATCGATGGCGGCGCGGCGAGCACCCACAACACCGCGGCGATGATCCGCGCGCAGAACGATCTCTATATGGTGGTCAACAATAACGGCGCGGAGATTAACGCGGCCGGGGATAATACCCTTGCGGCGCTGGCGAAAGGTGAACTGACGCTCGGCGAACTGCAGCGTAGCGCGGCAAACATCCTCCATTTTATGCTGCAGACCCAGGTGTTTAAGCGCGGGGAGAAACCGCGGGCGGATATCGTCCGTCTGGCGGCGGAACCGGGCTGCGCCGCGGACTGCGAGGGAGCGATAAAAATCGCCGAGCAATCGCGTCTGCGCTGCGACGAGGAGCTGGTGCTGAGCGTTGAGCAGGCCGCGCGCTACGATGTTCTGGTCAATGTACACGCCAACGGCGCGCCGCTGGCGCAAACCGCCTGCAATCTGCTGCTCAATGACCAGTTCGTGGCGACCATCCAGACCAACGGCACTCTTGGCCGGGAGAGCGTGCAGAAGCTGTGCCGGATCGAGCTGCAGCCGGGGAAATATCGGGTGGGCTTTGATTTTATCAAACCGGGTCTGGTGGTGGACTGGCTGGAGCTAAGGCACGTTAACGACTGACCGCTGCTGATGTTTGGCCAGAGGAGCGCCTTTTACCGAATGGCCCGACGGGTTGGGTACCCTCGGCGATGTGGGACGGGCGCAGGCGGCAAAGCGGAAACGGACGCCCCATATTGGTGCATTTCGGGCGTCCAACAAACCATAAATAAGCAAAGCGTCTGGTTGTTTTTTATTCAATTGGGCGCGGCGGCGCGATAACGTTACCCCCAGCAGCCGCGCTGCGCTACCTGGCATAATTAATGCTTATCTCTTACCGGGATTACCTCAAAGTGAGTACAACCGGAGGAGACGGCCATGATAAAAATAACGCTTCCTGACGGGCATTATTATGATGAGATGCTTACCGCACAGGGAGAGCAGCGTCAGCACTATAACGCCTGGTGGCAATGGTTTCGCAGTACCGATCAATTCTCTATCCGGCAGAAAAAAGCGCAGGCGGAGCTGCTCTTTCACCGTATCGGCATCACCTTTAACGTTTACGGTGAGGATGAGGGCACCGAACGACTGATCCCATTTGACAGCGTGCCGCGCATTATTCCCGCCGGCGAGTGGCAGCGGATTGACCGCGGCATCCGCCAGCGGGTGAAAGCGCTCAACGCTTTCCTTTACGATATTTACCACGATCAAAACATCCTCCGCGCCGGGCTGATCCCGGCCGAGCAGGTGCTGGCGAACGAACAGTATCAGCCCTGTATGCAGGGGATAAATTTACCCAATAACACCTATGCCCATATCACCGGGGTCGATATGGTGCGCAACAGCGACGGCCAGTATTACGTGCTGGAGGATAATCTGCGCACGCCTTCCGGCGTCTCTTATATGCTGGAAAACCGCAAAATGATGATGCGGCTGTATCCTGAAATGTTCGAACAGCACCACATTGCGCCGGTCGAACGCTACCCCAGCTATCTGCTGCAAACGCTGCGTGAAAGCTCGCTGGTGGACGATCCGTGCGTGGTGGTGATGACGCCCGGACGGTTTAACAGCGCCTATTTTGAACACAGCTTTTTGGCCCAGCAGATGGGCGTTGAGCTGGTGGAAAGCGCGGATCTGTTTATTAAAACCGGGGCGGTGTACATGCGTACCACCGAGGGGCCGCGGCGGGTGGACGTCATTTACCGGCGTATCGACGACGCGTATCTTGACCCGCTGGCCTTCCACGCCGACTCGATGCTGGGCGTTCCGGGGCTGCTGTCGGTGTATCGCGCCGGGGGCGTGGTGCTGGCGAACGCCATCGGCACCGGCGTCGCCGACGATAAATCGATCTACCCCTTCGTGCCGGAGATGATCCGCTTCTATCTGGGCGAGCAGCCGATCCTGAGCAATATCCCCACCTGGCAGTGCCGTAAAGCGGAGGATCTCAGCTACGTGCTGAGCAATCTTGAACTGATGGTGGTGAAGGAGGTTCACGGCGCGGGCGGCTACGGCATGCTGGTCGGTCCGCGCTCGACTAAAGAGGAGCGCGAAGCGTTCCGCCAGCGCCTGCTGGCGAATCCGGCCAACTATATCGCCCAGGACACCCTGGCGCTGTCGACCTGCCCAACCTTTATTGACGAGGGGCTAGCGCCGCGCCATATCGATTTACGTCCCTTCGTGCTCTCCGGCCAGGAGATCCGCCTGGTTCCCGGCGGCCTGACCCGGGTGGCGCTAACCGAAGGCTCGCTGGTGGTGAACTCGTCGCAGGGCGGCGGCACCAAGGATACCTGGGTGATGGAGGATGATGAATCATGTTAAGCCGCACAGCGAGTGAACTCTTCTGGATGGCGCGCTACCTTGAGCGCGCGGAAAGCTATGCCCGGGTGCTGGACGTAACCTGGAAGCTGTCGATGATCCCCCGCCATAGCCAGCAGTCGCGGGATCTAGCCTTGCCGCTCAATCTGTCGCTGACTCATGAGCTGTTTCAGGCGCGCCACGCGCGTTTCACCATGAGCAATCTGCTCAATTTTTTCGCCCTCGACGGCAACAACCCGTACAGCATTTTCAGCTGCGTCGAGATGGCGTGGAACAACGCCCACGCGGTGCGCGGCAGCCTGTCGGCGGAGGTGTGGGAAAGCATCAACGCCACGCGCATTGAGCTGCGAAAACTGCGCCAGCAGGGGATCGGCGAGCTGGGCAATGACGCTTTTTTTGAATGGGTCAAAGAGCGGGTGCATCTGTTTCGCGGTGCGATTCTCGGCACGCTGCTGCGCAATGACGCCCTGAGCTTTATCGGCATCGGGACGCTGATCGAACGGGCGTCCGCCACCGCGCAGCTGCTGTTGATTAAGGATCAGCAGTTGACCAGCGATCCCGACCCGGTACGCGAGTACTACCGGCTGGATACGCTGCTCAACGCGGTCAGCGCCCGCGAGGCCTATAACAGCATCTACCGCCAGCCGGTAAGCCGCGAGACGGTAATGGAACTGCTGATCCTGCGCGACGATGTACCGAGATCGCTAAGAGCGAGCATCTCCGACCTCGTCGGGCAGCTGGAGCAGATTGCCAACGATCGCTCGCACCTGCCGCTGCGCCTGGCGCACCAGCTGAACGTCGACCTGCGCTTCAGCACCCGCGACGATCTGGCGCAGGCCGATTTACAGATCACCCTTAATGCACTGCTGGCGCGGATTAACGCGCTTTCTGACAGCATCAGACAAACCTATCTGGAGGCGTTATGAAACTGGTTATCGATCACCTGACCCGCTACGGCTACGATGAAGAAGTGAAGTTTTCGACCCAGTATCTGCGCCTGACGCCGCGCAGCACCGGTCGCCAGAAGATCACCGCCTGGTCATTGACCTTGCCGGACGGTTCCGCCGTCGCCACCACCGACGCGTGGGGCAACGTGCTGCACGTGCTGACGCTGGATAATCCGCATAAAGAGATAACCATTCGCGCCAGCGGGATCGTCGATATTGCGGAAGAGGGGGACGATATCGGCGCGGAGCCGCAGGAGCTGCTGTCGCCGCTGGTTTTCTTGCGCTGTACGCCGCTTACGCGCGCTGACGGCCCGATCCGCGAATTCGCCCAGCGCTGGTATCAGCCCGAGGCGCAGGAAGAGAGCCTGAACCAGTTAATGGGCGAACTACTGCTGAGAATGCCCTATTCGCCGGGCGCCACGCAGGTGCAGGATTCCGCCGCCGATGCCTTTGCGCGCGCGAAGGGCGTTTGCCAGGATCACACCCACGTGTTTCTCGCCTGCTGCCGGGCGCTGGAGATCCCGGCGCGCTACGTCAGCGGCTACGTCTACAGCGATAATGCCGAGCACGTCGCCATGCACGCGTGGGCCGAAGTGTGGCTCAACGAGCGCTGGCAGTCGTTTGATATCACCAATAACACGCGCAGCCTCAATCAACATTTGCGGCTGGCGACCGGGCTGGACTATCTTGATGCGTGCCCGGTTCGCGGCACCCGCCTCGGCGGCGGGGGAGAAATCATGTTAACTAACGCTGAAGTGCGCGAACATTCGCAGCAGGCGCAGCAGCAATAACGGCAGGAACGAAAAACGATGACCTACTGTGTGGCCATGTGTTTGTCAGATGGACTGGTATTTGCCTCAGACTCCCGCACCAACGCGGGAGTAGACCATATTGCAACGTTTAAAAAACTGCACGTTTTCCATCAGGATGGCGAACGGGTCATGGTGCTGCAGTCGGCGGGCAACCTGGCCACCACGCAAAGCGTGATTAGCCTGCTCAGCGGCCGCATTCGTACCCAGCAGGAGCCCAATCTGATGCAGGTGACCTCGTTATACGACGCGGCGATGCTGATCGGTAAAACCTTGCAGGAGGTGATTCAGCGCGACAGCAGCAATCAGCAGAACTGCGGCAATACCAACTTCAACTGCAACCTGCTGCTCGGCGGGCAGATCGCCGGGGAAACGCACCGGCTGTTTCATATCTACCCGGAAGGCAACTTTATCGAAGCCACGCGCGACACGCCCTATTTCCAGATTGGCGAGAGCAAATACGGCAAGCCGATCATCGACCGGGTGTTGACCATCGATACTCCGCTGGAGCAGGCGATGTGCTGCGCGCTGATCTCGATCGACTCCACCCTGCGCAGTAATCTTTCGGTGGGGCTGCCGCTGGACACGCTGCTGTACCGCAGCGGGAGCCTGAGCAGCGCCGAACAGCATCGGATCACCGAAAGCGATCCCTATTTCAATACCATTCGCAAAGCGTGGTCCGAGGGGCTGCAAAGCACCTTTCTCAAGCTGCCGCCGTTTACGCCGGGCGGCCAGAATCAGGCGGAAAAATAACGCCCCGGGGTCATGCCGGTCATGGTGCGGAAAAAGTAGATAAAAGCGCTATCGCTGGCGAAGTCGAGCGCCTGTGCCGTATCGGTGATGCGCTCCCCGGTTGCCAGCATCTCGACCGCTTTCATTAATCGCCACTGTTGTCGCCACTGCTGGTAGGTCATCCCGGTATCGCGGCGGAACAGGCGGCTGATGGTTTTTTCGCTGGCGCCGCAGCGGGCAGCGAGCGCCCCAAGCGCCGGCGGCAGCGCGTCGCCGCAAACCATCGCCAGCCGTTTATCCTGCGGCAGCGCGAGCATCATCGGCTCCCGGGCCGCGAGGCGAATTTCCGCCTGGCACAGGGCGGCAAGATGCCGCGCCGGTTCGGCTTCCCAGTCGGTATCCCAGGGGCTGGCGCTGATGCGTTCTAATAGCTCGCGCAGCAGCGGCACCACGTTGAGTATCGCCGACTGCGTTGGCAACTGAGGGTAACGCTGCGGCTGAAACCAGACGGAACGATAGTCGACAATGTTTTTCATCTCCGCGCGATGGCGGACTTCGGCGGGGATCCAGGCCGCGCGCCCCGGCGGAAGCAGGCACAGCAGGGCGCCATCGTTAAGGGTCAAACGGACGCATCCCTGACGGGTAAACAGAATCTGCGCCATCTTATGCTGGTGGCTACCGGAATCGTGATCCCCTAACGCCGACTGCACGCCAATCAGGTGAGTTTTTAAGGTATCCGGATCGAATGCCGCATCAGCGTCAAGCCAGGCCATAATGTCTGATTTCCGATATTTAAAGTCATTATGTTTATAATGTTCGAAAAACGGCCTGCCTACAATAGCGCCTCTTGTTTATCAGGAGGTGGATATGTTGGGACGTGCCGCGCGGGTGCTGGTGACCGCGCTACTGATGTTTCCGCAAATAGCGGAAACGATTTATAGCCCGGCGCTGACCGATATCAGCGCCCAATTTTCCGTGAGCGCGCCGCAGGCGGCGCAAACCCTCTCCGTCTACTTTATCGGTTTTGCCGTCGGCGTACTGCTGTGGGGCGGATTCAGCGATCGCTACGGTCGGCGTCCGGCTCTGCTGGCCGGGCTGGGCGTTTATGCGATGGGATGTCTGATGGCGCTGTGGGCCGCGGATTTTTCGCTGCTGTTGGCGGCGCGTATAGTGACGGCAATTGGCGCGGCAACCGGCTCCGTAGTGACGCAGACGGTCCTGCGGGACTGCTATAGCGGGCGGCAGCTGGCGGGGATTTTTTCGTTTATCGGCCTGGCGCTGGCGGTGAGTCCGGCCGTCGGGGTCTATATCGGCGGCGGACTGACCGCCATCTGGGGGATGCGCGGCGTCTTCAGCGCGCTGGCGCTTCTGGCCGCCGCGCTCCTGCTGGGCTGCCTGCGGCTGATGCCGGAAACGCGTCCGCAAAATCGCGCAGGGGAGCCGTTTCTTCGCGTGCTGCGGCGGATGGCGGGGGATAAATATATTGCGCTGGCGGCAATACTGGTGGCGGCATTTAACGTCAGCCTGTTCAGCTACTACAGCCTGGCCCCCTTTCTGTTCGCCCGATTCGATCTTGATACCCTGACCTTTGGCTACAGCGGCATGGCGCTTGCCGCCGGTTCGCTGCTCGGCGCGCTGCTTAACCGCGTGCTGCTGCGTCAGCATGTCCCGCTGGGGCGGATACTCGCCATCGCCTGCATTCTGCACTTCGTCGGCGGCGTCGCGGTGTACGTGCTGCGGGAATCGATCTGGTTTGTGGCGCCGGTGGCGCTGGTCACCCTTGCCTGGGCCATGGCGATCCCGCTGGTGCTGGGGTCGGCGCTGAGCGCCTACGGCGACTGTCGGGGCACCGCCGGCGCCTTTTTCGGCCTGTTTTATTATGTGCTGATTGGCGCCGGTCTGCTGGCGGCCGGGTGGGGGCAATCGCTGGGAGCGTCGCTGCTGGTTTGCGCAGGCGTGAGCATTTTTGCCGGGTGGCGCTATATCACCGTGTTCGACAGAGGGTAAGGTCATTTTCTGGCAAAGCTAAGTGATTTAACTTCTTTGTTATTTAACGCGTTATCTCACATCTTCGGGGGACAAAAGATAACGCGAAAAGGTAGCGGCAGGAATGGCAAAAAGCAGGTCGGTCTATCTGCATCCGCAGCAGCGTGAGCGGATTCATCAGTTTTCCCGTAGCTGGTTGTGGCGCAGCGAGCTGCCCACCTGGCTGCTGATCGTTGCCGTCTACGGCGGCTGGTTTGCCTCGCTGGCCTGGTGGCGCGAGCTGGGGATTTTCCCCGCCACGCTGCTGCTCATCTGGTTCACCGCCTGGTATATGTCATTGCAGCATGAGCTTATTCACGGTCACCCCACGTCGCGGCCATGGTTTAATCAGTTGCTGGGGACGCTGCCGCTGGCGGTCTGGTATCCCTACGGGCTGTATCGCGACTCGCACCTGGCGCATCATAATCATCAGCTGCTGACGCAGCCCGTTGACGATCCGGAATCCTACTATTTTACGCCGCAGAGCTGGCGACGTTTTGCCCCCTGGCAGCGCAGCCTTATTCATCTGCGCAATACGTTTCTCGGCAGGCTGCTGGTGGCGCCGCTGCTGGATATTGCCCAGACGCTCGCCAGCGCGCTGGCGGCATTTCGTCACCGGCGGGTGAACGTGATAGCGATGTGGCTGGTTCACGGCCTGCTGCTGGCGGCGCTGTTCGCGTGGATGAATCACCTCGGCTTTTCGCCGCTTTATTTCGTGCTGGCTATCAGCTACCCGGCGCTGGCGTTGACCAAAGTGCGCTCTTTCCTTGAACACCGCGCCGCGGACGATCCGCTGGCCCGTTCGGTGATTAACGAAGCGGGGCTGGTCTGGCGGGTGCTGTTTCTCAATCTCAACTACCATTCAGTGCATCACGATTTGCCGGGCGTGCCGTGGTACGGGCTGCGAAAAATCTATCTGTTTAATCAGGCGGACTACCAGCGGCGCAACGCCGGGTTTGTGGTGCGCGGTTACGGTGAATGGCTACGGCATTTTTTTGCCAGATCGGTGGCGGTGAATGCTCATCCCGGGTTCAACCAGCAGGGTAAGGCGGATAAAGACCATGAGTGAAAGGCTGGCGTTTCCGATGTACGCGGTGAATGACGAGGATACTCAGGCGCTCTGGCGGGCGGTGCGGCAGCTGCTGGCGGCCCGTGGCGTGGTGGATGAGGATACGCTGTCATATCAGGTACCTGAGGATCTGCTGACCCACTGGCGCCATCCGGCGCTGCTGCTGAGCCAGACCTGCGGTTATCCGCTGATGACGCGGCTGCCGGCAGCGCAAACGGTGGGCTGTTTTCACTATTCGGCGCCGGGGTGCGAAGGGCGGAACTACCGCAGCCTGCTGGTGGTGCGTGAGGCGGAGAGCCGGCAGACGCTGGCGGATTTTCGCGGGCGTCGGGTCGCGTGCAATTCGCCGGATTCCCAGTCCGGCTATAACGTGCTGTTAAAAATGGTCGCGCCGCTGTCGCGCGATGGGCGTTTCTTCTCGGCGGTAGCGTTTAGCGGCAGCCATCGTCAGTCGCTGCGTGAACTTCAGCAGGGGACAGCGGATATCGCCGCCATTGATTGCGTGAGCTGGGCGCTGCTGCAGCGCCATCAGCCGGAGGCGCTGGCGGGGCTGGCGGTGATTGCGCATAGCCCGCTCGCCCCGGGTCTGCCGCTGATTACGTCGGCGACGACGTCCGCGGCGACGCTGGGGCTGCTGAGAGAGGCATTGCAGCAGTTGGTGAGCGATGAACGCTACCGGCCGCTTTGCGAAGCGCTGTTTATCTGCGGCTACAGCGATATGCGGCGCGCGGACTATCAGCCGCTGCTGGCGTGGCGTGATGAGGCGGCGGCCAGAGGCGTCGTGCGGCTGTAGGCGGCAATTTTCCCGGGCAAGGCGCGTTGAGCGCCGCCCCCGGGAGCAGAGCGCAGAGTGGCTGAATTGCCCGGGGGCGATGCTTGCGCATCTGTCCGGGCTACCGATCCGCGGGCGGCTGGGAACCCGTAGCCCCGGTAAGGCGCCAGCCGCCACCGGGGAAATAAGCAGAAGCCGCGCTATGACGCCTGCGGTTTGCCATCCCGGCGGGCGAAGCGGTTTTCGACGACCGGCAGGCCCAGCTTCTCGCGCAGCGTGCCGGTCGGATAGCGATCCCGCATCGCGCCGCTGCGCTGCAGAATCGGCACCACCTGCTCAACGAAGCGGTCGAAGTCCCCCGGCAGCAGCGGGAACATCAGGTTATAACCGTCGGCGGCGCCGGCGCGCCAGGTTTCCGTCAGCGCGCTGGCGATCTCCTCGGCGCTGCCGATTAGCAGCCAGCTATCGGAGCTTTGCAACAGCAGCTTGCCCAACGCCAGGATCGGCAATCGCGGATCGTAATCACGAATCAGCCTGAGGGCGGTGCGGATCCCATCAAAGGTCTCTTCCTCCGGCAGCGGCGGCAGCGGTTGGTCGACGGGATAAGCGGATAAATCCATGCGCAGATAGGAAGAGAGCAGGTCGATGGCCATCTGGTCGCTCATTAGCTGCTCGTTAAGACGCTGGCGTTCCTCCTTTTCCGCGTTTGAGTGCACCACCACCGGTAACACGCCGGCGATGATTTTGAAATGCGCCGGATCGCGGCCGTGGCTGCGCAAACGCTGGTTCATCTCTTCGCGGTAGGTCAGCCCCTCAGCGATAGATTTGATAAACACAAAATGCATATCTGACCAGGCGGCGGCGAGATTTTTACCCGCCTCAGACGAGCCGGCCTGCACCAGGACCGGATGCCCCTGCGGCGGGCGAGGGACGTTCAGCGGCCCGCGCACGCGGAAGAACTCGCCCGCGAAATCAAGATGATGCACCTTACTGGAATCGGCAAACAGCCCGCTGGCTTTGTCATAGCGCACCGCGCCGTCTTCCCACGAGTCCCACAGCTGAGTGACCACATCAATAAACTCACCGGCGCGCTGGTAGCGGCTGCCGTGCTGCGGCAGGTGGTCAAGGCCGAAGTTCGCCGCTTCCTCCTCCAGCCATGAGGTCACGATATTCCAGCTGGCCCGCCCGTTGCTGAGAAAATCGAGGGAGGCGAAATAGCGGGCGAGATTATAGGGCTCGTTATAAGAGGTGGACGCCGTGCCCATCAGGCCGATATGTTCCGTTACCGCCGCCAGCGCCGAGAGAAGAGTGATGGGCTCCAGCCGGGCGTTGGCGTAATGGGTTAAGCCGCTGGGCACCGTGTCCCAGATAGCGATATGGTCGGCGACAAAAATGGCGTCGAGCGTCGCGGCCTCCGCTTTACGGGCCAGATCGACATAGTACTTGAGGCTGAAAATTTCCTTCTCCGGCGCCTGCGGGTGACGCCAGGAAAAGCGGTAGTCACCCTGGGGATTGAAGAAGAAAAGGTTCAGGATCATAGGATTATTTGGCATTTTCTCGGCTCAGTTGGAGGTGATGCCTTCCCTGGCATGGCGGCGATCAGTTGCCGTTGAGGTGCGTTTTGACCCACTGCTCGGCCACCGCTGCCGGATCTTTATGCTGCAGATCTACCTGCTGGTTAAGTTCGATCAGCGCGGCGTTGTTCAGCTTGCCGGAGACCTCATTGAGTACTTCGCTGATTTTCGGCGTCAGGCTGGCTTTGCGCACCAGCGGCACCACGTTCTGGCTTGGCTGTTCATGCTTATCATCCTCCAGGACTACCCAATCCTCTTTTGCGAGGTTGCCCTGAGTGGAGACGACCGTGGCGACGTCGATTTTGCCGGAGTTAAGCGCCAGACGGGTCAGCGGACCGCCCATATCCAGAGATTTCACCGCCTTAAATTCAAGCCCGTAGACGCGCTTAAGGCCCGGCAGGCCCAGGGCGCGTACCGGGAATTCCGGCGGGCCGCCGATAGTCAGCTGATGGGCCACGGGCTGCAGGTCGGAAAGCTTGCTGAGGTGATATTTTTTTGCCGTTTCCGCGCGCACGGCCCAGGCGGTAATGGACGAGGCCGGGGAGGGGGTGAGCAGCGTAAAGTCCGCCGGCAGCGCTTTGGCTAACTCAGCGCTAACGTCGCTCTGGCTGGTGGCCAGCGTTTTGCCGTCATAATAGTTCAGCAGGGCACCGAGATATTCCGGAACAATATCAATTTCGCCGCTCTGCAGCGCCGGAATAATAATCTCGCGATTGCCGAGATTAAGGCGGGTTTTCACCGCAATATCGTTTTTCTTTAGTGCGCTGGCGTAAATATTGGCAAGGATTGAACTTTCGGTGAAATTCGCTCCGCCAATGGTGACGTCCTGCGCCAGGGCGTTAAAACTTAAGCTTAATAATCCCGCGGTGAATAGCGAAAGACGCAAGCGGCGACGATGCGCGGAAATGCCAAATAGCTGCTTCATAATACCTCTTTACCTGCAGGTGGTTTTTTGTTGTTGGGGAATTAATTTATTTGCGCGACCGGCGCCGGGACGATGCGCCGGGAGAGTAATGAAAAAAGCAGTTCGCAGCCGATGGCCAGCAGCGATACCACTAGCGAACCGGCAATAACCTGGGGAATATCGCGCTGGCCAAGTCCGTCGATCAGAAAGCGCCCGAGGCCGCCAAGGCCGGCGTAGGCGGCGACGACGGCGGTCGCGATCAGCTGTACCAGCGCGGTCCGCAGGCCGGCGAGTATCAGCGGCGCGGCAAGCGGTATCCGCAGCTGCCACAGGCTCTGGAGCGGCGTCATGCCCAGCGCTTTTGCCGCATCGCACAGCTGACGGTCGGCATGATAAATGCCAACCCAAGCGTTGGTGAGGATCGGCGGAATCGACATCGCCACCAGCGCGGTAAATACCGGAATATCATTAAAGCCAAACACAATAATGCATAAAAGGATTAAACCTAAAGAGGGAATGGCGCGACCAATATTAAACAGATTAATAATCACAAACGCGCCCTTGCGCCAGTAGCCAAGAATAATCCCCAGCGGCAGCGCAATCGCCGAGGCAACGACTATGCTGATCAGCACATAATAAAGATGTTCACGTAGGCGAAGTAATATTCCCGCATCGCCTGTCCAGTGCTGCGGTTGTAATAACCAGTGAAACGTTGCTTGCAGGATATCCATTAGCGGGCCCACGGCGTTAGCCAATAGCCGACGCGGGCAATCAGCGAATCCAACAGCAGAGATAGCACAACGCTGAGCGCCAGGCTGACCGCGATAGGCGTGACAAAGTTCTGGTTAAACCCGGCTAACAGAAGCTGCCCGAGACCGCCCTGGCCAATTAAGGCGGTGACCGTCACCAGTCCGACCAGCGTCACCGAAGCGATGCGTAACCCGGCGAACAGCGAGGGCAGCAGCAGATGCAGCTCTATATCGACAAAACGAAACCAGCGGGTATAGCCCAGCGCGCGCGCCGACTCCAGCACCGTCGCCGGGAGTTTCTCAATTCCGGCGATAACGTTGCGCAGCAGGATCAGCAGCGAGTAGAGCGTCAGGCCAATAATTGAGGTCATCAGCGACAGTCCGGTAAACGGCAGTAAGAGAATAAACAGCGCCAGAGACGGGATAGTGAACAGGATCCCGCACAGGTAGATCAGCGGCTGGGCGGTCGCGGGCCAGCGCAGCGTCAGGCTAATCAATACGCCGGTGAAGAGGGTGCCGAAAAACAGCGAAACGATCACCAGCTGTACATGCTGCCAGAGCAGTTCACCGATCATGATTTTGTTGTCGAGGATCCACAGCCAGTCAATCATAGCGGCGAAGATCCACGTGGCCTTCCAGCACGTTCTGCAGCAGAGCGTGGGAGATGCTGCCCTGATATTCACCGTCGGCATCGACATGAACCACTACGCCGCCGGGGGCATCCAGCAGCGCGCTGTAGGCAAAGCGCAGCGTGTTGATGGCCGCCAGCGGCGCGTCGACCGGCAGCGTCCGGCGCTTAACCGGATCGTACCAGTTTAGCGGACGCCGTTTTTTGTCCAGCACCAGGCGCAGCGGACTGGCGACCGGCGGATGCGGGCTGGCGATGGGGGAGAGGCTCTCATCAATAAGCGGCACGTCATGGCGCGGGAGCTGTCCGACCTGAATTCTCCCCAGCCGTTGCAGATTCGGTTCGGGGCCGATAAAGCGGCGCACAAAGTCGCTGGCCGGATGCGACAAAATATGGTCAGGCGTAGCGAACTGCGCCAGCTCGCCGCCCTCCTGGAAGATAGCGATTCTATCGCCAAGGCGGATAGCTTCATTGATATCATGGGTCACCAGGACGATCGTTTTGCGCAGGCGCTGTTGCAGCAACAGCAGCTCGTCCTGCAGGCGCTCGCGAACGACCGGGTCGATAGCGGCAAAAGGTTCGTCCATCAGGAGAACAGGCGGATCGGCGGCCAGCGCTCTGGCGATCGCCACGCGCCCCTGCTGGCCGCCGGAAAGCTGGTGCGGATAGCGGGGCAGGACGTTGCGGTCGAGAGACATCAAATCCACTAATTCGTCGATGCGCGCCTGGATATGCTTTTTGCTCCAGCCGAGAAGGCGCGGAACCGTGGCTATATTTTGCGCGACCGTACGATGCGGAAAGAGGGCGGCGCTTTGCATGACAAAGCCAATTTGGCGGCGCACCTGAATAATATCGGCAGCGGCAAGCTTAACGTCCTGAACGTATACGTCACCGGCGTCAGGAACATCCAGCTGATTAATCATCCGCAGAATGGTTGTTTTTCCGCACCCGCTGGGGCCAACGAAAGTGCACAGTTCGCCGCTATTAATTACCAGATTAAGGCCGCGAATAGCCGCATGCGCGCTGCCGGGGTAGGTCTTGCGAATATTATCGAGTTTAATCATAAAGCCGTTGCGCCCTGAATGTTCTTTCATGAAAAGCATGAATAGAGCACAAGCTACAGAGGCGGTGATTAACGAGCAAATATGATATTTGCATTTGCAATGCCGCGATTCGAATTAAAGCGTCGACGTCAATCAGCGTGCGGGAGAGATTCGGTAAAGGGGCTGGCGAGTGGGGCGAGTTAAAACCCGCAGGGACTTATCGCATCGATCCGCTCTCCGCTAACCGGATGCATGAAATGCAGTTCGCTGGCGTGCAGCATCAGGCGCGGCGCCTGTTCTGTTCCCGGAAGTAGCAGACCGCCGTAGAGGTCGCAGCCCAGAATAGGGTGACCAAGCTGCTGGCAGTGAATACGCAGCTGGTGGGTGCGGCCGGTTTCCGGCGTCAGCTGGACCCGCGTCACCGGCACGCTATCTTGATAACGCAGGCGCTCAACCACCCGATAGCCGGAACGGGCTGGCTTGCCGCGGCGCGGGCAAATCGTCATCAGCGGAAACAGCGCCGGATCTTTGGCTATCGGGGCGTCAATGGTACCTTCATCGTCCGCCAGATGCCCGCACAGCAGCGCGCTGTAGACTTTGCTCACCGCACGCTGGCTGAACTGCTGGCAGAGGGCGGCGTTGATGACCTTGTTGCGCGCAATCACCATCAGCCCGGAGGTGCCGAAATCAAGACGATGCGCCAGAGCGCAGCCGGGAAACTGCTGTACCAGCCGATAATGTACCGAGTCGAGATTGCGCGGATTTTTCCCTGACAGACTGAGCAAGCCTGCGGGTTTATCGATCAGCAGCAGATGCTCATCCTGATAGAGTATGTCGATTTCAGCGTGGCACGGCGGGGCGATAAAGGTATCGATAATCGTAGACATCAGGCTGCGCGAATAAGGAGTGGATGCGGATGATAGCGAATTTTCCGCCGCCAGGCGAATTATGCGCTCACGGCGCTCGTCGACTTAATATGCTGCCAGAAACGCTCGGCGGACTGATTGAGCCGCGCGCCGGAGCGATAGATGTAGGCGCCGATGGGCAGCGACAGGCTCGCATCCATAATCGCCAGGCGGCCTTCCTCAAGCTCGCGCTTGATCGAGTACTGCGGCAGCCAACCCACCCCGTCGCCGTTGAGGATCATGCGTTTTAATAGCTCGCTCATGGAAGATACGAAGGTTAACGAGAAGGTAATCTCCGGCTTGCGGTCGATAACCTGGTTCACCTGGCGACCCATATAGCTGTCGTTGGCGTATTTCATCAGCGGCAGCACCCCGCGGTGCAAATTAAAAAGCGGCCTGCCGTGTTTATCGCAGGGGGAGACGAGATGCAGCGCCGAGTCGAATATTTTGTGATTGATAAACGGATAGTTCATCAGCTCTTCATTATAAAACGACAGGATAAAATCACTCTTGCCTTCTTTCAGATTGAACACGGCGTCGTTGACGTTAATCGATTCAACATGAAAAGTTTTATTCTTTCTGTCGGTATAACCGGCGATAATTTCGGGGAGCAATAAAACGGAAAGCGAAGGCGCCGCGTCGATTCTTATTTTCTGAGTCGTGTTGTTCAGCCCTTTAATTCGGCTGATCTGGAAGTCCATATCGTCGAGCATATTACGCGCATAGCCGATAAAAATCTTTCCGCGGTTGGTGAGCTGGAGCGGGTTCGCCGAGCGGTCGAAGATGCTGAAGCCCAGCGAGGCCTCAAGCGCCTGAATCCGGCGGCTGAACGAGGATTGTGAGATATTCCGGCTTTTTGCCGCCAGCGTAAAGCTTCTGGACTCCTCAAGGGCAATCACATCGTAAAGCCATTTTACTTCCAGATTCGCCAGCACAGACTCTTTCCCCACCCCTGCAATAATAGCTATGCAATTTTAGCATAACGCATAGAAACTATGCAATTAACATAATTATCTACAGGTGTTAACATTTTTTGCAGAGTTAGCTTATGACTTATTCGTGTAAGCGATATGTCTAAAGTACAGGCGAAACCCTACACGAGCACGATTTTAAATCGCCGGCTCTGGTCTGCTCATCCTGTTTATTTAATTACCCGATGGTTTTTTATTAAAATAAATCCATCCGTTTCACTGACAGGTTGAAATAGCCTAATAGCATCTTATCCAGCCAATAGTTTGTCAGGAGTGCCATGTCACGTATTGAATCAGTAAAAGACGCTCTTCTTTCGCTCGGTATTCAGGAGAGCAGCGAGCTGTTTTATAACCCCGATTACGACTTGCTGATTGCGCATGAAACCAGCCCGGAATTAACCGGCGCGGCGCGCGGCGTCATGACCGAGTCCGGGGCGGTTGCCGTGGATACCGGGATCTTTACCGGGCGCTCGCCGCGCGACAAATATATCGTCAGGGACGAGCTGACGCGTGACACCGTCTGGTGGGCCGATTCCGGCCTGGGCCGCAACGATAATAAGCCGCTGAGCAGCGAAATCTGGGCTGACCTGAAGGCGCTGGTCGCCGGGCAGCTGAGCGGCAAGAAACTGTATGTTGTTGATGCCTGGTGCGGTGCCAGCCCGGCGACGCGCCTCGGCGTCCGCTTTGTCACCGAGGTGGCCTGGCAGGCGCACTTTGTGAAAAACATGTTTATTGCGCCGAGCGCCGAGGAACTGGCGGAATTTACGCCGGACTTCGTTGTCCTCAACGGCGCGGGCTGCACCAACGATAAATGGCAAGAGCAGGGGCTTAACTCCGAGAACTTTGTCGCGTTTAACCTCAGCGAAAAAATTCAGCTGATCGGCGGCACCTGGTACGGCGGCGAGATGAAGAAAGGCCTCTTCTCGGTGATGAACTATCTGCTCCCGCAGCAGGGAATTGCCTCGATGCACTGCTCGGCGAACCGCGGCGAAGCGGGCGACGTGGCGCTGTTCTTCGGCCTTTCCGGCACCGGTAAGACCACGCTTTCCACCGATCCGCTGCGTCAGCTGATCGGCGATGACGAGCACGGCTGGGATGATGACGGCGTGTTCAACTTCGAAGGCGGCTGCTATGCCAAGACCATTAATCTTGACCCGCAGGCCGAGCCGGAAATCTATCGCGCGATTCGCCGTAACGCGCTGCTGGAAAACGTGGTGGTCAGAGCCGATGGCAGCGTGGATTACGCCGACGGCAGTAAGACTGAAAATACCCGCGTCTCTTATCCGTTATCGCATATTGAAAACATCGTGAAACCGGTGTCGCGCGCGGGCCATCCGTCGAAGGTGATTTTCCTCGCCGCCGATGCGTTTGGCGTGCTGCCGCCGGTATCCCGCCTGACGACCGAGCAGATGCAGTATCACTTCCTGTCCGGTTTCACCTCGAAGCTGGCCGGCACCGAGCGCGGCATTACTCAACCGACGCCGACGTTTTCCGCCTGCTACGGCGCGGCGTTCCTGCTGCTGCACCCGACGCAGTACGCCAGCGTTCTGGCGGCCAAAATGGCGGAGGCCGGCGCCGAGGCCTGGCTGGTTAATACCGGCTGGAACGGCGAAGGCAAGCGCCTTTCGCTGCGCGATACGCGCAATATCATCAGCGCGATTTTAAACGGTACCACCGGCGAGCTGCGTGAAGAAACCGTGCCGGTGTTCGGTCTCGCTATCCCGCAAAGCGTGCCCGGCGTCGACAGCGCGCTGCTTGACCCGCGTAGCGGCTGGCCTTCTGCCGACAAATGGCAGGAGAAGGCCGAGAGCCTGGCGCAGCTGTTTATGGATAACTTTAAGCAATACAGCGATACCGACGCCGGGGCCCGGCTGGCGCTAGCTGGCCCGACGCTGGCCAAATCCGCCGTCACGGCATAAGCTATTTTTTCAGCGACAAGCCCGGGCACCCGCCCGGGTTTTTTTATATCCGCAGCGTTCCTGGGCCAGGAACTTGACTCTGCCTGGTTAGCGATTATAAATAAAGGGATGCGGGGTTAAGTATTGGGGCTAAATAACTTCATGGCACAATTGTCATGAGAATTATCCTGGTAACCCTGCTGCAATGCTCTTCCCGCTACGGGGATATGGATAAATAAAGGAATGACTATGAAACTCTGGAGTAAAACGCTGATCGCTTCTGCCGTATGCTTATTTCTTGCCGGCTGTGATGATTCATCAAAAGTGGATGCCAATCTGGATAAAGCTAAAGACAATGCGCAACAAATTAAAGAGGCGGCGTCCGATAAAGCCGAGGCAATTAAGGATCAAGCCGATAAACACATCGACGCGATAAAAAAACAGGCGGCGGACGAGGCCAACAGCCTCAGCAGCCAGGCCTCCAGCATCAAGGCGGAAGCGGATAAAAAAGCGGAAGCTATTGCCCAGCAGGCGCAAGCTCAGGCCGATGCCGTTAAGCAGGATGCCCGACAGAAAAGCGATCAAATTGTCCAGGAAGCGGGAAAAATTAAAGACAACGCGATTGTTGACGCGAATAACCTTGCCAGCGATGCCGCGAATAAAACCAAAGAGATTAAAGAGAGTATCGCTCCCGCGAAAAGCGCTGACGATGCGGCTGCGGCTCCCCAGCAATAACTCTGTCATTATCACCCCCTTTTACGACATTATCTTCAGACCTCAGGTTGGCTGAAGATAATGTTGGTAAAAGAGGCCCGCGAACTATCCCCGGCGCTATCGATGATTCACCCAGACGAGCTTTTCGACCGGGAAACCGAGCTCCCGCGCAATGCCGAGATACTCCTGCCTCACGGATTCCGGGATGGTCGGCGTGCGCGACAGGATCCATAAATAGCCGCGATCGGGGCCGCTGACCAGCGCATATTGATACTGGCTATCCAGCGCAATCACGTTGTAGCCGCCGTAAAACGGGCCAAAAAAGGAGACTTTCAGCGCGGCGGTGGTCGGCGCGCCGGTGAAATACGCTTTACCTTCGCTCTCGCTCCATTTCTGTTTCCGCGGATCGTAACCGCGGTTGAGAACGCTGATACCGCCGTCTTTCCGTTGACCGTAGGTCGCGGTAACCCGCTCCAGACCGCGTTCAAAGCGGTTTTCGAGCCGGGCCACCTCATACCATTTCCCCAGATAACGGCTTGCGTCAAAGTTATTTATCGGCTGGACGCCCTTGGGCGGCGTAGGGGATTTACAGGCGACGAGCGTTAATGCGATAGCAACACCCGTCAGAACAGGCCAAATCTTCATGTGAAGTCCTTTTGTGAACGCGGAGAAAATAAGTATAGCGCAAGCGAGCGGGCCTTTATTCACGCCCCAGGGATGCACATTATATTCAGATAATTCTATAACTTCGAATGTGCTCGCTATTTTCCTCGTCCTGCTTTCGTTAAGGCGATTATCACAAAAAGTTGAATATATTTTAGCGGCCCAGGTGCTAACGTTTGAACGTTATTATTCACAACGGGAAAAGATCGTGAAAAAATTATCCAGTTTGATTCTGTTATCTGCAATCTCTGTCGCTCCAGCCGCGTTTAGCGCCCCCGTCGGGACGCTCAGCGTGCATATCCTCAATCAGCAGACGGGGCTGCCTTCGTCGGGTGTGACCGTTACCCTTGAAAAACAGCAGGCGGATAAATGGACGGCGCTCGCGAGCGGCGTCACGGATAACGATGGGCGTATTAAATCGCTGTATCCAGCAGAAGGGGATATGCAGCCGGGGGTTTATAAAGTGACCTTTAAAACCGGCGATGATTTCAGCAAACAGAAGCTGGCGACGTTTTTCCCGGAGATCCCGGTACTGTTTACCGTGACGCGTACCAATGAAAAGCTGCATATTCCGCTGCTGCTCAGCCAGTACGGCTACTCCACCTACAAAGGCAGCTAAGCGCGACGTCTATCCTGAATAAGCAAAAAGCCTGCGCGTAAGCAGGCTTTTATCAGGCGATGGCCGTGTTTAGTGATTCTGCTGGAGGATCCTTAAAAAATCCTCTTTATTGGCAATCAACGACAGCGCTCTGGCGATGACTTCGTCGCTAAAGATCGACGCCACCTCTCTCAGCACATCAATATGCTCACTCTCTTTGGCGATCACGCCAATGGCAATAAACATGACGTTATTTCTGTCCCAGATCACGCCGTCAGGGAACTGATAAATCTCCACCCCCGTTTTGACAATGATGCTGGTGGCTGATTTAGGCAGATGCGGCAGCGTAATGCCGTTACCCAAAAAGGTGGAGACCTGGCGCTCTCTTTCGGCAAGAAACGCCACGCAATCTTCGCTGACGTACCCTCTGGACCTGAAGTCCGCGCCAATCATGGCCAGCACTTCCGCTTTATTTTTCGCCCGGCACGACAGATGGAGATTATCCTGCGTAATAGTATCGATCATAATCCGCTTTCCTTGGTGGCCGTATTGAATCCTGCAGTAGATTTATTTGCCGACAGCTCCTCTTCCAGCTGCTCCAGCGATTTATTCGATGTTTCTGGCAGCGCCGTTATCACAAAGACAATCGCCAGGTAGTTGATCGCGGCAAAAATCAGGAATACCGGACCTAAACCGAGCTTGGCCTGCAATAATGGGAACAGATAGCTGACGATGGCGTTCATCACCCACATGAAAAATACCGATATGCCCATCGACAGTCCGCGAAACTTCAGCGGGAAAAGCTCCGCCAGCACCACCCAGGTGATAAAGCCCATGGTTCCCTGCATAACGCCAACGAACATCGCGCCGAGCAGCCAGATTGCCGTTGCTTTGATGTCACCGACCAGCGTGTAGTCTACGCCGGCAATGATAAGGTGCAGGGTGGCCATCAGCGCGAAACCATAAATAATGATGGTTTTACGTTTAAAACGGTCAACGAGGAATAGCACGCCAAAGAGCATGCCGCCGACGGAGAACACGCCATTGAGTACGTTGCAGATGAGGGAGGTTCTTTCTGAGAAGCCGGCGCTGCTGAGGATCTCAGTACCATAGTACATGATGACGTTGACCCCGGTGGTTTGCTGCAGCGCCGCCCAAATCACGCCGACCAGCAGGAGTTTGAAAATCCACGGCGTCTGAAGAATGGTGATAAAGGCGTTCTGGGAATGCAGCTTTTTGTCCGCCTCGGCCTTAATCAAGGTGGTGATATCGTTGAACTCTTTGGTTGCACGTTCAAGCGGGCGGATTTGTTTTAATATTTCCAGCGCTTCTTCATGACGGTTTTTACTGATTAGCCAGCGCGGGCTTTCCGGCGACCGCAGCATACCGATAAACAGGCAGATGGCGGGGATCGTCTGCACCATCAGCATATAGCGCCAGACGTCCGGTAGATGGCCCCAGAGAATGCCAATAATGGCGTTGATAGCAAAGGCGGCGAGCTGCCCGATAACAATGGCGACTTCGTTTAAGCCGGTCAGCTTACCGCGCATTTCGGTGGGCGCCACTTCAGAAATAAAGGTGGGAGCGGTGACCGAGGCTCCGCCGACGGCATAGCCGAGGATGAAACGTGAAATAAGCAGTACGGTAATGTCCGGCGCCAGCGCGGACATTAAGGCGCCGATGAAAAAGATGAAGGATAAAAAGAGCAGGTACTTTCTTCTGCCAAAGAAATCCGCGAATTTTCCGCCGAAAACGCTACCTAGCGCGGCGCCGATCAGCAACACGCTCATGACCAGACCTTCTGTGGTCGGGGTCAAGGCCATATATTGTTTCAGTGAGGAAAATGCGCCATTAATAACGCCGGTGTCATAACCGAATAACAGGCCACCGAATGTCGCTACTAAGGTTATTTGGTGTAGTCGCTTTCTCTGCTGTAGGTTCAGATTCATAATAAGAGACATTTTTATACCTTTTGTTTTGATTAACGGCACGAGATAAAAATGTGTCATCCCATCCCAACCACGCTCTGTCTTTTCGCTTTATGAAGCCTGGCTGACATAAAATGGTTTTTTGCCCTGAGTGCTCCTATCCAGCGCGATTGCAGCGCGCTAAATAAAACCGGTCAAAGAGGTTTCTTTTTGATGAATGATGAATCATCGGTATACGCGGGGTTTTGTCCTCCGGGATGGGTGAGGTTCAACATGTCCCGGGCAGCGTTGTGGTATGAACGGATGGTATGGCAAGGGCCAACATAAACGGTTCTGATAACTCCTGATCTCACTTCCTTCATTGCATCCTCCGGGGTTTGGATTTCTGCTGCACCATCAAGGTGGTCAGGGTGCGTTTAGTGAGAGGGTATTATTACCGCTGTAACTGAAACAAAAGTGCAAACAGATCACATTTTGAAAGTTTTATTTCGCTTTGTCGTTGTGGCTTATCTGTAACATCTATGTGTCTATAAAGGTTGTTTTTATAATTAACTGATATATAAAGTAATTTTTATGATTGATTACCCCCTTTCACGGCGACATCAGGGAAGTGAATTGTTAAAATTATGATATATATCACATTTGTTAACACACCTGGTTATGGAATTTAAATTTCATTATTGAGTTTATTTTATTTTTTATTCGAAATTTTAAGGGCGCAGCGGTAAGGGAAAAGTTGAACGGATCGCGCCGTCAGCGCGCTTTTTGACGCCGGTTGATGGAGGGTAATGATACTTATGGTCAATACCTGGCGGCGGGCCCTCTCTGAGAAATACCATTGAGAAGCGCCAATTATCATTGTGATACGCACGCTCTCTTTTTGATAATCCTCCCGACGATATCATCCGCTTTTTCTGGTTTAACCTGCCGCTATTTTTAGAGGCGCCTCACATAACTCAGCCTGAAATAACCCTTTATTTATAGGTGGCATAGCCATTGCTTTATTCCGTTATCTTTCTTTGTGAGTGGAGACTGAAAAATATGGATACATTGCTGGTTGGCAGTGAGGTGCCCCGCGTCGATGGGCTCGCCAAGGTGACGGGTAAAGCGGTCTACGGCGATGACATTATTATGAACAATATGCTGTATGGCGTCTGTCGCTACGTGGATATACCTGCCGGGCGCATCGACGCGCTCGACCTGTCGGAGGCGGAAAAAGTGCCCGGCGTCGTGCGTATTGCCACCTGGAACGATATTCCCGGCCAGCGCAAGCTGGGGGCGATCGTTCCCGATCATCCGCCGATTATCGACAAGGAGATCGCCTATCGCGGCGACGTGGTTGCCGTGGTGGCGGCGGAAACCTACGAGGCAGCCTGCATCGCGGTCGATAAAATCAAAATCACCTACACCCCGTGGGAGCCAATTACCTCCCCGGAAGAGGCGATGAAGCCCGGGGCGCGCCTTATTCACAGCGAACTCGATAGCAACATCATTAACCGCCACCATACGGCGAAGGGCGATATCGACGCCGGATTCGCCGCCTCCAGCCATATTTTCGAACGCGAGTATGAGGTGGGTTTCCAGGAGCACGGCTATATTGAGCCGGAATCGATTACCGCCTATCTGGATAATAATGAACAGATCATGACCATCGAGGGGTCGATTCAAAACGCTCACCGCACCCGGGCGGTGATTGCCAAATATCTTGACCTGCCCCAGGCGAAGGTGAACATTAAGCGCTCCGTGCTGGGCGGCTCTTTCGGCGGCAAGGATGACATTATTGATAACGTCTCCTGCCGGGCGGCGCTGCTGGTGCACCTGACCGGGCGGCCGGTAAAGATCTCCTATAACCGCGAACAGTCGATGCGCGAAAGCTACAAGCGCCACCCCTATAAGATGAAATACCGCATTGGCGTGGACGACGATGCGCGTATTCAGGCGATTAAAATCGACATTATCGCCGATGGCGGCAGCTACTGCGGCCAGACGGTGTTTGTCACCTGGCGCAGTTCCGTGCAGGCGGCGGGCCCCTACAATATTCCTAACGTGCGCGTCGATCTGGTGGGCGTTTACACCAACAACAACTACACCTCGGCCTACCGCGGCTACGGCGCGCCGCAGGTCATTTTCGCCAACGAATCGCTGATGGATGACGTGGCGGGCGAACTGGGCCTGTCGCCCGTCGAATTCCGTCTGCGCAACATACTTAAGCAGGGCGACACCAGCATGGCCGGGCAGGTCTTCAGCGAGCATACCGTCTCCGCGCAGGAGGTGCTGGAGAAAACGCTGCTCAAGGCGGAATACGAGGCCAAACGCGAGCACTACAAAAAGCTTAACGCGGAAGGCGAACCGATCCGCTACGGGATTGGCTTCGCGCTGAGCCATCGCGGCTGCTCTCTGGGGGCCGAGGGTCTGGATGCGTCCTCGGCGCTGATTCAGGTGAATGCCGACGCCAGCGTCAACATCTCCACCTCGGTATCGGAGAACGGACAGGGGCTGCAGACCACCATGTCGCTGCTGGCGGCGGAAGCCTTTGGGATTGGGCTCGAGCGGGTGATGTTCAGCGAACCGGCCACGGCGATGATCGCCGACGGCGGCTCAACGGTCGCTTCGCGCGGTACCCTGATGGGCGGACAGGCGATTCTGAGCGCGGCGAACAAAATTAAACAACGCATGGCGGAGGCTGTCAGGGAAACGCTGAAAGCGCAGAGCATCGACGATATCGCCTGGCAAAACGGCAAGGTGTTTAACCGCCGCCGCCCGGAGCTGAGCCTCAGCTTCCAGCAGGTGTGCGATATGACCCGGGCGACCGGGGCCAACCTCTCCGCCTACGGCTGGCACGTGGCGCCGAATATTCACTGGGATGAAGAGAAGGGCTGCGGCAGCCCCTATTTCACCTGGGTGTACGGCTGCCAGCTGGCCGACGTGGCGGTGGATATGCGCACCGGCAAAATCACCGTCAATAACGTCGTCGCCACCCACGATGTCGGTAAAGTCATTAACCCGGTTGGTTTTAGCGGCCAGGTTTACGGCGGCGTGCTGCAGGGGATGATCGGTTACGGCATGCTGGAGGATTTCAACACCGAGCACGGGGTGGTGAAATCGGAAAACTTTGATACCTATCTGCTGCCGACCATCAAGGATATGCCGCACATCGATATCATTGCGGTGGAAAACTACGATAAAGCGGGGCCGATGGGGGCGAAAGTTATCGGCGAACCGGTACTGGAGCTCGGCGCTGCGGCCCTCAACAATGCGGTGAGCTTCGCCATCGGGCGGCCTAACCGGACCCTGCCGCTGACCCTCGAGCAGATTCGCCTGGGTTACAACCTCAAAAAGCCGGAGCGCCAGAGCGAGCAGATGCTGGAGTCTGGCGATAAGAAACAGGTTCATCGCCTCAATACCCTGTCGCTGAGCGTCCCGCAAACCCTGAAGCAGGCCCTGACGCTGATGGCCGGGAAGGGGGCGATGCCCATCGCCGGCGGTACCGATGTGCTGGTGCAGGCCCGGATGCTGTCCGGCGAGGTGCCGCTTGTCAATATCGCCGGGCTGGCGGAGCTGAAGGAGATTTTTGACGTTGAGGGTGGCGTCTCGATTGGCTCCGGCGTCTGCTTTACCGATCTGGTTAAGCATCCGTTGATTCAGCAGCGCTATCCGCTGCTGGTTACCGCCTGTAAAACCGTCGGCTCCCTGCAACTGCGCAATCGGGCGACTATCGGCGGCAACATCGTCAACGCCGCTCCGTGCGCGGATTCTATGCCGCCGCTGATTATTTACGAGGCGGAGGTGGAGCTGCGCAGCGCGCGTGGGACGCGCCGGATGCCGGTCAGCGAATTTGTCATCGGCGGCTATCGCACCCTTCTTGAGCCCGATGAGCTGGTTATCCGCTTTATCCTGCCGGCGCCGACCCAGCAGCCGCTGATCAATCGCTATCTGCAGCTTGGCCGGCGCAATGCGTTGAACATTACGCGCCAGAGCTTGACCGGGCAGTTCATGGTCGATAAGGGCGTGGTTCGCCTGTGCCGTCTGGTGGATGGCGCGCTGCTGGCCAAACCGCAGCGGCTGCTTGAGGTTGAGCAGGCGCTCATCGGCCGGACGCTGGACGCCGCCACCATTGACTACGCGGCCGGCGTGCTTCACGCCAGGGTAGAGAAAGCCATCGGGGGACGCTGGTCAGCGCCTTATAAGGTCCCGGTATTTATCGATATGTTCCGGCAGATGCTGCAGGAAGTCATGACAGAGCAGAAAAAATAAGGAGCCATGAACATGAATCATATTGAGCTAAAAGTGAATGGCATCCGCATTGCCCGCGATGTGAAAGACAATGTCCGCCTGATCGATTTTCTCCGTGAGGAGCTGAAGCTAACCGGCACCAAAGAGGGCTGCTCGGTGGGGGAGTGCGGCGCCTGCACCGTGATTATGGACGGCAAATCCGTCTGCTCCTGCCTGCTGCTGGCCGCCCAGTGCAACGGGGCGGAGGTCACCACCGTCGAAGCGCTGCACCACGATCCGGTCGGTAAAAAACTGCAGAACGCCTTTATTCGTCACGGCGGCGTTCAGTGCGGCTTCTGCACGCCCGGCGTGTTGATGAGCGCCAAGGCGCTGCTGGATACCAACCCGAACCCCAGCGACGATGAGCTGAAAGAGGCGCTGGAGGGCAATATCTGCCGCTGTACGGGATATCAGCCGATCATCACCTCGATTAAAGCGGTGCTGAAACCCTGATCGCCGCAAGCGCCGCCGTCGCCAGTCGACGGCGGCGCTTTTTCGGCTGCAGGAGGAGGATGACAATGAGAAAAAAAGTCGATAAACAGTGCATTATGCTGGCCGCCGGGCTCTCAAGCCGGATGGGCAAGTGGAAAATGATGCTGCCGTGGGGCAAAGGAACGATTCTGGATAGCGCCCTGGCCAGCGCCCTGGCGTTCTGCGATCGGGTGGTGCTGGTGACGGGGTTTCGCGGTGATGAACTGGCCGCGTGCTATCAGGATCATCCGGGCGTTGAGGTAGTCTTTAACCCGCAATATCAGGACGGCATGTTCTCTTCTGTGCAGTGCGGGGTCAGCCATATTCGCGACTCCCGGTTCTTTCTGGCGCTGGGCGATATGCCGGAGGTGACGCCGGGCGTCTACCGCCGGCTGTGGGACAACCCCGACGCCGAGAGCTGTCTTATTCCCGCCTACGAGCGCGGTAAAGGCCACCCGGTTCTTCTGCCGCAGCGGGCAATCTCGCTGATTCATCGCGCCCCGCAAGGGGCCACCCTACGAGACGTTATCGGTCAGATGGCGGTGCGCGTTATTCCCGTGGCGAGTCAGGGGATTCACTGGGACGTTGATACTCCGCAGCAGTATCTTGAGGTCGCGCGTCGCTGCCGTAAGGATCAGGCCGCTGTCGGTTAGCGTTGGCGAAGGGAATGAGAAGAGACACTATCGCCCCGGGGTGCGCACCGCGGGGCGATATTTTTTACCCTGCGGCGCTGTCGCGCAGACGGGTTTTCAGCTGGTTGTATTGATCAATAACGTACCGTTCGGCGGCTTGGCGATCGGCAATGCGCTCAACGTTAACCGCGCAGTACTTATACTCCGGGGTTTTAGTTATCGGGCTGAGATTCTCGGTGACCAGCTCGTTGCAGGCGCCGATCCACCACTGGTAGGTCATATAGACCGCCCCTTTATTCGGCCTGTCGCTGACCTTCGCCCGGGAAATCACCTTGCCTTTGCGCGAGTTAACCCACACCAGTTCTTCGTCCTCAATGCCGAGCCGTTTGGCGTCGGCGGTGTTGATCTGGATATATCCCGGTTCGTCCGCCAGTTTGGCCAGCGCCGCGCAGTTGCCGGTCATCGAGCGGCAGGAGTAGTGGCCCACTTCGCGCACCGTGGAGAGCACCAGCGGATACTCGTCGCTCAGCTTATCGATCGGCGCCTGCCATTCACAGGTGAAGAACTGCGCCAGCCCGTTCGGCGTTGAGAAGCGCTCCGCAAACAGATACGAAGTGCCCTGGTCCGCCTCCGACTCGTCGCGGCACGGCCACTGCACGTAGCCCAGCTCTCCCATCTTCTCGTAGGTCGCGCCGAAAAAGTTGGGACACAGCTGGCGGAGCTCATCCCAGATCTGCTGCGTGTTGTCGTACTTCATCGGATAACCCATGCGGGTGGAGATCTCGCCGATGATCTGCCAGTCGGTCTTCAGATCCCACTTCGGCTCTACCGCCTTGAAAAAACGCTGGAAGCCGCGGTCCGCAGCGGTATAGACGCCCTCATGCTCGCCCCACGATGTCGAGGGCAGAATCACATCGGCCGCCGCGGCGGTTTTGGTCATGAAAATATCCTGGACGATAACCAGCTCCAAATCCTCGAAGGCCTGACGCACGGCGGAAAGCTCGGCGTCGGTCTGCAGCGGATCTTCCCCCATGATATACGCCGCCCGCACTTCACCGCGCGCCACGCGGTGCGGCAGCTCGCTGATGCGGTAGCCGGGGTTCTCCGGCAGGCTCTCGACGCCCCAGGCGTTGGCGAACTTCTCCCGGTTTTCCGGGAATTTCACATACTGATAGCCCGGAAAGGTGTCCGGCAGCGCGCCCATGTCGCAGGCCCCCTGGACGTTGTTCTGGCCGCGTACCGGGTTAACGCCGACGTGCGGTTTCCCCAGGTTGCCGGTGAGGATCGCCAGGCTAGTCAGGGAGCGCACCGTTTCGACGCCCTGCCAGAACTGGGTCACCCCCATTCCCCATAGAATCATGGCGTTTCCGGCGGTGGCGTACAGCCGCGCGCATTCGCGAATCTGCCTGGCGCTGATGCCGGTGATGGCTTCCACCGATTCCGGCGTATAGCTTTCGACGATGTTGCGATACGCGTCGAAGCCTTCGGAACGCCCGGCGACGAAGGATTTATCGTACAGATCCTCTTCGATAATGACGTGCCCGATGGCGTTGAGCAGCGCAATATTGGAGCCGTTTTTCAGAGCAAGGTGCAGATCGGCAATGCGCGCGGTTTCGATTTTACGCGGATCGCAGACGATAATTTTCGCCCCGTTGCGTTTGGCGTTGAGGATATGATTCGCCACGATAGGGTGCGAATCCGCTGGGTTATAGCCGAAAATAAACACCAGATCGGTATTATCGATCTCGGTGATGGCATTACTCATCGCGCCGTTGCCGACCGACTGGTGCAGACCTGCAACCGAAGGGCCGTGTCAGACGCGAGCGCAGCAGTCGACGTTATTGGTACCAATAACGGCGCGCGCGAATTTTTGCATGATGTAGTTGGTTTCATTGCCGGTGGCGCGCGAAGATCCGGTGGTCTGAATCGCGTCCGGCCCATACTGCTCTTTAATGGCGCTCAGACGGGTGGCGACGTAATCGAGCGCCTCATGCCAGGAGACGGATTCTAGCCTGCCGCCGCGTTGGCGGCGGATCATCGGGGTTTTCAGGCGCGGCGTGAGGATCTGGGTATCGTTAATAAAATCCCAGCCGTAGTAGCCCTTCAGGCACAGCGTACCCTGATTGTTTTTTCCCATCGCGGCGTCGGCGCGGGTAATATTTCCCTCCTCTACCGTGAGCTGCATTTTGCAGCCGGAGGCGCAGTAGGGGCAGACGGTCGTTATTCTCTTCATAGCAAGGGTCCTTAACCTTAGAACAGCAGGGCAAAACTAAAGCGGCCGTTCAGGCCCTGGGCGATCCCCTGCTGCACGACGGGGATCGCCAGCAGCAGCAGGGTTAGCAATGCGAACAGGAGTCTGGTGAGCATCATTACCCCTCCTGGGCTTCTTCCGGCTGTCTCTCCTTTTGAACTTTGCGCAGCAGGAGCCACATTCTGACGGTTCTGACGGCCATGTTGCGCGCCGCCGAGCTTGGCGGGGCCGGATCGGGGACCGGCGTTTCGTGGTTAACGCGCAAAGGTACGCTGCCGTTGAGGGTGAGGTTGGCGACGATAGCCGTCAGGGTACCGATCGTAATCCCGCTGTGCAGAAACAGCTGAACCATCGGCGGAAACTGGGTGAATAAGTTGGGCACCAGCACCGGCATCATGCCGAGGCCGAGCGTTAATGCCACCACCATACCGTTATTATTGTTGCGGTAGTTGACCTGCCCCAGGGTACGAATACCGGACACCGCCACCATACCGAACATGACGATGCCCGCGCCGCCGAGGATCGGTTTCGGTATCAGCACCACCAGCGCCGCCATCCTTGAGAACACGCCCATCAGAATCAGAATGATGCCGGAGACCGACACCACAAAACGGCTGCGCACCCCGGTTAAACCGATCAGGCCGACGTTCTGCGCGAACGCGGCGTAGGGAAACAGATTGAAGAAGCCGCAAATAGTGGTCGCGATACCGCAGGTGTTAAGGCCGTTGCGCAGCATCTTCGCGTCCACCTTTTTCCCGACGATATCCCCGGTCGCCATCATCGAGGACATGGTTTCCACCATTACCACCACCATCACCATCGACAGCAGGGCGACGGGAATAATGTGAAACTCAGGTTTGGCGAAGGGCATCAGGGTCGGTAGATGGAGCCAGGGGGTGGCGTGGACGAGGCTAAAGTCGAGAGGCTTAAAGCAGCTCCAGAGTACGGTGCCGATGATAAGACCGATCAGCACCGACGTGTTTTTCACGACGCCGGAGGCAAAGGTGTAAATATTGAGAATAATCACCAGCGTAATCGCCGCCATCAGCAGCGAGAAGGGGGCGCCAAAGCCGCTCATTTCGCTGCTGCCGCCGCCAATCCATCCGCCTGCGACCGGCATAATTGACATGCCGATAAGCGTGACGATGCTGCCCATCACCACCTTGGGAAAGAAGCGGATGAGCTTACTAATCCACGGCGCGCAGCAGAGGATGAATATACCGGACACGATCACCGCCCCGGAAATACCGCCGATCCCGTACTCCTTACCGATCAGCACCATCGGGATTAGCGCCGCGAAGGTGCAGCCCTGGATAAGCGGCAGCCGACAGCCGAGCCACTTACCGACCCCCAGCGACTGCACGATGGTGGCCGCGCCGCAGATAAACAGGTCGGCGCTGATGAGTAAAATAATGTGTTCCGGCGGGAGCCCTACCGCGTTGCCCACCACCAGCGGAACCGCGACGGCGCCGGCGTACATCACCAGCACGTGCTGTAGCCCATAAAGAATCATTTGCGTAACGGGTAAAACTTCATCGACCGGCGCGGTCGAGCTCCCGTTTCGTGAGGCGGAATTGGCGATATCTTTCATGAAGTTGTTATCTCCTGTACGACTTCACTCTGTATAAGCGAGGACAAAGTTGAAGTTACGATTCGAAGGCCGCTGCCTCCCTGAGCCGATACGTTCATCAGCGTGTTGCGCGCACAATGAGGGATATGCGTAAGCTGTGCCAAAAATAAGCGCTGAGGGAATTGATGGGGAATTGTGTGAAATAACTCACGCGAAAAGGGCGGAATATCTTCCAGTCTGAAATTTCCTGCAAGACGCCCCGCGATAAATAAACGCGCGCTATCACATTGAGATAGGCAGAATCTCATTTTGGTATCGCGATCGATACGGTGAATTATCAACATGATTAAACCCGGGTGAAGGAAAACATCATCGCTCCGCGGCAGGGGATATTTATCGAGTCGCTAAGCGGGAATAAAGCCGTTTTTTTGAGGCTGCTCGCAAAAATGAGCGGCATATTAATCGCTTTTAAAAAAGCGTCTGATTATTGCATTGCTCCCCGGTGAGTCCTGGAATAATAAAGGGAAGCAAATGAATAAATTTATCGTTGCCGATTCTGCAAACTGTATTGGCTGCCACGCCTGTGAAGTGGCCTGCGTCACCTCTCATCGCCAGGACAGCTGGCCCCAGCAGCGCAGCGACTTTCTTCCGCGCATCCGCGTGTTCTTCAACCGCAAGGCCAGCAGCGCGACGACCTGCCGCCACTGCAACGACGCCCCCTGCGTCGGCTCGTGCCCGACTCAGGCGCTGAGCGTGGCTAACGACAGCGTTCAGTTTACCGAGGCGCTGTGCATCGGCTGTAAAAACTGCGTCATCGCCTGTCCTTTTGGCGCCATTGAGATGGTGGCCAACGATGACGACGCGCCGCAGCTGGCGCAGAAGTGCGATCTTTGCCGTCAGCACCCGTCCGGCCAGCAGGCCTGCGTAGCCAGCTGTCCAACCCAGGCGCTGCGCCTGATGGATGAAGCCGCCGTTAACCAGCTGCGCACCGCGCGGCAGATCCGCTCCGCGCTGGAAAGACCGCTGGAGAGCGTTCGCGGTGCGAGACGTAACGCGATACTCAATAAACCTCCGCGCGTTGGGGCGAAAAAAGTGCCCGCCGATGACCGCCTGCGGCATTTCGGCGAAATCTATCAGCCGCTGAGCGAGCGCGATGCGGAATATGAGAGCGAACGCTGCCTCTACTGCGCACAGAAGGCGTGGTGCAACTGGACCTGTCCGCTGCATAACCACATTCCCGATTTCATCCGCCTGGTGAACGAAGGCAAGATTATCGAGGCGGCGGAACTGTGCCATCAAAGCAGTTCCCTGCCGGAGATTTGCGGCCGCGTCTGTCCGCAGGACAGGCTGTGCGAAGGGGCCTGCACCTTAAAGAACGAGGGCGGCTCGGTCGCCATTGGCAATCTTGAGCGCTATATCACCGATACCGCGCTGGCGATGGGCTGGCGACCGACCATCGACAACGTGGCCCCGCGCCCGGAGCGGGTGGCGGTGATTGGCGCCGGGCCCGCCGGACTGGGCTGCGCCGATATTCTGGTGCGCGCGGGCGTGCACGTTGACGTCTTCGATCGCCATCCGGAAATCGGCGGCCTGCTGACCTTCGGTATTCCGCCGTTCAAGCTGGATAAAAACGTGCTTGAGAGGCGGCGCGACGTTTTTAGCGCCATGGGCGTCAATTTTCATCTCAACCAGGAGGTGGGACGCGACGTGGCTTTTGCCGATCTGCTGAAAAACTATGACGCCGTTTTCCTCGGCGTGGGCACCTACGGTCTGATGGCCGCCGGTCTGGAGGGAGAGAACGCCCCCGGCGTGATTCAGGCGCTGCCGTTTCTGATTGCCAGCACCCGCGAGGTGATGGGGCTCGAAGAGAGCGCCGAGTATCCGCTGACCGACATCAAGGGGAAACGCGTGGTGGTGCTTGGCGGAGGCGATACGGCGATGGACTGCCTGCGCACCGCCGTTCGTCGCGGGGCCGAGAGCGTAACCTGCGCCTACCGTCGCGATGAGCTAAGCATGCCCGGGTCGAAAAAAGAGGTGGTGAACGCGCGGGAAGAGGGGGTGAAATTTGAGTTTAACGTGCAGCCGCAGCGCATTCAGCTCAACCGTAAGGGGCAGGTCTGCGCGGTGGAGATGATCCGCACGAAGATGGGCGATCCGGGCCCGGACGGCCGCCGCCGGCCGCAGCCGATCCCGGACTCCGGGTTTGAACTTAAAGCCGATGTGCTCATTATGGCGTTTGGCTTTCAGGCTCACGAGATGCCGTGGCTGCGCGGCCACGGCATTAAGCTGGACCGCTGGGGGCAGATAGTCACCGGCGGCAAAGGGCGCGGAACGACGCAAACCAGCCATGACAAAATCTTTGCCGGCGGCGACGCCGTGACCGGCGCGGACCTGGTGGTCACCGCCATGGTCGCCGGGCGGCAGGCGGCCAGCGAGATGTTGGCGCAATTCACGGCCCGGGAGGAGATATGACCCGTTTTATCGTTGCCAGTTCGCAGGCCTGCATCGGCTGCCGGACCTGTGAGGTAGCCTGTGCGCTGGAACACGTGGCGCCGGGGGCGGAGTTTCACCCCCGCCTGAAGGTGATGCGCCTCGACGATCTTAGCGTACCGGTGATGTGTCATCAGTGCGAGAATGCGCCCTGCGTGGGCGCCTGCCCGACCGGGGCGCTGAGCATGGGGGCGGAGAAGGTGGAAGCCGACGGCGGGCGCTGCATTGGCTGCCAGAGCTGCGCGATCGCCTGCCCGTTTGGGGCGATTGCCATCGAGGTGGCGGCCGGCCTGACGCCGGTTATCGTTAAGTGCGATCTTTGCGGCGCCCGGGAGCGCGGCCCCGCCTGCGTTGACGTCTGCCCGACGGCGGCGCTGAGTATCATGACCGAAGAGCAGCTCAGCGCGCTGCAAAAGCAGCGCAATATCGCCACCGCCGCGCTGCTGTCGCTGTAAACGTTGCGCCCGGCGGCGCGGAAGCCCCCGGGCAATTTCACACGCCCGAGTTCTGTCAGCAAAAAAAACCGGCTTGCCAGGCCGGTTTAGCGTTTTTACGCGGGCTACGCGGGGAGCGCGTCCATTCGCGCCCACATTTTTTTCGCCACTTTCTGCGCTTCGCGGAATATCGGCTCGCAGTCGAAGCTGAACTGGCGATCCTCGTAGATCATCACGCCGTTCACCATGACGCTGCGCACGCTGTTTGACCCCAGGCCGAAGGCGATATGCCCGGCGATGTTTTCCGCGATAAGCGGCGTCGGCGCCATATAGTCGCAAAGGGTGAGGTCCGCTTTATAGCCCGCCTCAAGGCGGCCAAAGCGGGCGTTGAAGTTGCGATTCAACAGTTCATTGCCGTTGCTCAGCGCCTTCGCGAAGCTGTCCGGCCACAGCGGCCCTCCGGCGTCGCGGTGTTTAAAGAAGGCAAACTTCATCTCCTCGAACATATCGGAACCGATGCCGTCGGTACCGAGCGCCAGATTGCGGATCTGCGGCAGGCGGTGGTTGTAGCCGACGTGGTTGTTCATATTGGAGCGCGCGTTGTGCACCAGGAAACCGTCCTGCGCATTGAGCAGCTCCACGTCAGCATCGGAGATGTACAGACCGTGAGCAATCAGCGTTTTACTGTTGATAAGGCCGAACTCCGCCAGCCGCGCCAGCAGATCCTTGCCGTAAAGGTGATGGCTGTGAGAGACATCGTAGCGGTCTTCCGCCGCGTGGATATGCAGGCCGCGGCCGGTGGCTTTTAGCGCTTCGCCCAGCATCGCCAGACCTTCATCCGGCACGGTGAACGGCGCATGGGCGCCGATATGGGCCTCGACCAGATAAGGCTGGTCTCCCTTCTCGCGGGCGGCGTCGATCTCTCTGGCGAAACGAATGTTCTCCTCAACGCTGTCGCGCAGCTCGCGGCTGCCAAAGTTGCGGTCGGTGGTTTCGAAGCAGGTCATCCCGCGCAGCCCGATTTTGAGGAAGGCGTTGCGCAACTGGCTCAGGGAGCCCGTGATATAGTGGGGCGACGCATGGTGATCGATAACCGCCGTGCAGCCGCTACGTACGGCCTCCATAGCGCAGATCAGCCCGCTGTAGTAGAGCGACTCTTCATCCAGCGCCCGGTCAAGGCGCCACCACAGGTTTTTCAGCGTGGAGATAAAGTCCGGACTGGGGGCGATATTGGCCTGAATCCCCCGGGAAAGGCCGGAATAAAAGTGATTGTGCGAGCAGACCATGCCGGGCATCACCAGTTGCCCGCGCATCTCTTTCACCTGCGCCTGCGGATAGCGCTGGCACAGGCCGGGGCCGACAGCGAGAATTTTATCATTCTCAATGGCGATATCGACGTTCTCCCACACTTTCGCCGGATAGATCTGCGCGGCGGTGGCATTTTTCAGGATCAGGATACTCATACTTCAACGCCTCCCAGAAGATAGCTTTGGTGCTGATGAATATGGCTTATGATGCGGCACATGGCATCCAACTGGGCCGGTACCTCGTTAAACTGGCCGCGGTCGTTTATTTCCAACTGCCACGTCTGGTCGTCCTGACGCACTTTGACGCTGGCGCCCGCGACGAAGAAGCCCGGATTGGTGCTGTTGACAAAATCCTGCTCCAGGCTGAACACGGTGATTTTGTCTTTATACGGTTTTCCCTGCCACGGGCAGAACTGAGCGCAGTTGCCGCATTCGTTGCAATAAGCGTCCAGATGCAGGGTCTGGAAGCGATTCTGGAAGCCCGGGACGGCCACGGAAATATTGGCGCGGTTCGGACAGACGTCGACGCACTTGCTGCACACGTAGTTACACTCCAGGCAGCGGCTGGCTTCCTGCTCGACAAAAGCCTCGCGCTGGTTTTTATCCACCAGGGTGACGGCGATGGCGCCTTTGCGCTGGTACACCTTCGCCGGATCGACATTGTTCCAGACTTTGTTTCCGTAGCGGCTGGCGATATTTTCCCGGGCCAGAATCACGTCCGTGGCCCGTCGCGCGTTGCCGATAGCGGAGACGATAGATGAGGGGCCGCGCTGAACGTCGCCGATCAGGAAGACGTTCGGCTTGCTGGTCTCGCCATCGGCGTTGACCACCGGCCAGCCCTGCGGGTCGAGCGGGATCCCCATTGCCGACAGCGCTTCGCCGTCCTGCTGCTCGCCGATGGCGGTAATCAGGGAGTCGACTTTCAGCGTGCGAAGTTCATCGGTTTCTACCGGACGGCGGCGGCCTTTCTCATCCGGCTCGCCCAGCTTCATGACGCGTACGACGAGCGTTCCGTCGGCGTTAAACTGTTCCGGGTTACATAGCCACTCGAAGCCGACGCCGTCGAGCAGCGCCTCATCGTACTCTTCGCGCCAGGCGGGCATCTCCTGCTGAGAACGGCGATAGACGATGGTCGCGCTCTGCACGCCCGGTACGCGCAGCGCCGCGCGGGCGCAGTCCATCGCGGTATTGCCGGCGCCGACCACGGCCACATGTTTGCCCAGATTCAGCTCGGCGCCGCGGTTAAACTGGCGCAGGAACTGCAGCGACTTATGCACGTTCTGGTTGTCGCCGCCCAGCTTCACGCCGCTGTTTTTATCGGTACCGGTGCCGACCAGCACGTAACGAAAACCTTTCGCCTGCAGCTTTTCCACGCTCAGATGCGGATCGCAACCGTATTCAATTTTGACGCCGTGGGCGACGACAAAATCAATATCGTGCTGGATAAGTTCCCCGGGAATGCGGAACTGCGGAATGATATTCTGTACCACGCCCCCGGCGTTGGCTTCACGTTCAAAAACCGTGACCGGATGCCCGGCGCGGGCGAGGAAGTAGCCGGCGGCGAGACCGGCAGGGCCTGCGCCGATCACCGCTACCGGGTGCCGGGAGCCGGATCCCGCGGGCTTATGCCAGCGGCTACGGTACGCGTCCCAGCCTTTCTCCAGCGCCACTTTTTTCAGTTCGCGGATGTTGAGCGCGCTGTCGTAATCCAGCCGCGTACAGTTGTACTGGCACTGGTGATCGCAGATATGGCCAGTGATGGCCGGTAAAGCGTTGCGCTGATAGATCAGCTCCAGCGCGTCGGCGTAGCGATGCTGGCCCAGCAGGCGGATATACTCCGGAATATCCTGCTTGATGGCGCAGGCCGTCACGCAGGGGGCGACGTAGCAGTCCAGCAGCGGCAGCGGCTCGCCAGTATCAATGCGCTCTTCCGGCTTCCACTGTTTCTGGGTGTAGTCCATGCTCACCGCTTTTTCCGCCAGCGCGTTGAGGCGCTCGACATCGATCTGCGTCATGTTCCAGCCGTCGGCTTTCTCCAGCTCGCGCATGCACTCGCTCAGGCGCAGATATCCTCCCGGCTTCAGCAGGTCGGTGGCCATGGTGATAGGGCGAATACCGGTGTCGAAAATCTCGCGAATGTTGAGCTGGCTGGCGCCGCCGGAGTAGGAGATCGGCAGCTTGCCGTCAAACGCCCGCGAGAGCAGGGCGGCCACGTTGATAGAGAGCGGGAACAGCGCGCGCCCGGACATATACATTTCATCCCCGGGCAGCGCCCCCTTGTTGTTGACGGTGCCGAGGGTGTTGGTCAGCTTGACGCCAAAGCCGAGGCTGCGCTCCTTCGCCAGCGCCATCAGGCGCGTCAGCATCTCCAGCGCCCGGTCGATCTTAAGGTCGTGGTCAAACGACGCTTCGCTAAGGCCGATATAGCCGAAGCCGCAGGCGTCGAGGATCTGGCGCACGCGCGGATAGCCGAGCAGGGTCGGATTGAGCTTCACAAAGGTATTGAGATTTTTCTCGGTCAGCATATAGCGGCAGATGGCTTCGATCTCATCCGGCGGGCAGCCGTGCATCGTCGAGAGGGTGACGCCCTGGACCAGCCTGGCCGGTACGCGCTGCGCCAGGTTGTCCAGCCCGTCTTTGCGCGCGCATGTTGGCAGGCTGTCAATAAAGGGTTTATTTTGCAGCCAGCGGTTCAGCGTGTCGCGGTACTGGGCGAATTTAGGATGCGCGGAGGCGTCCATCATGTTGTCGATAAATTCCTGCATCGGCGGCTGCTTAATACCGTCAAGGTTGTAGCCGACGCTCATATTGAAAATAAACGACTTGCTCTCTTTGTTCGTCGCCAGCGGAAAGACCTGCTCCAGCAGATGCAGGGCGAACCAGGCTTTCAGGTACTCATCCCAGGCTTTTTTCAGGGTAAATTCAGTGGACCATTCGGTATTGAAGCACTCATCTTCCGCATCGATACAGGGCTTTTCCAGCTCCAGGCGGTCAAGGATCTGAACGGTTTTCAGCTCTATAAACCGCCCGCCGGTTAGCCAGGCGGTAATAATGTTCTGCGCCAGCTGGGTGTGCGGCCCGGCAGCCGGGCCGAGAGGCGTGGCGCAGCTTTCGCCGAATACGCCGATCGAACGCTGCGCCTGCGGCGAATAAAACTGCTGTTCAGGAATGCCAAAAATAGATCGCTGACTCTGATACTCATCGAAAATGCGCGTTAATAGCTCCTCAAACGGCACGGGACGCATTATATCTCCCATAACCCACTCCTTAGATATCATTGTAAGATCGACATTGCCGGTGGTCATCATCCCGACGGATAACGGAAGAGGAGCAACAATCACACCAGTTATTCAAACCGCGGCGGCGGAATAATTAATTTGTGAACCAGGTCGAAACTCAACGCCGCGGCGTGAATAATTTCATCGTTGGGGAATGAGAACTCAAATCAATACGTTTTTTGAGCGGGTGAGATTTCTCAAAATCAGATCGCAAATATCAGAATGATAATTTACCCGGGCCGCCCGGCGGCGTTTTCAGCGGGCGGCGGAAATTTGGCTCGGCGGTTGACGGAATAATCGGCGCGATAGCCTAATTTCAACGTCGCCAGGGCTAAAAAAATGACCTGATTCACAATTCGCGATAAAAAACGGCGGGGCAGTATAAATATTGCATAGCCATTATCGGTCGCTGCGACGGTATTTTCAACGGAGGGTGAGCTCTCAAACTGAGAAGCCGGGCAATATCGCAGACAATCCCCAAAACCGTAAAAGAAATTGCCTTTGAGGTTGGTATGAATATTTTCGCAGAAGCAGCACGGCTTGAAGAACAGAACCGCCCCTTTGCCCTCGCGCAGATTGTTGAAAGCCGGGGCTCCACCCCCCGACACGCCGCTCAGATGCTGATCCGAGAGGACGGTTCGATTGTGGGGACCATTGGCGGCGGGATGGTAGAGCGTAAAGTTATCGATGCGGCGCAGGCGGCGCTGCGCGAGCGGGAATCGCGAATGTTTCACGGCCGTATGGCGCGCACCGGCAGCGACGCCGTGGGCTCCGACTGCGGCGGCGCGATGTCGGTATACATCAGCGTTCACGGCCTGCGCCCGCGCCTGCTGCTGGTCGGCGCCGGGCACGTTAACCGCGCGGTTGCCCACGCCGCGGCGCTGCTGGATTTTGATATCTGCGTCGGCGATACCTATGCCGCAAGCCTCTGTCCCGACGCTTTCCCCGCTTCGGCGCGGCTGGCGCACGCCGCCAGCTTCACGGACGTGGTGGAGGCGATGGCGGTACGGCCGCAGGATTTCGTGCTGATTGCCACCAACAACCAGGATTGGGAGGCGCTGGACAGGCTGATAACCCAGCCGGTCGCCTGGCTGGGGCTGCTGGCCAGTCGGCGGAAAGTGCAGGCCTTTGTACGCCAGCTGCGGGAGAACGGCGTGCCGGAGGCGGATATCAGCCGCCTGCGGGCGCCGATTGGCTACGACATCGGCGCCGAGACGCCAAACGAGATCGCCATCAGCGTGCTGGCGGAGATCCTGCAGGTGAAAAACGGCGCGCCGGGGGGGCTGATGAACCAGGTGAAACAGGCGGGCCAGCAGGAATATGCCGTGGAGACGGTGGAAATCTGAGGTCCTGCCAGGGGAAATGTTGCCGGGAGGCGCCCGGCAACGCGTGGCTTACTGGCTAAGGATGGTGCCGGTTTTCCCTTCAATACCCTCTTTGGCTTTGCTTAACATGGTGATCAGCGCCTGGCGTCCCGGCCGGGAGCGGGCGAAGGCGGCGGCGGCTTCCACTTTCGGCAGCATCGAGCCTTTGGCAAAGTGTCCCTCTGCGATAAAACGTTCGGCATCGCGCAGGGAGAGGTTATCCAGCCACTGTTCGTCAGGTTTACCGAAGTTGATCGCCACCTTTTCCACGGCGGTGAGAATGATCAGCAGGTCGGCGTCGATCGTCTCCGCCAGCTTCGCGCTGGCCCAGTCCTTGTCGATGACCGCGCTGGCGCCGCGCAGATGGTTACCCTCGCGAATCACTGGAATGCCGCCGCCGCCGACGGTGATCACCACGTGGCAGTCATCCATCAGCGCTTTTACCGTTTGTTTCTCGATAATATCGACCGGCTTAGGCGATGCCACGACGCGACGGTAGCCGCGCCCGGCGTCCTCTTTCATGATGTAGCCGTTTTGGCTCAGCTTTTCGGCCTCTTCTTTGCTGAAGAACGAGCCGATGGGCTTGGTCGGATTAAGAAAAGCTTCATCGTTAGCGTCCACTTCCACCTGGGTTATCAGGGTCGCCACTGGAATATCCAGCTGGCGCGACAGCAGCTCTTCGCGAATCGCGTTCTGCAGGTCGTAGCCGATGTAGCCCTGGCTCAACGCCACGCAGACCGACATCGGCAGCATGGGCGTGTGGGCCTCGGTCTTGGCCGCGGCTTCAAAGGCCTGGTTGATCATGCCCACCTGCGGGCCGTTACCGTGAGTCACTACCACCTGATGGCCAAGGGCGATAAGATCGACGATCGTCCGCGCGGTGTGCCGTACGGCCTGCATCTGTCCGGCGAGATCGTCGCCCAGCGCATTCCCGCCGAGAGCGAGAACAATTTTTTTACTCATAGCATCCTCTCATTACGTTTCTGTTCCGCTGACGGCCAGGTGAGCGGTGGAAAAGGGTTGTCGGCGTAAAAAACGGCCCTGCCCGGCGGTGCCGCTAAAGGTGCCGTTATCAAAAATCACCCTGCCGTGGGAGAGCGTCTGGCGAATCGCGCCCTGGCAGATAAAGCCCTCATAGGGTGAATAGTCAGCGCTGTCGTGCAGCATGTCGTGGCGAATGGTGGTGGTGCGTTTGGGATCGATGATCACCACGTCGCCATCGGCGCCGGGCGCCAGCAAGCCCTTCTGCGGCCACAGGCCAAACAGCTTCGCCGGATTGGCGCTGGTGAGCGCCACAAAGCGCTCGGGGGTGATGCGCCCGGTCATGACCCCATGCGAGAACAGCAGCAGCAGGCGGTTTTCCACTCCCGGCAGACCGTTCGGGCAGCGGCTAAAGTCGCCGCCGGAGATCTGCCTGCGCTGCTGTGCTGAGAACGCGCAGTGGTCGGTGGCGACCGTGTCAATGTCGCCATTGCTGATACCACTCCATAGCGCATCGTTGTTGCTGGCGTTGCGCAGAGGAGGGCTGAGCAGATAGTTAAGCGCGTCTTCGCGCTCGTAGCAGCGCTCGTCCAGCAGCAGATACTGCGGACAGGTCTCCACCCACACCGGCTGGCGGCGTCTTCTGGCCAGGCGTAGATATTCCAGACCCAGGGCGTTGGAAAGATGCACGATATACAGCGGCGCGTTACCCGCCAGCTGCGCAAGGTTGATGGTTCGGGCGATGGCTTCCGCCTCGCACTCCAGCGGGCGGCTCAGGGCGTGATAGCGCGGCGCGGTTTTACCGGCGTTGATAAATTCAGCCCGGCGCTGGGCGATGGCGGCATCGTTTTCGGGATGCACGGTAGTCAGCGCGCCGGCGCGCTGGAGGTGGCGCATCGCCTGCAATATCTCATCATCGTTGAGTTTGTACTGGTAGGTCAGATAGAGCTTAAAGCTGCTGATGCCGCTATCCACCATCATCGGAATCTCGTCGAGAATGCCGTGGTTAACGTGCTGGATAACGCCGTGAAAACTGTAGTCGATAACGGCTTTATAGGCGGCGTAGCCGCGATAGACTTCGAACTGGTGGCGTAGATGACAGCCGACGGGCCCGAAGCCCATATGATCAACAATGGTAGTGGTACCGCCGCAGGCCGCGGCCCGGGTGCCGGTAAAGAAATCATCGCAGCTGCGGGCGAGACCCACGTCAATATTGAAATGGGTATGAACGTCGACGCCGCCGGGCATCACGTAGCAGCCCTCGGCGTCAATCACTTCGCAGGGTTGTTCGGCCTCAATTGAATCGGCAAGGCGCTTGACGAGGCCATCTTCGATAAGCAGGTCCTGCTTTACCTGGCCGTCGGCGTTGACGACGAGGCCATTTTTAATCAGTACGCGCATAGAAACCTCAATATGCCGCCGCAGGACGCGGCGGCAGACAGGACGAACGATTACTCCGTGGCCAGCCAGCTCAGCGGGATGGCGGCATACATCGCGGCGCAGGTCACCAGATGCGATTTCCAGGTTTTCTCATTTGGCGCATGGGCTTCCGGCTCTTTCCCTGGCCCAAAGCCGATAACCGGAATGCCGTGGCGGCCCATAATGGAGACGCCGTTGGTGGAGAAGGTCCACTTATCCACCACCGGCGCTTTGCCGAACAGCCCTTCATAGGCGTTGCTCAGGGCGCGGACGGTGAAGTGGTTCTCTTCCACTTTCCAGGTCGGGAAGTAGCATTCGGTCGGGTAGACCAGGCCGGTCCAGGAGGGACGCTCGTAGTTGTACATCGAGACCACCGCGGCGGCTTTTTTCACCGCCGACAGCGCGCGGATTTCATCCAGCGCGCCTTCCCAGGTTTCGCCCCAGGTCAGACGGCGGTCGATGGAGACGGCGCAGCTATCCGCCACCGCGCAGCGGCTCGGCGAGGTGAAGAAAATCTCGGAAACGGTCAGGGTGCCTTTGCCGAGGAATTCGTCATAGCCCAGCTTCTGCGAAAGCTGCTCCAGCTCGGTCAGGATCGGCGCCATTTTGAAGATGGCGTTATCGCCGCGCTCCGGGGCGGAGCCGTGGCAGCTGACGCCCTGAACCTCCACGCGGATCTCCATACGCCCGCGCTGCCCGCGGTAAATCTGGCAGTCGGTGGGCTCGGTGCTGACCACAAATTCAGGACGTATGCCGGATTGTTCGATGATGTACTGCCAGCACAGGCCGTCGCAATCCTCTTCCTGAACGGTACCGGTGACCAGCAGGGTATACTCATCTTCCAGGCCCAGATCTTTAATAATTTTACCGGCGTATACCATGGAGGCCATTCCGCCCTCCTGGTCAGACGCGCCGCGTCCGCCGATCAGCTCATCGGTTTCCATACCTTCGTACGGGTCGAAGTTCCAGTTTTTGATATTGCCAATACCGACGGTATCAATGTGCGCGTCCATCGCCAGCAGACGCGGGCCGTGGCCGATGTAGCCCAGCACGTTGCCCATCGGATCGATTTCAACTTTATCGAAGCCGACTTTTTCCATCTCTTCTTTAATGCGGTGCACCACGCGCTTCTCATCGCTGCTTTCGCTGGGGATAGCGATCATATCGCGCAGGAAACGGGTCATCTCTTTTTCGTACTGTTTTGATTTTTCCAGGATTGCGTTGAACGGAATTTGCTTAGCCATAACGATGTTCTCCAGTTCTGAATACGAGCTTCCCGCACGGCGGGAGGAATTTTGCCAAGTCGGCTACTGCGCCGCCGGATGCCTGCCTTCCCAGACGACTTCGCGATAGTGCTTAACGTCGGTGTCGCCTTCGGTGCTAATCACCAGCACCACGGAGCGGCTGTCCAGCTTGAGCTTGTGCATCAGCGCGTCGCGCTGCGGATGGAAATGAATTGCCGCCAGCAGGCCGAGACCGACAGCGCCGGATTCGCCGGAAATAATGCGCGGATCCTGGCCCGTCGGGTTTCCCAGCACTCGCATGCCGAGGGCGGCGACGGCGTCCTGGCAGGAGACAAACTGCGTGGCGCAGTTGCGCAGCACTTCCCAGCCCAGCGGGTTGGGCTCACCGCAGGCAAGGCCGGCCATAATGGTCGCCATATCGCCGCTGACGTTGACCATCTGGCCCTTCAGCGCAGAGCGGTAGAGACAGTCGGCCAGCTCCGGCTCGACGATAATGGAATGGAGATGCTTTGCGCCGTAGACGTCGGCAAGATAGCCCAGCACGCCGCCGGCCATCGCGCCCACGCCGCCCTGCAGGAGCACGTGCGTAGGGCGGGCGATACCCATTGAGGAGAGCTGTTCTACCGCTTCATCGGCGAGGGTGGCGTAGCCCTGCATAATCCAGGTCGGAATTTTTGTGTAGCCTTCCCAGGCAGTGTCCTGCACCACCTCCCAGCCGTTATTCTGCGCGGTCTGCATGGTAAAGCGGACGGTGTCGTCGTAGTTCATGTCGGTGACGATGCATTCCGCGCCGAGGCGCAGAATGGCGTCAACCCGCTCCTGCGCGGAGCCTTTCGGCATATAGATGACCGCGTTCTGGCCTAACTGGCGGGCCGCCCACGCCACGCCGCGGCCGTGGTTGCCGTCGGTGGTGGTGGCGAAAGTCATCTTCTCTTTGATGCTGGATTTAAGCGTTTCGAAGGAGAGGTCGTTGATATCTAAATCGTATTTTTCACATAGCAGCCGGGCGATGGCGTAAGAGCCGCCGAGCATTTTGAAGGCGTTGAGGCCAAAGCGCCGGGATTCGTCTTTGACGAGGATTTTTTGCACGCCAAACAGGGCGGAAAGTTCGTTCAGCGCCACCAGCGGCGTGGGCTTATAGCCGGTAATCTTTTGATGAAAGCGGCGAGCCTGCTGCGCCTGCTGGCGTGAAAACAGCGGTGAAGTCTCCGCGTTAAATAAACGGTTTTCGGCAATATCCATTTTCAATGAGAAAGCAGACATACTCGATCCTTATCCTTTGAAGTTCGACAGTCGTGGGGCTGGCCCGTGGGCCAGCCGGGGGATTATTTGATGCGTTTCTGCGCGTCCTTGAGCAGCTGCTCCAGCACCTTGCCCGGGTTCGCGTATTTGCGGCAGACGATCATCGCGGCGATGATGTACGGCTTCCAGCTTGCCTCTTTGTAGGTCGGGATCCGGTACTTCTCGAAGACCCCTTCGGTGACTTCGCCCGCCTCGCAGGAGACGCCGGTGATATCCGCCGGCAGGCAGTGCATGTACAGCGCTTCGCCGTCGCGGGTATGCTTCATCATCTCTTCCGTACAGTGCCAGTCTTTATGCCCGGCGTTCTGTTCCAGGCAGGCTTTCTCCAGCGCCTTCAGCCCTTCGTGGTCGTTAGCGCGCAGCAGTTCGGTGCGTTTTTCCATCACTTTGTACGGCGCCCAGGATTTCGGATAGACGATATCGGCGTCTTTAAAGGCTTCCTCCATGCTGTTGACCTGGCGGAAGCTGCCGCCGGAGGCCTGTGCGTTGTTTTTCGCCACTTCGATAACGTCCGGGATCAGGTCGTAGCCTTCCGGGTGGGCGAGGGTGACCTCCATACCGAAGCGGGTCATCAGGCCGATAATGCCCTGCGGTACCGAAAGCGGTTTCCCGTAACTCGGCGAATAGGCCCAGGTCATGGCGATCTTCTTGCCTTTCAGGTTCTCCAGCGAGCCGAAGTGCTCGCGCAGCCAGGCGAGGTCCGCCATGGACTGCGTTGGGTGGTCGATATCGCACTGTAAATTGATCAGCGCCGGACGCTGCGGCAGCACGCCCTGCTTGTGGCCGTCATCCAGCGCTTCGCCGACTTCGCGCATATAGGCGTTGCCCGCGCCAAGGAACATGTCATCACGGATGCCGATGGCGTCGGCGCAGAAGGAGATCATGTTGGCGGTTTCACGCACCGTTTCGCCGTGGGCAATCTGCGATTTTCCCTCATCCAGATCCTGCTGCGCCAGACCTAACAGGTTGAGCGCGGAAGCATAGGAGAAGCGGGTGCGGGTTGAGTTATCGCGAAACACGGAAATACCCAGGCCGCTGTTAAACACTTTGGTGGCGATATTTTCAGCGCGCAGCGTTTTCAGCGCGGCGGCGACATCCAGCACCTGTTTCAGCTCATCCGGCGTTTGTTCCCAAGTCAGCAGAAAGTCTTTCTCACTGAGATGCGAGTTAAGTTGATTGATATCCTTAATCAGTTCGTTAACAGTTTTCATGTTTCAATCCTGGTCGTAAATGACGGCTTAATGATTGCTGTGCGGTCGGATATGCAGAGTTGCCGAATTAGCGACTGCCAGCGCTGTATTATCACTAACAATAAGCGTGCCAAATTCTCGAGGAGAGGCGGCGGACAGGATTGAACGGTTAGGATTATGCTAAGTCTGTCACGAATTCAGGATAGTATTTGGCGACGGGGAGAGGGGACGTTTTTACTCCCGCCATAAATTTCAGCGTAATGGGCAATTGCTGGCGTCAGGAATAATGGGATTATCATCTGCGCATCGCACCAATATGATAAAAGTCGCCATAAATTTATCATAATGATAAGAAACTGTGATTCCTATTGCATATTTAAGATAAGGTGCCGAGATTAGCCCTATCTATATCAATGCTCCCTGGCAAAGGGAGTGATATCATCTGCAGAACATAAATAAAGCCACCGCGCTCGACGCTCTTCAGGTGCGCAATAATGAGAAGGCCGATATACATGATACCGTCCAAAACACCCTCCATTTTAATGCAAATTCAGCCTACAATTCAGAAGTTTGCACGGATGCTTTCCAGCGTCCTCCAGCTGGAAGTCGAAATTGTCGATAACGAATTATACCGGGTAGCCGGAACCGGGGCTTATAGTAAGCAGATTGGCTATAAATTAAATTCAAACTCGCGGCTTCTTCGCTACATTATTGAAACACAGACCGAAAAAGTCGTCACTCATTCCCGCTTCGACCCCCTTTGCAAAGGCTGTAACAATAAAGATAAATGTGAAGAGAAAGCCTTTCTTGGCACCCCGGTGATGTATCACGACCGCTGCGTCGGCGTTATTAGCCTTGTCGCGCTGACGCGCGAGCAGCAGGAGCGTATTAATGCGAATATCCAGGAGTTTTCTGATTATGTTCGCCATGTATCAACCATATTCGTTTCCCGATTTTTACAGGAACGAGCGGTCGGCGACAATATCCATAAAATATTTTTAACCATGATTGAAAATATGGATCAGGGCGTGCTGGTGGTGGGTAACGATCAAATAGTCAAATTTGCCAATCAGGCCGCGCTGAAAATAATGAGCGTGACGCAGGGACAGGTTATTGGTAAGGCAATCCAGTTTCAGCCGTTGACCTTCGAAGATAATTTCAAGCACGGACATATGCAGCACATTATCTCCTTTGACGATCGCAAGGAGCTCATTATCGGCCAGCTGCACGCGGTGCAGGATCAATGGCTATTTTTAATGGCGTTCCATCAGTCGCACTCGACCGCCGATTTTAGCAGCGGGCAGGAAGGGCCGCAGATTGAGGCGATGGTCGGAGAGTGTCGGCCCATGCGGCAGCTTAAAAAGCTGATCAGCCGCGTGGCGCCGAGCCCTTCCAGCGTGATGATTGCCGGCGAGAGCGGCACCGGCAAGGAGGTTGTGGCCCGCGCAATCCACAAGCTCAGCGACCGCCACGCAAAGCCCTTTATCGCGATTAACTGCGCTGCGATACCCGAGCAGCTGTTAGAAAGCGAACTGTTTGGCTACGTGAAGGGGGCGTTTACTGGCGCATCGGCAAACGGTAAGACTGGCCTGATTCAGGCGGCGAATAGCGGGACGCTGTTTCTTGACGAGATTGGTGATATGCCGCTTACGCTACAGGCCAAGCTGCTGCGGGCCATCGAATCGCGGGAGATTCAGCCGGTGGGTGCCAGCCACCCGGTTCAGGTCGATATTCGTATTATTTCCGCGACCAATCAAAATCTTGAACTGTACATCGCGGAAGGAAAGTTTCGCGAGGACCTCTATTACCGTCTGAACGTGATCCCGCTGCGCCTGCCGCCGCTGCGCGAACGGCAGGAGGATATCGAGCTGCTGATTCACTATTTCCTGCATCTGCATACCGGCCGGCTCAACCTCGTTTACCCCGGCGTGGCGCAGGATGTGATCGATTTCCTTAAACGCTACCGCTGGCCGGGCAATATTCGCGAACTCAGCAACCTGATGGAGTACCTGGTCAACGTGGTGCCGTCGGGAGAAATCATCGATATGTCGCTGCTGCCGCCCAATCTGCTGAGCAGCAGCGAGCTGGCGAGTCAGCCGCCGTCTTCTGCTTCCGCGGCAGCGACCCTCGCTCAGGAGGAGAACGTGACGGCGCTGGAAGAGATGGAGCGGCAGATGATCCGCGATGCGCTCTCGCGCTACAGTAATAAAAAACAGGCGGCGGACGAGCTGGGGATTGGTATCGCCACGCTGTATCGCAAAATAAAGAAATATTCGCTGGCGGCGGGCCAGAACTGACGGCAATGGCGGGCAATAAAAAAATCCACGCGAGCGCGTGGATTTTATGGATGATGTTACTGCGAAGAAAAGCTTAGACGTTGAACAGGAAGTTCATCACATCGCCATCTTTCACGATGTAGTCTTTACCTTCGGCGCGCATTTTCCCGGCTTCTTTGGCGCCCTGTTCACCTTTATAGGTAATAAAGTCTTCATAGGCGATGGTCTGCGCGCGGATAAAGCCTTTTTCAAAGTCGGTGTGGATTTTACCCGCGGCCTGCGGGGCAGTGGCGCCGACCGGGATGGTCCATGCGCGGACTTCCTTCACCCCTGCGGTGAAGTAGGTCTGCAGGTTCAGCAGCTCGTAACCGGCGCGGATAACGCGGTTCAGGCCCGGTTCTTCCAGACCCAGCTCGGCCATAAACTCATCGCGGTCGGCATCGTCCAGCTCGGCGATATCGGACTCAACGGCGGCGCAAACGGCGACGACCACCGAACCTTCGGCGGCGGCGATTTCGCGGACTTTATCGAGATAGGGGTTGTTCTCAAAGCCGTCTTCGTTGACGTTGGCGATATACATGGTCGGCTTCAGGGTCAGGAAGCTCAGGTATTTAATCGCCGCTTTGTCTTCTTCGGTCAGGTTTTTCAGCGCACGCAGCATACCGGCGTTTTCCAGCTGCGGCAGGCATTTTTCCAGCGCCGCCAGCTCGGCTTTCGCGTCTTTATCGCCGCCTTTGGCTTTCTTCTGCACGCGGTGGATAGCGCGCTCGCAGGTATCCAGGTCGGAGAGCGCCAGCTCGGTGTTGATAACCTCGATATCGTCAGCCGGATCCACTTTATTGTTAACGTGGATGATGTTGTCGTTTTCGAAACAGCGCACGACGTGGCCGATAGCTTCGGTTTCGCGGATGTTGGTCAGAAACTGGTTGCCCAGACCTTCACCTTTCGACGCGCCTTTTACCAGGCCCGCGATATCGACGAATTCCATCGTGGTCGGCAGAATGCGCTGCGGTTTGACGATTTCAGCCAGTTTGTCCAGACGCGGATCGGGCATCGGCACGACACCGGTGTTCGGCTCAATGGTACAGAAGGGGAAGTTGGCCGCTTCAATACCCGCTTTGGTGAGCGCATTGAACAGGGTGGATTTGCCGACGTTGGGCAAACCGACGATACCGCATTTGAATCCCATGATTTAAATCACCTTAATCTTTGGATAATCAACCTGTTACAGCGAACAGATTGCAGAAAAGTAAATAGCTTCGCCTATTATACACGGTGCGTGACAAAAATTCCGCACGCCGACCGGTTATTGCGCTTTAAAAGCGTGTAAACGGTTGGTCGCTTTGGTCAGGCCATCCTTCAGCCACACCTCGGTGCAGCGTGCCGCTTCGTCAACGGCCTCATCAATCAACTTCTGTTCGCTGGCGGGCGGTTTGCCCAACACAAAACCGACAACTTTATTTTTATCGCCCGGATGGCCGATTCCCACGCGTAAGCGGTGAAAGTTCGGGTTATTGCCCAGCTTGCTGATGATGTCTTTCAGGCCATTATGGCCGCCATGACCGCCGCCCAGCTTGAACTTAGCCACGCCTGGCGGTAAATCGAGCTCATCGTGGGCGACGAGGATTTCGTCCGGGTTAATGCGAAAGAAGGTCGCCATCGCGCCGACGGCTTTGCCGCTCAGGTTCATAAAGGTGGTCGGCACCAGCAGGCGGACATCTTCGCCGGCAAGGTTAATCCGCGAGGTGTAGCCGAAGAATTTACTCTCTTCGCGCAGCGGCGCGCGGTGGCGTTCCGCCAGTAAATCCACGTACCAGGCGCCGGCGTTATGTCGGGTCGCTGCGTATTCAGCGCCGGGGTTCGCCAGGCCGACAATCAATTTTATGCTCACTTTTTTATCCTGCTTGGGTCGTTCTCTGGCGCGTAGTGTACTGTCTGCGCGCGCGGTTGACAAAGTTCTGCCAGCGAAGCGCGGCTGACAGAGGTAATAACGGGTTTGAATAATTAGAATTTGATGTTGTTCAGTGGGTTATTTGTAAACTTTTGTGGGCAAGATGTTCGCTTCTGTGATCCTTCACGCAATCGGTATATTGCTCATTGTCTATACTACACCTATAAGATTTGGGGATATTCCCATGCAACCCAAGGTTCCGGAGGTGACATATGAAACGCAGAAACGCTTCGTTACTCGGTAATGTGCTGATGGGGTTGGGGTTGGTCGTCATGGTTGTCGGCGTTGGTTACTCTATTTTAAACCAGCTTCCGCAGCTTGACCTGCCGCAGTTTTTCGCACACGGCGCGATCCTGAGTATCTTTGTCGGCGCGGTACTGTGGCTGGCTGGCGCTCGCGTCGGCGGTCATGAACAGGTTAGCGACAGATACTGGTGGGTTCGCCACTACGACAAACGCTGCCGCCGCGATCAGCATCGCCACAGTTGAGTGAATTCCATACCACCAGCCGTTGTGAACGGCTGGTGCGTTTTAACGTCGTCCGTTCAGGCTGCCCGCTTGTTGTTGTCTCAAATCCTCCTTATCTCTCTTCATCTTTCATCGGCACAGTCTGCCTAATACAATTCCGGTACTGAGCGCTTGACCCTGACGTAACGTCAGGCTGCAGAGTGGCGCCACTGGCCGATGAAAGGAGCAATCATGTTAATTCAGGTGGGAGAACTGGCGAAACGCGCTGGAATAACCGTCCGTACGCTACATCACTATGAACAAACGGGATTGCTAACGCCTTCGGCCAGAAGCGCGGCGGGTTACCGGTTATATAATCTGGCGGCCGTTAAGCGGCTGCATATGATCAAAGCGCTGGCGCAGGCCGGGCTGGAACTCGCCACTATCAAGGACTATCTCGTGCGGGACACTTTCTCGCTGTCCGATCTGCTGGTTAAGCAGATAACCACCCTCGACCGGCAGCTACAAACCCTCTCAGCGCTGCGCCAGCGCCTGGCGCTGCTGCGCGAAGAGCTGGACAGCGGAGGCGAACCCGACCTGGAGTCCTGGCTACAAACGCTGGAGTTAATGAAAATGTACGATCGCTGGTTTAGTCAACAGGAGTTACAGGTGCTGCCGTTCGCGGAGCAGGATGAGCAGCGCAATCAGATCTGGCTGGAGCTGGTTAGCGAAGCGCAGCAACTCATGCGCCAATGCTGTCCGGCAGACGCGCCGCAGTCAATGGCGCTGGCAACCCGCTGGATGGAGCAGCTGGAGCAGGATACCGCCGGAAGGCCTGAGTTTCTGACCCGGCTGAATGACATGCACGCCGCCGAGCCGCAGATGCGCGAGCAAACCGGGGTGACCCCGGAGACGATTGATTTTATTACCCGCGCCTTTGCGGAAAGCAAGCTGGCCATCTGGGCGCGCTATCTGAATGCCGAAGAGCTGGCGTTTACGCGGCAGCACTATTTCGATCGCCTGATGGAGTGGCCGGCGCTGGTGGCCGACCTGCATCGGGCCTGTTGTGAAAAGCGGGACCCGGCATCGGCGGAGGGGCAGCAGCTGGCGCAGCGCTGGCTGGCGCTGTTCCAGTCTTATGCGGGAACGGATCCCCACACGCAGCAGAAGTTTCGTTATGCCATGGCGCGGGAGCCGCATTTGATGAAGGGAACCTGGATGACGGCGGAGGTGCTTGGCTGGCTTCAACAGGCGATTGGCGTGATGATGCGGCAGGCGTCAGGGCCTGCCGCCGGGTAATTAAATATCCGCCAGCGCGGCGTTGCGGTCCGGGTAGAAGCTCAGGCGGCCCGGAATCGGTTTAACGCCTGCCCGCGCCAGGGTGCGCAGCGGCTGAAATTCCAGGTTCGACACGCGCAGCTCACAGCCTTCCGGCAGCTTCTTCACGAAACGCTGGAAGGCATCCAGTCCGCCGGCGTCCAGCACCGGCACCGCATCCCATTTCAGCACCACGATACGCTTGCCTGCGACCCGCGTTTCCAGATCGGTAAATAATCCTTCCGCGGCGGCGAAAAACAGCGGACCTATGACGCGCAGCACCAGCACATCATCCGGAACCTCAACGTTGACCGGCGCCAGGCGGGTCATCCGCGCGATCCGGCGCATAAACAACAGGGAGGCCAGCACGATGCCGACGCTAATCGCGATGACCATATCAAACAGTACGGTCAGCGACATGCACATCAGCATAACGATAATGTCGTCTTTTGGCGCATAGCGCAGCAGGTTAACGACCTTGTGCGCTTCGCTCATATTCCATGCCACCATCAGCAGCAGCGCCGCCATGGCGGAAAGCGGCAACCAGGAGAGCAGAGGGGCAAGCACCAGCAGCGCCATGATCACCAGCAGCGCGTGGATCACGGCGGAAACCGGCGAGGTCGCCCCGGCGCGGACGTTGGCCGCCGAGCGGGCGATGGCGGCGGTGGCGGTAATGCCGCCGAAGAACGGCGCCACAATATTGCCGAGCCCCTGGCCAATCAACTCGCTGTTGGCCTTGTGTTTGGTGCCGGTCATGCCGTCCAGCACCACGGCGCACAGCAGGGACTCAATCGCCCCGAGCATGGCCATGGAAAACGCCGCCGGCAGCAGCGCCTGCAGCGAGGACCAGCTGAGGGTGAAGTCTGAACCCGGCATATCCCACGGCAGCACCAGCTGCGGCAGCAGCTGCGGAATACCGTTGCCTTGGCTGCCGTCGGCGAGAATATAGTGGAACTGAGAGCCAATGGTGGCAACGTGCCCGCCAAGCAGATTGACCACGCCCATCACCGCGCAGCCCGCCAGCAGGGCCGGCAGGTGGCCCGGCAGACGAATCCCCAGACGCGGCCAGATAATCAGCGTGCCCAGCGTGACAACGCCGATGGCGGCATCGCCGGGATTAATGGTCGGCAGCGCCATCGCCAGCGCGCCGACTTTCTGCAGATAATGTTCAGGCACGTGCGCCATCTGCAGACCGAGAAAATCTTTAATTTGCATGGTACCGATGGTGATACCGATCCCGGAGGTGAAGCCGAGGGTGACCGATAGCGGAATATACTCAATCAGGCGGCCAAAGCGCGCCAGGCCGAAAAGAATCAGGAAGATCCCCGACATCAAGGTTGCGACCAGCAGTCCGGCAAGCCCGAACTGCTGCGAGACCGGGTAGAGGATCACCACGAAAGCGGCGGTAGGCCCGGAAACGCTAAAGCGCGAGCCGCCGGTTAACGCAATGACGATCCCCGCCACCGCGGAGGTATAGAGACCGTACTGCGGCGCCACCCCGCTGCCAATAGCCAGCGCCATCGCCAGCGGGATAGCGATAATCCCGACGGTAATCCCGGCAATCACATCACGAGTAAACCGCGAAGCGGTATATTTTTCTTTCCAACAAGCGTCGATGAGGGCGCGGAAAGGCATCACATGTGAGGAAAATAATCTGTTCACAATAATGTTTCATCCATGAGCGCATCATCTGTCAACTAAATGGCAGGTGAAGGAGGCATCGGTCATTTCCACGTCATCCTTCGGGATGCCTCTGTGTTGGCTGCGTTCATTTACCCCGATTCCGTACTGCCTGTACGCTGCCGGAGATTCATTCACTTGCCGCCTTGACGCATGCCGAATGATTTTGTGGAAGAATAAAAGGTTCAGAGACAAAAAAACCCGCCGCAGCGGGTTTTTGTGCCGGGCTCGATTAATGTTCGAACATAGCAGAGATAGATTCTTCGTTGCTGATACGACGAATCGCTTCGGCCAGCATACCAGACAGCGTCAGGGTACGGACTTTTTCCAGCGCTTTGATTTCCGGCGTCAGCGGAATGGTATCGCAGACGACGAATTCGTCAATCACTGAGTTTTTGATGTTCTGGATAGCATTGCCGGAGAAGATCGGGTGCGTTGCGTAAGCGAAGACGCGTTTAGCGCCGCGCTCTTTCAGCGCTTCAGCCGCTTTACACAGGGTGCCGCCGGTATCGATCATATCGTCAACCATCACGCAGTCGCGGCCGGCGACGTCGCCGATGATGTGCATCACCTGGGAAACGTTAGCGCGCGGACGGCGTTTGTCGATGATAGCCATATCGGTATCGTTCAGCAGCTTGGCGATAGCGCGAGCGCGAACCACGCCGCCGATGTCCGGAGAAACCACGATAGGGTTGTCCAGGTTCAGCTGCAGCATGTCTTCCAGCAGGATCGGGCTGCCGAATACGTTATCAACCGGAACGTCAAAGAAGCCCTGAATTTGTTCTGCGTGCAGGTCAACGGTCAGAACGCGGTCGACGCCGACGCTGGACAGGAAGTCAGCAACCACTTTCGCGGTGATAGGCACACGAGCAGAACGAACACGACGGTCCTGGCGAGCATAACCGAAGTAAGGGATAACAGCGGTGATACGACCTGCCGAAGCACGACGCAGAGCATCAACCATAACAACCAGTTCCATCAGGTTGTCGTTGGTGGGAGCACAAGTGGACTGGATGATGAAAATATCACCACCGCGTACGTTTTCATTGATTTGTACGCTGACTTCACCGTCGCTAAAACGACCTACGGCGGCGTCGCCAAGAGAAGTGTACAGGCGGTTGGCAATACGTTGTGCTAGTTCCGGGGTGGCGTTACCAGCAAAAAGCTTCATATCAGGCACGAGAAGAACCTCAGGCATGCGTCCAGTGGTGGATGAAATGGGCCAAAAACTGTGCGGGTGGGCACGATTTCATCCAGGCGGTGTATTAAAGAGCCCGATGCAACGTCTGGAACAGGGTGACGTTGTCACCGTAACTCAGTTTCCCCGACGTTTTCGCCAAATTTGCTATAATTTAGCAGAACTTAGCGCAGCGCCTGCTTGAGCGGAGAGATGTTAACACCTCGCGCCACGAAGCCATGCAGCCATGCCGGGGCTTTTTCAAGCACCTGACGAGCGGCGGATTCAGTGTCAAATTCAGCAAATACACATGCACCGGTGCCAGTCAGGCGCGACGGCGCATATTCTAACAGCCAGGAAAGCGCCGCATCAACCTCACGAAAACGTTTTCTTGCGATAACCTCGCAATCATTGCCGAATTTACATTTTAATAACGTATTAATTGACCTGGCCGGGGTATCGCGCGGCAGTTGCGGATCGCGAAAAATGATCGGCGTTGGAATGCTGACCCCCGGATGCGCCACCAGATACCATTTTTCCTCCGGTTCGACCGGGGTCAGAATTTCCCCGATGCCTTCGGCAAAGGCCGCATGGCCGCGAACGAACACCGGCACGTCGGCGCCCAGCTGCAGACCCAAAGCCGCCAGCTCATCTTCCGAGAGATTACAGCCCCATAAATGGTTCAGCGCCACCAGAACGGTCGCGGCGTTGGACGAGCCGCCGCCGAGGCCGCCGCCCATCGGCAGCACCTTGTCGATGCTGATATCGGCGCCGCTGCCCGCAGGAAGCGTCCCGGCCTGCGCTGCGGCCTGCATTAATAGCCTGGCCGCGCGGATGATCAGGTTCTCTTCATCCGGCACGCCGTCAACCGGCGTCAGCAGACGCAGCTGGCCGTCGTCGCGCGGCTCAATCGTCAGCGTGTCGCCATAATCCAGAAACTGAAACAGCGTTTGCAGCGTGTGGTAACCGTCGGCGCGCCGCCCGGTAATGTACAAAAACAGGTTCAGCTTTGCGGGAGAGGGCCAGCGGGTCATCATTTCACAATCCAGTTATCCATTTTCAGCTTGATGCGCTGGCTGCCGTCGTTAAGCTCCATATTGGCCGGCAGCGACGGTTTGGTGTCGGAGGTGTAGCCGCCCCAGGTGACGTGCCAGGTCTTGCCGTTTTGCGTGTAGTTCAGTTCGCGCAGGCGGTACTGGTCATCAAGCGAGTAGTCGGTGGCGTCGCCAGGCAGGCCAATAATCCACTGGCGCAGGCTATTGAGCGGAATCGGCATACCGGTCAGACGGCCAATCATCTCTTCGGCATCGGTCGCCGTGTAGGTCTGTCCTTTATTGTCAATCAGCTGCACGTTGCCCGGCTGGGCGGTTAACGACAGCTCGGTGCTGCCGAGCGGGTTAGTCAGCAGCAGGCGATAGCGGTCCTGGCCGGTTTGCTGCCAGAAGAAGCGGGCATACACCTTTTGCTCATCCGAGAGATAAGCGAAAGCGCCGCGCGTCTGGAACTGATTAAGATTGCGGACATCTTGCTGGTGCTGACGCCACTGCGGTGAATCCGGGCTTTTACCCGGCCCTTTCGGAGCATTAATCGCACAGGCGGTCAGAACGAGGCTTGCCAGCGGCAACAGGCGGAACAGTCGATTCATAATGATGACAAATCCTTGATGTCTACAGTGAAATGCGGCAAATGAGAGTAACAGCTGGCCGATTTGTGTAGCGGGTTACAATAATAACCATTAATGCTAGCGTTGCCGGGCGGTAGCGTCTACGTTCAAGTTGTCTGAAATCAAAAAATTACCGTTAATGGCTATTACAGATTAGCTATTACTCCAAAAGGGGAGCCTCTCTTTTATTGATTACGCGCATCCTGTATGATGCCTGCAGACTAACCTTAGCAACGCTGGTACTACTCCCTCACAATGACGCTTTTAGCTCTTGGCATTAACCACAAAACAGCTCCTGTAGCGCTGCGAGAACGCGTAACGTTTTCGCCGGATACGCTCGACCAGGCGCTGGAGAGCTTGCTGGCCCAGCCAATGGTGCAGGGCGGGGTGGTGCTGTCGACCTGTAACCGCACGGAACTCTACCTCAGCGTCGAAGAGCAGGATAACCTTCAGGAAGTTCTTATCCGCTGGCTGTGCGATTACCACGGCTTAAATGAAGACGACCTGCGCAAAAGCCTCTACTGGCATCAGGACAACGATGCGGTCAGCCATCTGATGCGCGTCGCCAGCGGTCTTGATTCGCTGGTGCTGGGCGAGCCGCAGATCCTCGGGCAGGTGAAAAAAGCCTTTGCTGATTCCAGTCGCGGACATCTGAACGTCAGCGAGCTGGAGCGCATGTTCCAGAAGTCGTTCTCGGTGGCCAAACGCGTGCGTACCGAAACCGATATCGGCGCCAGCGCGGTCTCCGTGGCGTTTGCCGCCTGTACTCTGGCGCGACAAATCTTTGAATCGCTCTCCAGCGTTACCGTGCTGCTGGTCGGCGCCGGTGAAACCATTGAGCTGGTGGCCCGCCATCTGCGCGAGCATAAGGTGCGCAAAATGGTGATTGCCAATCGCACCCGCGAGCGCGCTCAGGCGTTGGCCGATGAAGTCGGCGCGGAGGTGATCGCCCTGAGCGACATCGATGAGCGGCTTAAAGAAGCGGATATCATTATTAGTTCTACCGCCAGCCCGCTGCCGATTATTGGTAAAGGGATGGTGGAGCGCGCGCTGAAGGCGCGCCGCAACCAGCCGATGCTGCTGGTCGATATCGCCGTTCCGCGCGATGTCGAACCGGAGGTTGGCAAACTGGCGAACGCCTATCTCTACAGCGTGGACGATCTGCAAAACATCATTCAGCACAACCTGGCGCAGCGTAAAGCCGCGGCGGTGCAGGCGGAAACCATTGTTGAGCAGGAAGCCAGCGAATTTATGGCCTGGCTGCGCGCCCAGAGCGCCAGCGAGACTATCCGCGAATATCGCTCCCAGGCCGATCAGGTCCGCGAGGAGCTGACGGCTAAAGCGCTGGCGGCGCTCAATCAGGGCGGCGATGCGCAGGAAATCATGCAGGATCTGGCACGCAAGCTGACTAACCGCCTGATCCACTCGCCAACCAAATCTCTTCAGCAGGCCGCCCGTGACGGGGATGATGAACGCCTGCATATTCTGCGCAACAGCCTCGGGCTGGAATAGCGCACCTTTCTCTCTTTTTTTAGGACAGGGTGAATTCACGCCTATGAAGCCTTCTATTGTTGCCAAACTGGAAGCCCTTTACGAACGCCATGAGGAAGTTCAGGCGCTACTCGGCGATGCCGCGACCATCGCCGATCAGGATAAGTTTCGCGCGTTATCCCGCGAATACGCGCAGCTGAGCGACGTCGCCCGCTGCTACACCGACTGGCGCCAGCTGCAGGATGATATCGAAGCCGCGCAGATGATGCTCGATGACCCGGAAATGCGCGAAATGGCGCAGGAAGAGCTGCGCGAAGCGAAAGAGAAGGGCGAACAGATGGAGCAGCAGCTGCAGGTTCTGCTGTTGCCCAAAGACCCGGACGACGAGCGTAACGCGTTTGTTGAAGTTCGCGCCGGCACCGGCGGCGATGAAGCGGCGCTGTTCGCGGGCGATCTGTTCCGTATGTACAGCCGTTACGCGGAATCACGCCGCTGGCGCGTGGAAATCATGAGCGCCAACGAAGGCGAACACGGCGGCTTTAAAGAAGTGATCGCCAAAATCAGCGGCGACGGCGTCTATGGGCGACTGAAGTTCGAATCCGGCGGCCATCGCGTGCAGCGCGTACCGGCCACCGAATCCCAGGGGCGTATCCATACCTCCGCCTGCACCGTGGCGGTGATGCCGGAGCTGCCGGAAGCAGAAATGCCGGATATCAGTCCGAGCGATCTGCGCATCGATACCTTCCGCTCCTCCGGTGCGGGCGGTCAGCACGTCAACACCACCGATTCGGCGATCCGTATTACCCACTTGCCGACCGGTATCGTCGTCGAGTGTCAGGACGAACGCTCCCAGCACAAAAACAAAGCGAAAGCGTTGTCGGTGCTTGGCGCGCGCATCCGCGCCGCGGAAGTGTCCCGGCGCCAGCAGGCGGAAGCCTCCGAGCGTCGTAATCTGCTGGGTAGCGGCGATCGCAGCGATCGCAACCGCACCTATAACTATCCGCAGGGCCGCGTGACCGATCATCGCATCAACCTGACGCTTTATCGTCTGGACGAAGCGATGGAAGGCAAACTGGATATGCTGATTGAGCCGATCGTTCAGGAATATCAGGCCGATCAGCTGGCCGCCCTTTCCGAGCAGGAATGATGACTTTTCAGCAGTGGCTGACCCAGGCCATCGCCCGCCTGAGCCAAAGTGAAAGCCCGCGCCGGGATGCCGAAATCCTGCTGGGCCACGTGACCGGCAGGGCGCGGACCTATATCCTCGCCTTTGGCGAAACGGCGCTGACCGCGGCGCAGGCCGCCGAGCTGGAAACGCTGCTGAGCCGTCGCGCCCGGGGCGAACCGGTGGCTCACCTGGTGGGCCAGCGCGAATTCTGGTCGCTGCCGCTGTTCGTCTCTCCCGCGACGCTGATCCCGCGTCCGGATACCGAGTGCCTGGTTGAACAGGCGCTGGCGTGCTTATCCGATGAGCCGTGTCGCATTCTCGATCTCGGCACCGGCACCGGCGCGATCGCCCTGGCGCTGGCCAGCGAACGCCTGGACTGCCGCGTCACCGCCGTCGATGTGATGCCCGATGCGGTCGCGCTGGCCGCGCGTAACGTTGAGCATCTCGCGATCCCTAACGTCAGCGTACTGCAAAGCGACTGGTTTAGCGCGCTCGCCGGACAGCAGTTCGACATCATCGTCAGCAATCCGCCCTATATCGACGAAACCGACCCGCATCTGGCGCAGGGCGATGTCCGCTTTGAGCCGAAAACGGCGCTGGTCGCCGCCGATGGCGGTCTGGCCGATCTGGCGCATATCATCCGCGAAGGCCGCCGCTATCTGGCTGCCGGCGGCGTGATGTTGCTGGAACACGGCTGGACGCAGGGCCAGGCGGTGCGGGAACTCTTTCGCGAGGCGGGTTATGGCAATATTGCCACCTGCCGCGATTATGGAGACAACGAGCGCCTGACGCTCGGGCATTATCAGGGAGAGGTATGAATCTGTTTAACGCGGTACTGTATTTGCATATCGCCTGCGTGGTGGTCTCGGTCAGCCTGTTCGTGCTGCGCTACTGGTGGCGCTGGAGCGGGAACCGCCTGCTCGACCAGCGCTGGGTCCGCATTGCGCCGCACTGTAGCGATACGCTGCTGTTTCTCAGCGGCGCTGGATTAATGGCAATAACGCACTATCTGCCGTTTACCGAAGAGGGTACATGGCTGACTGAGAAGCTGTTTGGCGTTATCATTTATATCGCATTGGGATTTATCGCGCTGGGCCGTCGTCGCTCGCGCAGTCAGCAGAGCCGGTTTGTCGCCTTTCTGCTGGCCCTGGTGGTGTTGTTTATCATTATTCAACTCGCCATCACAAGAATACCGTTATTGGGGTAAGGCATGAGGTCGTTAGCTGATTTCGAATTTAATAAAGCGCCGTTATGTGACGGCATGGTCCTCATTTCTGAATTAATCCGCGACGATTTTCCGACGCACTATGTGCAGGATGAGCTGGAGCGGCTGCTGGCCCTGGCGCAGGAGGAGATTGCCTCTTCCTGGGACCAGGAGCGCCAGATAGAGCGTCTGCTGGAGCTGTTCTATCACGACTGGGGCTTCAGCGATTCGCGCGGCGTTTACCGTCTGTCCGATGTGCTCTGGCTTGATAAGGTTCTCAACAACCGCCAGGGCAGCGCGGTGTCGTTAGGCGCAATCCTGCTGTGGATCGCACAGCGTCTGGCGCTGCCGGTGGTACCGGTTATTTTCCCGACCCAGATGCTGCTGCGCGCCGATCCGCAAGAGAGCGAAGAGATGTGGCTCATTAATCCGTTTAACGGCGAAACGCTGAACGAGCATACGCTGGAAGTGTGGCTGAAGGGCAATATTAGCCCGGTCGCTGAGCTGTTTAACGAAGATCTCGACGAAGCCGATAACGCGGAAGTGATCCGCAAGCTGCTCGACACGCTCAAATCGGCGCTGATGGAAGAGCGGCAGATGGAGCTGGCGTTACGCACCAGCGAGGCGCTGCTGCAGTTCAACCCGGAAGATCCGTACGAAATTCGCGATCGCGGGCTGATATACGCCCAGCTCGATTGCGATCACGTGGCGCTGCAGGACCTCAGTTACTTCGTTGAACAGTGCCCGGAGGATCCCATTAGCGAGATGATCCGCGCGCAGATCAACACCATTTCGCATAAACAAATTACATTGCATTAGTCTGAAACCATTCCGGTTACACCCTGATAAGGCGAACTTATGAAACAAAAAGTGGTTAGCATTGGTGATATCAACGTAGCAAACGACCTGCCATTCGTGCTGTTTGGTGGCATGAACGTGCTGGAATCCCGCGATCTGGCGATGCGTATCTGCGAACACTACGTGACCGTCACGCAGAAGCTGGGCATTCCTTATGTGTTTAAAGCCTCTTTTGATAAAGCTAACCGTTCTTCCATCCACTCCTATCGCGGGCCGGGGCTGGAAGAAGGGATGAAGATTTTCCAGGAGCTGAAGCAGACGTTCGGCGTGAAAATCATCACCGACGTTCACGAAGCCAGCCAGGCTCAGCCGGTGGCTGATGTGGTTGACGTTATTCAACTGCCAGCGTTCCTCGCCCGCCAGACCGACCTGGTTGAAGCGATGGCGAAAACCGGCGCGGTGATCAACGTGAAAAAACCGCAGTTTGTGAGCCCGGGCCAGATGGGCAATATCGTCGATAAGTTCATCGAAGGCGGCAATGACAAAGTCATTCTTTGCGATCGCGGCGCGAACTTCGGCTACGACAACCTGGTGGTCGACATGCTGGGCTTCGGGGTGATGAAAAAAGCCTCCAATAACTCACCGGTTATCTTCGACGTTACCCACGCTCTGCAGTGCCGCGACCCGTTTGGCGCCGCGTCCGGCGGACGCCGCGCGCAGGTTGCCGAACTGGCGCGCGCCGGGATGGCGGTAGGCATCGCGGGCCTGTTTATTGAAGCGCACCCGGATCCGGAACATGCGAAATGCGACGGTCCATCCGCGCTGCCGCTGGATAAACTGGAGCCGTTCCTCAAGCAGATGAAAGCCATCGACGATCTGGTTAAAGGCTTCGATGAGCTGGATACCAGCAAGTAATCGCGCCTGAAATGACAAAAGCCTGCCCGTTGCAAAACCGGCAGGCTTTTTTTATCTCCCCGGCAGAGGTAGAGGCCGCCGGGGGAGGCTCAGGCAAAAATGGTCATCAGGTAGGCGGCGAACAGCGCCAGGTGCGCCGCGCCGTTCAGCACGTTGGTGCGTCCGGTAGAGAACGAAATCTGGCACAGCAGCAGGGAGGCAACCATCACCACCATTTCCGGTGCCCCAAGGCCAAAGCGTAGTTCGTTACCGGTGAGGAAGGCGATAAGCGTTACCACCGGCACCGTCAGAGAAATGGTGGCCAGCACGGAGCCGAAGAACAGGTTCATCGCCCGCTGGACCTGATTGTTCAGCACCGCTTTCAGCGCGCCAAGGCCTTCCGGAGAGAGGATCAGCAGCGCGACCAGGAAGCCGGTAAAGGCCACGGGGGCGTTCATGCTGGTCAGCAACGTCTCAAGCGGATTGGCGTTCATTTTGGTTACGGCGATCACCGCAACCAGGTGTACCAGCAGCCAGGCGGTGTGCCACTTGCTGCTATGCGCCGACGGTTTGCCGTGGTGCGGGTCATCGTCGTCGCCATCATCTTCATGCTCGTAAACAAACAGGCTCTGGTGCGTTTTCGTTTGAATCAGCAGGAATACGCCGTACATGGCGGCGGAAATCAGCGCAACCAGCAGCGCCTGGCCGGTGGTGAAGTTAGCCCCGGGCAGCGCCATCGGGAAGACCAGGACGATAATCGCCAGCGGAAAAAGGGCGATCAGGTACTGTTTAAGGCCGAACAGATTCATATACTGGGTGGCGAATTTGCGCCCGCCCAGCAGTAAAGAAAAACCCACCAGCCCGCCGGTGACAATCATGATGATTGAATAAAGCGTATCGCGCATTAGGGTCGGCGCGGCATCGCCGGTGGCCATTAATGCGGAAATCAGGCTGACTTCGAGAATAACCACTGAAAGGCTTAAAATTAATGAACCATAGGGTTCGCCAAGGCGGTGCGCCAGAACGTCGGCGTGGCGAACAACGCTGAACGCGCTGCTCAGAATCCCGACCAGCGCCAGGATATTAATGGCAACGACCACTGGCAGTGACTGGCTGCTTCCCCAGAAAAACAGCACCGCCAGCGCCAGAACCGGAAAGGCGAGGGAGGTCTCCTTGTGGCGGGTCTTCACCGCCTCATGTGCATCGGTCATGAATTATCTCCAGGTATGCAGGTGTTATAATTATAGATATTGTAAGTTAATAAAATAACAGACATTGCGGGGACTATTTTGTTTTTTTACTTAAATTTACCACTCTGACTCTGTAAAAGTGGTAGATTGCCATAAACTGCGGTTACTATTTTTTTGTATTTATTATTCAGATAATTACTAAAACATCTTTCTCATTTATCTCTCGCCTTGCCAGCCGGTTGATCCTCTACCAGACTCACTATTCACCCTTAAACCGGAGGTTGCCATGCCCTATAGCAACAAAAGTGAATTGCCCGACAGCGTTCAGCACGTTCTGCCCGCGCATGCTCAGGAGATTTACAAAGAAGCCTTTAATAGCGCCTGGGAACAGTATAAGCATAAAGAAGACCGACGCGACGACGCCAGCCGTGAAGAGACCGCGCACAAAGTCGCCTGGGCGGCGGTGAAAAATGAGTACCAAAAAGGCGATGATGATAAGTGGCATAAGAAGAAGTAATCGCTTTTGCTACGACATGTGCTGCCTGAGCCCTTGCCCGCGGCTCGTTCATTGCTTATTGTCAAATAAAGCTGGATAATAATTCGGCAATACTTCACGGATGGCACCAGATCATCGCCGGGAAGCGGGCAGTGGCGGAGGTAGTAGAAAGTGTTAACGCGTGATTTCTTACTGAATGCGGATTGTAAAACAGCGTTTGGCGCTATTGAGGAATCGCTTCTTTGGTCGGCAGAGCAGCGGGCAGCCTCTTTAGCGGCGACCCTGGCCTGTCGTCCGGACGATGGCTCGGTGTGGATCTTTGGCTACGGTTCGCTGATGTGGAACCCGGCGCTGGAGTATCGTGAATCCTGTACCGGTACCCTACCGGGCTGGCACCGCGCGTTTTGCCTGCGGCTCACCGCCGGGCGAGGTAGCGCAACTCAGCCTGGCCGTATGCTGGCGTTAAAAGAGGGCGGGCGTACCACCGGCGTCGCCTATCGTCTGCCTGATGAAACCCTGGAAGAAGAGCTGACCCTGCTGTGGAAGCGGGAGATGATCACCGGCTGCTACCTGCCGACCTGGTGCAAGCTGGATCTGGACGATGGCCGCACCGTCAACGCATTAGTTTTTATTATGGACCCGCGTCATCCGCTGTTCGAGGCGGACACCAGCGCGCAGGTCATTGCGCCGCTGATAGCGCGCGCCAGCGGGCCGCTTGGCACCAACGCTCAGTATCTGTTCTCGCTCGATCAGGAGCTGCGGAAGCTCGGTATGCACGATGCCTGCCTCGACGATTTAGTCGGCAAGGTGCGTCATCTGCTGGGGGAAAGTAGCCAGCCCGGGCTGGCTTAAGAGTACATCGCCCGGGTTTCCCCGGGCGTTTGCTATCAGGCGGGAACGTAGCTTATTGAATGCTCCAGCGACTGGCTATGGCTGTCGATAAGAACGTTCCAGGTGCCGCTGTAAGGCACGGTCAGATACGCGCTATCTCTGTCCTGTACGCTCAGAATATCCGCATGACTATCGCCAGGCACTTTGGCGCTCATCAGGTGAATATGGCAGCGTTCGGAACAACGCACCACCAACGTATCACCGCCAAACAACGTTAAACTTGCTTTTACCATTGCCATTTAATCTTAACCCCGTTTCTGTCTACAGCATCCTGCCAGCCCATTAACCCGCGTGATATTGTTCACACTTTGCTCTGTGCATAACACCAAAGGGGAGGGAGGCAGATGCTGATTTTGATCAAAAAAAAGAATAAAGATTAAACAAAAATGACGTTGTTCCTGAAAGCTTTCAGCTGGCATTGTTTTCGGTCACCAAACGCCGCCAGCTTGATATTTAATCCCGTTGAACGGGAGATATTTAGAAGGTCAGAACTTTATCCGCCGCCAGCGTCCACTGCGCCAGCTCGACGAGGGTACCAATCTCCACGCCGTCAATCAGCGGCAGCGCGCCGATCCCCCGGCCATCGGCGCAGGTTTTACACAGCTTCACCGGCACGTTTTGCGCGGTGAGGATCTCCAGCATCTGCTGAATGTTGTAGCCTTCCGCAGGCTTCTGGCCGCGCAGGCCGGCGGTCACCGCATCGGACATTAAAAACAGCTTCAGTTCGAGGTCCGACTGCTGCTCGCGCAGGGCGATCGCCAGACGCAGGCTATTAAACAGGGATTCGCTGCCGTAGGCGGCACCGTTCGCGATAATCACAATACGTTGCATAAGGACTCCTTCTATAAGGCACGGTTATTGCTTGGCTGAAGTATAAAGCGTTAAGCCGGGAGAGGGGTATGAATAATATGGCGGGCAATACGCCTGAGGTGGTCGACTGGTTTGCGCGCGCGCGTCGCTTACAGAAGCAGCAGCTGCACCAGCTGGCGCAGCAGGGGACGCTGGCAGGCCAGATAAGCGCGTTGGTACATATGCTGCAGTGCGAGCGCGGCGCGTCAAATATCTGGCTGTGCTCGGGCGGCAGACTGTATGCGGCGGAGTGCCGGGCGGGCGCGGCGCTGGTCGATGAGCAGCTCACGCGGTTTTATGCGGCGCTGGAGCCCGCGCGCGACGCCGCCAGTAGCGCGCTATGCTGGCGCATTGCCTGCGCGGTGTGGTATCTGCCCCAGCTTGCGGCGCTGCGTAAACGCGTGCGCGACCGGGAGATTGCCGCCGAAGAGGCCACCGGGCAGTTTAGCCGCATTATCCGCCACTTGTTGAATATCGTACCGCAGCTCAACGACAGCATCGACGATCCGCAAATCGCCGGCCGCATGGTTGCGCTTTACAGCTTTATGCAGGGAAAAGAGCTGGCCGGACAGGAGCGCGCGCTGGGCGCGCTGGGCTTTGCCCGCGGGCAGTTCAGCGATGAGCTGCGTCAGCAGCTGGTGGACCGCATCGACGGCCAGCAGCCCTGTTTCGACAGTTTTCAGGCCCTGGCCCAACCGCCGCAAACCGCCCTGTTCGCTGAACAGTGCCAGGCCAGCCTGGAGATTGAACAGCTACGACGGGTTGCCTGCACCCGTCAGCCGCCGGCGGACGAGGGAGAAACGGCGCTGCGCTGGTTTTGCGCTCAGACTCAGCGCCTCGAACAGCTGCGCGGCGTGGAAGAGCTGCTGATCGTTGACCTGCTTAACGCTGCGGACGCGCTGCTCGAGGGCGAAGAGCCGGAGGCTCAGCTACCGCCCGCTGACTGGCAGGAGGACAGTATAGCCCTGCGGCTGGATAAGCAGCTGTTGCCGCTGGTGCGCCAGCAGGCCCATGAGCTACAGCAGCTCTCCGGCCAGCTTGCGTCATTAAAAGATGCGCTTGAAGAGCGCAAGCTGATTGAAAAGGCCAAAAGCGTGCTGATGACCTACCAGGGAATGCAGGAGGAGCAGGCCTGGCAGGCGCTGCGTAAAATGGCGATGGACAAGAATCAGCGCATGGTTGAGATAGCCCGCGCGCTGCTGACGGTAAAGGCGCTATGGCGCGTAACCCCAAAGGAGTAGATGCACAATCAGCGGGCATTTATTGCCAGCCGACGGTGCATTTTTCGCTTTAAACGCGCCCGGGTAGTGAGCCAAAGCGCGTGAAATGGCCTTCGGCAAAACTGGCATTAGCTTTGCATTAGATAAAATGAGTGAATAAAAGGTTTTGGGCAGCGCGCCAATGGCGGCGCGTATGTCCAGGGATAAAGGCGTCCAGCGGTGCGTAAGCACCGCCGGGCGCTTTTTTTTTGCGCGTTTCTGGAGCGGTTATGGGCGATAAGTTTTCGATTTCACGGCGACGTTTATTACAGACGGGGGCGGCGCTGGGCGGCGCGATGCTGCTCCCCGGCATAATGCAGGCGGCGTGGGCGGCTGGGTCGGATAAACCGGAACAGACCACCGTGCGGGTGGGGTTTATTCCGCTAACCGACTGCGCTCCCTTAGCCATTGCCTCCCTGAAGGGGTTCGATAAAAAGTACGGCATCACCCTCGTGCCGAGCAAAGAGGCCAGCTGGGCCGCGGTGCGCGACAAGCTGGTTGCCGGAGAGCTCGACGCCGCGCACATTTTGTACGGCATGCTCTACGGCCTGGAGCTGGGGATCGCCAGTAAACCGCAGGCGATGGCCAACCTGATGACCCTTAACCGCAACGGCCAGGCGATTACGCTCTCCAGCGAGCTGCAGGAACAGGGCGTCACCGACCTGAGCGGGCTGAAAAAACGGATCGGCCAGCACGCGCCGGGCAGCTACACCTTCGCCCACACCTTTCCCACCGGTACCCACGCGATGTGGCTTTACTACTGGCTGGCGAGCGGCGGAATTAACCCATTCGCCGATATTCGCACCGTCGTCGTGCCGCCGCCGCAGATGGTGATGAACATGCGCATCGGCAACATGAGCGGCTTTTGCGTCGGCGAGCCGTGGAACGCGCGCGCCATTAACGATCGTATCGGGTTCACCGCCGCCACTTCTCAGGATATCTGGCCGGAACACCCGGAAAAAATTCTCGGCACCCGCAGCGAATGGGTTACGCGTCATCCCAACACCGCGCGCGCGCTGGTAGCGGCGCTGATGGAGGCCCAGCGCTGGATTGAAGCCTCCGCCGACAACACCCGCGAAACGGCGCGCCTCCTTGCCAGACGCGCGTGGCTGAACACCAAAGAGCAGTACCTCACCGGGCGCATGCTCGGCGAATACGACAACGGTATCGGCCGCCGCTGGCAGGACGCGCATCCGATGCGCTTCTACGAACAGGGGGAAGTGAGTTTTCCGTGGCTCTCGGACGGCATGTGGTTTTTGACCCAGTTCCGCCGTTGGGGATTGCTGAAGTCGGCGCCGGATTATCTGGCGGTGGCCCAGCGCATTAACCGGATTGACGTCTGGAAAGAGGCCGCCCAGGCGGTCGGCGACATCAGCGCGCCGACGCAGGCGATGCGCAGCAGTACGCTGATCGATGGCAAGGTCTGGAATGGGGTCGATCCGGAAGGCTACTCCCGCAGTTTCGCGATTCAACGTAAGGGGGCATGAGATGAAACACGCATATAAACCGCAACCGCCGGCCAGCGCCGATAAAGCGCCCGGCGAAATTATTACCCTGCCGCCGCTGCAGGTGCGCAAAACCACGCCTCCGCTCAGCCGCTGGCTGCGCGATGTTACCCAACGTCTTCTGCCGCCGCTGCTCGGGCTGGGATTGCTGCTGCTGGGCTGGCAGCTGGCGGCGATGAACAGCAAAGGTTTCCCGACGCCGCTCTCCACGCTGGATTCGGCGCTGACCCTTTTCGCCGACCCGTTTTATCAGGACGGACCGAACGACATGGGCATCGGCTGGAACGTGCTGGCGTCATTGCAGCGGGTGGCGGTGGGGTTTGGCCTCGCCGCGCTGGCGGGAATTCCGCTCGGCTTCCTGATTGGCCGCTCGCTGTTTTTCGCGCGGATGTTTAACCCGCTGATTGCGCTGCTGCGCCCGGTGAGCCCGCTGGCCTGGCTGCCTATTGGCCTGCTGCTGTTCCAGAAAGCGGAACCGGCCTCCAGCTGGACCATTTTTATCTGCTCGATCTGGCCGATGGTGATTAACACCGCCGAGGGCGTGCGGCGCATTCCTGAGGATTACCTCAACGTCGCCCGGGTGCTGCAGCTTTCCGAATGGACGGTGATGCGCAAGATCCTCTTTCCGGCGGTATTGCCGGCGGTGCTGACCGGGGTTCGTCTCTCCATCGGTATCGCCTGGCTGGTGATTGTCGCCGCCGAAATGCTCACCGGCGGCTTAGGGATCGGCTTCTGGATCTGGAACGAGTGGAACAACCTCAACGTCGAAAACATCATCATCGCCATCGTCATTATCGGCGTGGTCGGTCTGCTGCTGGAACAGGGGCTGATGCTGCTCGCCCGCCGTTTTAGCTGGCAGGAAAAATAAGGAGTCGCAGATGAAACCATTAATTCAGGTCCAGGGCGTCAGCCAGCGTTTTAGCACCGCCAGCGGCGAATTCCTCGCATTGCAGAACGTCTCCTTCGACATCTACGAAGGGGAAACCATCAGCCTGATCGGCCACTCCGGCTGCGGTAAATCAACCCTGCTGAATCTGATAGCCGGGATAGCCCTGCCGACGGAGGGCGGCCTGCTGTGCGACAACCGCGAAATCGCCGGGCCGGGGCCGGAACGCGCGGTGGTGTTTCAGAACCACTCCCTGCTGCCGTGGCTGACCTGCTTTGACAACGTGGCGCTGGCGGTGGACCAGGTCTTTCGTCGCAGCATGAGCAAAGGCGAGCGCAAAGAGTGGATTGAGCACAACCTCGAGCGGGTACAGATGGGCCACGCCCTGCACAAGCGTCCGGGGGAGATCTCCGGTGGGATGAAGCAGCGCGTTGGCATTGCCAGGGCGCTGGCGATGAAACCGAAAGTGCTGCTGCTGGATGAACCCTTTGGCGCCCTTGATGCCCTGACGCGGGCGCATTTACAGGACGCGGTGATGCAGATCCAGCAGTCGCTGAATACCACCATCGTCATGATTACCCATGATGTGGATGAGGCGGTGCTGCTTTCCGACCGGGTGCTGATGATGACCAACGGACCGGCGGCGACGGTCGGGGAGATCCTCGACGTCAATCTGCCACGACCGCGCAATCGCGTGCAGCTGGCGGACGACAGCCGCTATCACCATCTGCGCCAGCAGATCCTGCACTTCCTCTATGAAAAACAGCCGAAAGCGGCATAGGGGGCGGCGATGACGCGGCAACTGGTGATTATCGGCAACGGTATGGCGGCCACGCGCCTGGCGCAGGCGCTGGTGGAGCGGGATGCGCGGCGGTTTAGCATCACCATTATCGGCGATGAACCGCGCCAGGCCTATAACCGCATTCAGCTGTCGCCGGTGCTTGGCGCGGAGAAAACCGCAGGTGCGACGCGACTGCTGCCCGCAGAGTGGTATTCGCAACATAACGTCACGGTACGCGCCGGTGAAACGGTTACCGCGGTGGATATGGCGGCCCGTACGCTGCAGACCACCGCAGGCGAACTTGGCTGGGATGAACTGGTGTTCGCCACGGGGTCGCTGCCGTTTCTACCGCCGCTGCCGGGCATCACGCTGCCGCACGTTTTTGCTTTCCGCACCCTGGCGGACGTCGAAGGCATTCTGGCCATCGACGGCCCGGCGGTGGTCATCGGCGGCGGCGTACTCGGCGTGGAGGCCGCCGCGGCGCTACGTCGTCATGGTGACAGTGTCACTTTACTGCACCGCGGAAGCTGGCTGATGGAGCAGCAGACTGATGCCTTTGTCGGCGAACAGCTGCAAATGCTGCTCGCCGAGCGCGGGATCGGCTGCGTGATGGAGAGCCGTATCGCCGCCATTGATGAACATCAGGTGCTGCTGGAGGACGGCCGCGCGTTTGCCGCCTCGCGGGTAGTACTGGCGACCGGCGTACAGCCGAACAAACGGCTGGCCGAGCGCAGCGGGCTGGCGTGCGGTCGCGGAATTCTCGTCGACCGCCGGCTGGCAACCGCGCAGCCGGGAGTCAGCGCCCTCGGCGAATGCTGTGAAATCGACGGTCAGACCTGGGGGCTGGTGGCGCCGTGCCTGCGCCAGGCGGAGGTGCTGGCGGACCGCCTGTGCGCTATCCCTGGCGAAGATTTCCGCTGGCAGGATAGCGGCACCCGCCTGAAGGTCACCGACATTGAACTGTTCAGCGCCGGCGAGCTGCGGGCCGATGAGCAGGATGACGTTTATACCAGTTGGGATCCGCTGGACCGCCACTACCGTCGCCTGCTGCTGCGCGACGGTAAGCTGCGCGGCGTACTGCTGCTCGGGGATTGCAGCAGCGCCGCGCCCCTCACCGCTCTGCTGGGGGCGTCAGCGCCCGCGCCGGCAGAGTGGCTTTTCGACCCCTCTTCAACGATGCAGCCGCGCGCTGTGGGACAAACTACGATGACAAAACCTGTATTAGTGCTGGTCGGACACGGTATGGTCGGCCACCATTTTCTTGAGCAATGCGTCAGCCGTGACCTTCATCAACAGTATCGGATTGTGGTGTTCTGCGAGGAGCGCTATGCCGCCTATGACCGGGTGCATCTGACGGAATATTTCGCCGGACGCAGCGCGGAATCGCTGTCGCTGGTGGAAGGGGATTTTTTCACTCAGCACGGTATTGAGCTGCGCCTGAGCGAATCGGTCGCCAGCATCGACCGCGAAGCGCGGGTGGTGCGCGATGCCTTCGGTCACGAAACCCACTGGGATAAGCTGGTGCTGGCGACGGGCTCTTACCCGTTTGTTCCGCCAGTGCCGGGCCATAATCTTGAGGGCTGTTTTGTTTACCGTACGCTGGACGACCTCGACCAGATTGCCGCCCGCGCCGCAACCGCCCGACGGGGCGTGGTGATCGGCGGCGGCCTGCTCGGGCTGGAAGCGGCCAATGCGTTGAAGCAACTGGGGCTGGAAACTCACGTTGTCGAGTTTGCGCCGAACCTGATGGCGGTGCAGCTGGACAACGGCGGCGCGGCGATGCTGCGGGAAAAAATCAGCGAGCTGGGCGTCGGAGTGCACACCAGCAAGGCGACGACGGAAATTGTTCGCAATGAGCAGGGGCTGCAGCTGAACTTCGCCGACGGCAGCTCGCTGGCGACCGATATGCTGGTGTTCTCCGCCGGTATTCGCCCGCAGGACGCGCTGGCGCGCAGCGGCGGACTGAGCGTAGGTGAACGCGGCGGGATCTGCATCGACAACCAGTGCCGTACCTCCGACCCGGACGTGCTGGCGATCGGCGAATGCGCCCTGTGGGAGAACAAAATTTATGGCCTGGTGGCGCCAGGCTATCAGATGGCGCGCGCCGCAGCGGCTACTCTGGCGGGCGAGGCGGGCAGCTTTAGCGGCGCGGATATGAGCACTAAGCTGAAGCTGCTGGGCGTTGATGTCGCCTCGTTCGGCGACGCCCAGGGGCGTACCCCGGGCTGTCAGAGCTATCAGTGGACGCACGGGCCGCAGCAGATCTACAAAAAAATCGTGGTCAGCGCGGATGGCAAAAACCTGCTCGGCGGGGTGCTGGTCGGGGATGCCGGCGACTACGCCACGCTGCTACAGATGATGCTTAACGGGATAGCTTTACCCAAACACCCGGAAAGCCTGATCCTTCCGGCGCTGGAGGGCAGCGCGCCGAAGGCGCTCGGGGTCGCGGCGCTGCCGGACGGCGCGCAGATTTGCTCCTGTCACAACGTCAGCAAAGACGATATCTGCCAGGCGGTGAGCGCCGGCGCGGGCGACATGGCGGCGATAAAAAGCTGCACCAAAGCGGCGACCGGCTGCGGCGGCTGTAGTGCGCTGGTGAAACAGGTGATGGAGTACCAGCTTGCCGAGCAGGGCGTCGAAGTTAAAAAGGATATCTGCGAGCACTTTCCGTGGTCGCGCCAGGAGATCTATCACCTGGTTCGCGTCAACCATATCCGCACCTTCGAACAGCTGATTGCCCGTTATGGACAGGGCCACGGCTGCGAGGTCTGTAAACCTCTGGTCGCCTCGGTACTGGCCTCCTGCTGGAATGAATATCTGCTGAAGCCGGCGCATCTGCCGCTTCAGGACACCAACGATCGCTACTTCGCCAATATTCAGAAAGATGGCACCTATTCGGTGGTGCCACGCATGGCGGCGGGAGAGGTGACGCCGGACGGTCTGATTGCGATCGGCCAGATCGCCAAACGCTATCAACTGTACAGTAAGGTGACCGGCGGCCAGCGTATCGACCTGTTCGGCGCGCGCCTGGAACAGCTCCCGGCAATCTGGCGCGAGCTGGCCGAGGCGGGATTCGAAACCGGCCACGCCTACGGCAAATCCCTGCGGACGGTGAAATCCTGCGTCGGTTCGACCTGGTGCCGCTACGGCGTCCAGGACTCCACCGGCCTGGCGGTCACCCTCGAACATCGCTACAAGGGGCTGCGCGCGCCGCACAAAATTAAAATGGCCGTCTCCGGCTGTACCCGCGAATGCGCGGAAGCCCAGGGGAAAGATATTGGGGTTATCGCCACGGAGAAGGGGTGGAACCTGTACGTTTGCGGCAACGGCGGCATGAAGCCGCGCCATGCCGACCTGTTCGCCAGCGATCTTGATGAAGCCACGCTTATCCGCAGTATTGACCGGCTGCTGATGTTCTATATTCGTACCGCCGATCGCCTGCAGCGCACCAGTACCTGGATGGATAACCTTGAGGACGGGGTCGACTATCTGCGCGAGGTGATCCTCGAAGACAGCCTCGGCATCGGCGAAGAGCTGGAGCAGGAGATGGCGCGGGTGGTCGAGAGCTACCAGTGCGAATGGCAAACCACCCTTAACGATCCGCAGCGGCTGGCGCTGTTCCGCTCCTACGTGAACAGCGATGAGCCGGACGAAACCGTACAGCGGCAAACCCTGCGCGGCCAGCCGCAGCTGGCCCCCTTCGCGGCGCAGGGCGAACCGGCGCTGCCGTCGCGCCCGTGGCAGGCCATTTGCGATCTCGACGCCATTCCGCAGCAGGCGGGGATTGGCGCGCGGCTCGGCGAGCGGCAGATTGCACTGTTCCGCTTTGGCGACCAGGTGTATGCCCTCGATAACCTCGAACCGGGCAGCGAGGCCAACGTTCTGTCGCGCGGTCTGCTTGGCGATGCGGGCGGCGAACCGATCGTGATTTCACCTCTGTATAAGCAGCGAATCCGCCTGCGCGATGGCCGCCAGTGCGACGGCGGCGAACAGGCGGTGCGCGCCTGGCCGGTCAAAGTGGAGAACGGCAAGGTGTGGGTTGGCAACCAGCAGCTGCTGGCGCGCGCGGAGGCCTCCTGATGACGGAAACCAGAACCACGTGCCCCTATTGCGGGGTTGGCTGCGGGGTTATCGCCAGTAGGGCGCCTCACGGTCAGGTGAGCGTGCGCGGCGATGAGCAGCACCCGGCAAACTTTGGCCGCCTGTGCGTTAAAGGAGCGGCGCTGGGCGAAACCGTCGGCCTGGAGGGACGAATGTTATTCCCGGAAGTCGACGGCGAACGCGCGACCTGGCCGCAGGCGCTGGCGCTGGCAGGTTCGCGCCTGCGGGAGATTATCGATCGGCACGGGCCGCAGGCGGTGGCGTTTTACGCCTCCGGCCAGCTGCTCACCGAGGACTATTATGCGGCGAATAAGCTGATGAAGGGGTTTATCGGCGCGGCGAATATCGATACCAATTCGCGGCTGTGCATGTCTTCAGCGGTCACCGGCTACAAACGGGCGCTGGGCGCGGACGTGGTGCCGTGCAGCTATGAGGACGTGGAAAACAGCGATCTGGTGGTGCTGGTCGGGTCGAACGCCGCCTGGGCACATCCGGTGCTTTATCAGCGGCTGGCGCAGGCGAAGCGCGACAATCCGCAGATGCGGGTAGTGGTCATTGATCCGCGTCGGACCGCCACCTGCGATATCGCCGACCGGCATCTGGCGCTGGCCCCCGGCAGCGACGGCGGGCTGTTTGTCGGCCTGCTGAACGCCATTGCCGCCAGCGGCGCCATCAGCGACGATTTTAACGATGCGCAGCGGGCGCTGACCATCGCCCAGGACTGGGACCTCGACAAAGTGGCGCAGTTCTGCGGCCTGCCGCGCCAGCAGATTGCCGATTTCTACCGCGAATTTATCGCCGCCCCGCGCGCCATCACGCTCTATACCATGGGAATCAACCAATCCGCCAGCGGCAGCGATAAATGCAACGCTATCATCAACGTACACCTGGCCTGCGGTAAATACGGGCGTCCGGGCTGCGGGCCGTTTTCGCTGACCGGTCAACCTAACGCCATGGGCGGGCGCGAGGTGGGCGGCCTGGCGACCATGCTGGCGGCGCATATGAACTTTGAACCCGACGATTTACGGCGCCTGGCGCGATTCTGGGGCAGCGAACGTCTGGCGCAAACGCCGGGGCTGACGGCGGTGGAGCTGTTCGCCGCCATTGGCCGCGGCGAGGTAAAAGCGGTATGGATTATGGGCACCAATCCGGTGGTGTCGCTGCCGGACAGCCACGCGGTAAGCGAAGCGCTGGCGCGGTGTCCGCTGGTCATCATCTCCGACGTCGTCGCTGATACCGATACCGGACGCTTCGCCCATATCCGTTTTCCCGCGCTGGCGTGGGGAGAGAAGAGCGGCACGGTGACCAACTCCGAACGGCGGATCTCCCGCCAGCGCGCTTTCATGCCGCCGCCGGGAGAGGCCAGGGCCGACTGGTGGATCGTCGCCCGCGTGGCCGAGGCGCTGGGCTTCGGCTCCGCCTTTGCCTGGCAGCATCCGCACGAGGTGTTCAGCGAACACGCCGCGCTTTCAGGGTATGAAAACGATGGCCAGCGGGCGTTTGATATCGGCGGACTGGCGGATCTCAGCCGCGAAGCGTGGGATGCGCTGGAACCGGTGCGCTGGCCGGTGAGCCGCAGCGAAGCAGCCTGGAGTGTGCATAAGGGCTGGCATCGCGACGGTAAACTGCGGATGGTGCCGGTCGCGCCGCAACCTACCCGGGCGACCACCGATGCGTTCTATCCGCTGATCCTCAACAGCGGGCGGATCCGCGATCAATGGCACACCATGACCCGCACCGGCGCGGTGCCGCGTCTGATGCAGCATATTAACGAGCCGGTGGTGGAGGTCGCGCCGGCGGACGCGCAGCGTTATCACCTGCTGGAAGGTGAACTGGCGCGGGTCCGCTCACCGAATGGGGTGATGGTCGCAAAAGTGACGATCGGCGACGGGCAACGGCCCGGGTCGCTGTTTGTGCCGATGCACTGGAATAATCAGTTTGCTCGTCAGGGACGGGTGAACAACCTGCTGGCTGCGGTCACCGACCCGCACTCCGGGCAGCCGGAAAGTAAACAGACGGCGGTGGCGATAGCCACCTGGCTTCCTGCGTGGAAAGGCGAGCTTTTTTCGCGCCAGCCGGTTCCGCTGCCCGCTTCGCTGCACTGGCGGCGGCGGGCGGCGCAGGGCATTATCCATCTTTCGCTGGCGGGGGATACCCGCTCCCGCGACTGGCTGGTGGAGTGGTGCCAGCGGCAGGGATGGCAGATGCAGGTAGCCGAGGGCGGCAAGGTCTGGAACCTGCTGGCGTGGCGGGCGGGAGAGCTGATGCTCGGCTGGTGGAGCGACGCCAGCGAGCCGGCTATCGATGCCGACTGGATTCACGCCGCGTTTCGCGTTCCGCCGCAGAACGCCGCCCGGCGCCACGCGTTATTGAGCGGCAGAAAAGGCGGCGTTGAGATGCCGCGCGGGCGTATTATCTGCAGCTGCTTTAGCGTGGGCGAACGGGCGATAGGCGAAGCCATTGTCGGCGGCTGCCGTACGCCCGGCGCGCTGGGGGGAAAACTGAAATGCGGCACCAACTGCGGCTCCTGCATCCCGGAGCTGAAAGCGCTGCTGGCGGCGAAGCTGGCGCAGGCCTGAGATTCAGCATATTCCTGGAATCGTCCGCAGGGCTGCGGGGGAGCGCAAAAAACGATAAACTCATGTTTTGCCGCCACCACTTCGTGAGTAGACGTAACCGATTTGAGCTCTCTGCCGTTCCGCGTAACCCCGCTTTTACCGCTTCTCCTGCTGCTGACAGGCATGCCCGCCCGCGCGCTGCAGGATAACCAGGCGTTCTCTAAGGGTCCTGAGACCTTACCCGACCTCGGCCTCGCGCCGCAGGTGGATGACGACGCAAAGCACTTTGCCGAGATGGCGAAAAAATTTGGCGAAGCCAGTATGAGCGATAACGGGCTGACAACCAGCGAACAGGCGCGAGTATTTGCTATCGGTAAGCTGGGGAACGAGGTCAGCCACCAGTTGGAGAACTGGCTTTCGCCGTGGGGCAACGCCAACGTCGATCTGCTGGTCGACAAAGAGGGCAATTTTACCGGCAGTAAGGGGAGCTGGTTTGTCCCGTTGCAGGATAACGGCGACTACCTTACCTGGAATCAGTACTCGGTCACCCAGCGTGATACGGGTCTGGTCGGCAATATTGGTCTCGGCCAGCGCTGGCGGATGGGCTCCTGGCTGCTGGGCTACAACTCTTTCTACGATAAAGCCCTGGACGATCGCATGGCGCGCGGCAGCGTCGGGGCCGAAGCCTGGGGCGAGTCGCTGCGCCTGTCGGCGAACTACTACCAGCCGCTCGGCGGCTGGCAGCAGGGGAGTAGCCTGACCCAGCAGCAGCGTATGGCGAGCGGCTACGATGTGACCGCCCAGGCGCGGCTGCCGTTTTATCAGCACATTAATACCAGCGTCAGCGTGGAGCAGTATTTTGGCGATAGCGTCGATCTGTTCCATTCGGGTACCGGCTACCACAACCCGGTCGCGGTGTCGGTGGGGCTGAATTACACTCCCGTTCCGCTGGTGACGGTGACGGCTAAGCATAAGCAGGGCGAGAGCGGCGTCAGCCAAAATGATGTCGGGCTGAAGCTGAACTATCGCTTCGGCGTCCCGCTGAAGCAGCAGCTGGCGGCCGATGAAGTCGCCGTTAGCCGATCGCTTCGCGGCAGCCGCTACGACAGCCCGGAACGCGATAACCTGCCGGTCGTTGAATATCGCCAGCGCAAAACGCTGTCGGTTTATCTGGCGACGCCGCCCTGGGATCTTCAGCCGGGGGAGACGGTGCAGCTGAAACTACAGATTCGTAGCCTGCACGGCATTAAGTCGCTGAGCTGGCAGGGGGATACCCAGGCGCTAAGCCTGACCTCGCCGATTGAGGCCAACAGTACGGACGGCTGGACCGTGATTATGCCGCGCTGGAGCAGCGAAGCCGGGGCGAGCAACCGCTGGCATCTTTCGCTGGTGGTAGAGGATAAAACGGGTCAGCGCGTCTCATCCAATGAGATCGCACTGGCGCTGACGGAGCCGTTGGTACACGTACCGGCCGAGGGCGTTTCGTGGCCGCAACAGCCCTAGAAGACGCGTTCCTGATGGACCCAAACCGCCGCTTCCACGCGCGATTTTAGCTTCATTTTCTTGAGCATATGCTTAACGTGCACTTTGACGGTGCTTTCGGTGATATCCAGACGGCGGGCGATCATTTTATTCGGCAGGCCCTGGGCAATCAGCTTGAGAATATCGCGCTCGCGCGGGGTCAGTTGGCTGATGTCGCGGTCTGAGGTGGCGCGATTGGCGCGCAGGCTGGCCGCCAGCACCGGGGTTAACGCTTCGCTGAGCACCATTTCGCCCGCCGCCGCCTGCTGCAGCGCTTTCAGCAGATCTTCCGGTTCCATATCCTTCAGCAGATAGCCGTCGGCGCCGCGTTTCAGGGCGGTCACCACATCTTCTTCATGATTAGAGACGCTAAACACCACCACGCGGCCGGAAAGCGACTTCTCGCGCAGCCTGTCGAGGGTTTCCAGACCGTTCATGCCCGGCATATTGAGATCCAGCAGAATTAAATCCGGATCTAAGGCTTCCGCCATCGCAATACCCTGCTCGCCGTTGCTGGCTTCGCCGATCACCTGGATGTCCGGAGCCATGCTGATCAGCTGTTTGACGCCGGTGCGCAGCATGGGATGGTCGTCGATGAGAAGGATGGTTGCCCGTTCCTGTTGACTCATGGAGTTCTCCTTATTGAATTGAAAACGATTTTTCAGGGATAAAAGTAACCACCACTTCGGTTCCGCCGGTTTCCCGCCGCCGGACCTGGCAGTCCCCGCGCAGGCTTTGCGCGCGATCGCGCATGATAATCAAGCCGTAATGGTTGCTGCGTTCCGCGTGGTCCGGCACGCCGCGGCCGTTATCGGCGACCACCAGGCGGACCTGATTCTCCCGCAGCGTCACGCTGACGCTGACCTCAGTGGCGCTTGCGTGCTTCAGCGCGTTGCTGAGCGCCTCGCGGGCGATTTGCAGCAGATGAATGGCCTGGTGCGACGGCACAAAACGCGGCGGCAGTTGGTAATCCAGGCGCACCGCAAAACCGAAGTGGGCGCTGTATTCCTGGCAGCTGGCCTCCAGCGCCGGGCGCAGCCCCGGTTCGGTGAGCTGTAGCCGGAAGGTCGTCAGCAGTTCGCGCAGCTGGGCCCAGGAGGTATTGAGTTCATTACGAATTTGCCCCAGCAGCTGGCGGCTCGCTGCCGGCAGATCGTCGCCCTGCATCTGCAGGCAGCTGACCTGCATTTTCATACAGGAGAGCGACTGGGCGATGGAGTCGTGGAGTTCGCGGGCGATGGTGGCGCGCTCCTCCATGACGATAAGCTGCTGCTGGCGCTCCTGATGCCGATCGAGGGCGAGGGTGCCGGTGAGTTGTTCAACCAGCGTATCCACCAGCTGCTGCTGATCGTGGCTCAGATGGCGACCGGTGGGCAGGGTGGCCAGCAAAATACCGTACTGATTATGGGCGTCCGACAGCCGCCATTTTAAGGTGGTGCCGGTATCTGGCAGCGGCGGCAGGTCGCGCGGGCAGAGGTAGCAGCCTCTGTCGTCGCACTGAATATCGGAGTGGCAGGAAAACTCCTGATGATTGTCTTCATCTTCGAGGTCGTAAACGCGAACTTCAATATCGCGCAGCAGGGTTAACCCCTGCAACCCGTTCAGAACCGGAGAAATGCGCTCGCAGAGCGGCGCGTTCGAGTGCAGACGGCGGTTGGCCTGCCACAGGAAGGCGAGGATCTCGTTTTTCTGCTCCAGGCCCGCGGTTTTTTCCTGCACCCGGCGTTCCAGCACCGAATAGCTCTCCGCCAGCTCTTCAGACATATTGTTCAGCGCCATGCCGAGCGTCGCCATCTCGTTGCGTCCGCTAATCTGCGCGCGCTGGGTAAAATCGCGTCGGCTCACCGCGCGGGCCATACCCAGCAGCTGTTTCCACGGGCGCAACAGGCGCGCGCGCAGCCAGACGATGGTGAACACCAGCAGCAGCGCCATTCCCACGGCCATGATGCGCTGGATCCAGACAACGTGTTTAATCCGCTCTTCGGTGGTGTGATCGAAGGCGGTAACCAGCTGGTCTATACGGTCGACAAACCCGGCGACATCGGTCGCCACCGAGGCCTGATTTTGCGCGTTGCGCATGCCCGGCGCCAGCTCCAGCTGCCAGTAGTGCTGCAGCGCCTGGAGCTGCCGCTGCTGATCGTCATGGCGCGCGGCGTACTGCAGTTCCGGGCTAAAGACGGTTGCCGTCATTTCATCCAGCAGCTTTTCATCATTTTCGCCCAGCGGTACTGCCGCCAGCAGGCGATAGCTCTGCATGCGCAGCGAACCGGCTTTATTAATGGCGTGCGCGCTGCCCTGGACGCCGTGCACCAGGCGAGAAGAGATCGCCATTCCGGCGACGCCGATGAGGGTAGCCAGCAGAACGATCAGCGCGAGTTGATTCACCAGCGTCAGCGGCGTAAAAAGACGTTTCAACATGGGGTACGGGGCTCCTGACCGGTAAATTATCCGGGAGTGGCGCTTATTCTCGGCCATCCCCCGGAGTATACCCATACCCCTAAAGGATTACCCCTTAATTGTCAGGGCGGGGTGGGCTGGTGGCAGGTGTTCGGGGAATTCCAGCACTGGCGTGAAAAACCACACTTTTTTCCGCAGAAATAGCTACTCACTTCGGGTGATGCGTTTTTTTTCGCCAAATCGGCGCCCACTTTTCCTTTGATTTATATCAACTTACCGCCGCCTGTAACCCATAAGGTAGCCAGGGTTAATACGAATTATCAGAGGTGTCTATGAGTCACTCTTCAATCCCGGAGAAGACTACCCGCTCAGTCATTAGCGACTGGCGTCCCGAAGATCCTGAATTCTGGCAGCAGCGCGGTCATCGCGTCGCCAGCCGCAATCTGTGGATCTCCGTTCCATGTCTTTTGCTGGCATTCTGCGTCTGGATGTTGTTCAGCGCCGTTGCCGTCAACCTGAATAAAGTCGGCTTTCAGTTTACCACCGATCAGTTGTTTATGCTGACCGCGCTTCCGGCGCTGTCCGGCGCGCTGCTGCGCGTGCCGTACGCGTTTATGGTGCCGCTGTTCGGCGGCCGTCGCTGGACCGCGTTCAGCACCGGGATCATGATCGTCCCCTGCGTCTGGTTAGGCTTCGCGGTGCAGGATACCGCTACGCCCTTCAGCGTTTTCGTGATTATTTCTCTGCTGTGCGGCTTTGCGGGGGCGAACTTTGCTTCCAGTATGGCTAACATCAGCTTCTTCTTTCCGAAACAGAAGCAGGGCGGCGCGCTGGGCATCAACGGCGGCCTCGGGAATATGGGCGTCAGCGTAATGCAGCTGGTTGCCCCTCTGGTGGTATCGCTGTCTATTTTCGCCGTCTTTGGCGGAACCGGCAGCGAGCAGCCGGATGGCTCCATGCTGTATCTGGAAAACGCGGCGTGGATCTGGGTGCCGTTCCTGATTATCTTCACCTTGGCGGCGTGGTTCTTTATGAACGACCTGTCGGCGTCGAAGGCCTCGCTGAGCGAGCAGCTACCGGTACTGAAGCGCGCGCATCTGTGGATTATGGCGCTGCTCTATCTTGCCACCTTCGGATCGTTTATAGGCTTCTCTGCGGGCTTCGCCATGCTGTCGAAGACCCAGTTTCCGGATGTGCAGATTCTGCACTATGCCTTCTTCGGGCCGTTTATCGGCGCCCTGGCGCGCTCAACCGGCGGGGCGATCTCCGACCGCCTCGGCGGGACGCGCGTGACGCTGGTGAACTTCGTGGTGATGGCTATCTTCTGCGGCCTGCTGTTCCTGACGCTGCCGACCCACGGCGAGGGCGGTAACTTTATCGCCTTCTTCGCGGTATTTATGGTGCTGTTCCTGACCGCCGGTCTGGGCAGCGCGTCGACCTTCCAGATGATCTCGGTTATTTTCCGCAAAATGACCATGGATCGCGTTAAGGCCCAGGGCGGCAGCGAAGCGCAGGCCATGCGTGAAGCGGCGACCGATACGGCGGCGGCGCTGGGCTTTATTTCGGCGATTGGCGCGATTGGCGGGTTCTTTATTCCCAAGGCGTTTGGTATTTCGCTGGATCTGACCGGTTCGCCGGCCGGCGCCATGAAGGTATTCCTGGTGTTCTATATCGCCTGCGTGGTGATTACCTGGGCGGTCTACGGACGTAAGCAGAAATAATATTTCTTTTTGAATTTCTGCAAAGGGCGCAACGATATTTGCGCCCTTTTTATTGGTTATTACTTAGTTACAACATACTAGTGGTTTTGGGGGATATTAAAAGCCGCCTGAAGTCACAAAAAAAATGACTTCAGGCGCGCCTACCCCTTAATACCGTGGGGAATAACAAACCCCGGGTTTCTGCAGGCTTTTTCATTAAATATCTTTATTTATCAATAAAATAATAAATAGAAATAAATACTACTTTGGTGGTAATTCGCGTTTTACCTCGCTTTTATAAGCCCTATGCTCTTGATCGTTATCAATTCTCGCCCTCTTTCATAGCGTTACCTTCGCTGCAAATCCAGCAATGTCGATTTATCAGAGAGCCGTCAGGCTCCACACAGGAGAAACCCGATGAGTAAATTCCTGGACCGGTTTCGCTACTTCAAACAGAAGGGTGAAACCTTTGCCGATGGGCACGGCCAGCTTCTAAAAACCAACCGGGACTGGGAGGATGGATACCGTCAACGTTGGCAGCACGATAAAGTTGTGCGCTCCACCCACGGCGTCAACTGCACCGGCTCGTGCAGCTGGAAGATTTATGTCAAAAATGGTCTCGTCACCTGGGAAACCCAGCAGACTGACTATCCGCGCACCCGTCCGGATATGCCAAACCACGAGCCGCGCGGCTGCCCGCGCGGCGCCAGCTACTCCTGGTACCTCTACAGCGCCAACCGCCTGAAGTATCCGCTGATGCGCAAACGCCTGATGAAGATGTGGCGTGAAGCGAAGGCGCAGCACAGCGATCCGGTTGACGCATGGGCCTCGATTATTGAAGACGCCGACAAAGCGAAAAGCTTCAAGCAAGCGCGTGGTCGCGGCGGTTTCGTGCGTTCATCCTGGCAAGAGGTGAACGAGCTGATTGCCGCCTCTAACGTCTATACCGTCAAAACCTACGGCCCGGACCGCGTAGCCGGCTTCTCGCCCATCCCGGCGATGTCGATGGTCTCCTATGCCTCCGGCGCGCGCTATCTGTCGCTGATCGGCGGCACCTGCCTGAGCTTCTACGACTGGTACTGCGACCTGCCGCCTGCCTCTCCGCAGACCTGGGGCGAGCAAACCGACGTGCCGGAATCGGCCGACTGGTATAACTCCAGCTACATCATCGCCTGGGGTTCCAACGTTCCGCAGACCCGTACCCCGGATGCCCACTTCTTTACCGAAGTGCGCTATAAGGGCACCAAAACCGTTGCTATCACCCCTGACTACGCCGAAATCGCCAAGCTTTGCGATCTGTGGCTGGCGCCGAAGCAGGGTACCGATGCGGCGATGGCGCTGGCGATGGGCCACGTGATGCTGCGCGAGTTCCATCTCGATAAACCGAGCCAGTATTTCACCGATTACGTGCGTCGCTACACCGATATGCCGATGCTGGTGATGCTCGAAGAGCGCGATGGCTATTACGCGGCGGGCCGTATGCTGCGCGCGGCGGATCTGGTCGATGCGCTAGGTCAGGAAAAGAATCCGGAATGGAAAACCGTCGCTTTTGATGAGAAGGGCGAAATCACCGTACCGAACGGTTCTATCGGCTTCCGCTGGGGCGATAAAGGCAAATGGAACCTTGAACAGCGCGACGGTAAAACCGGCGAAGATGTCGAGCTGCGCCTGAGCCTGCTGGGTAGCCATGACGATATCGCCAACGTCGGCTTCCCCTATTTTGGCGGCGAAGGTACCGAGCACTTTAATAAAGTCGAGCTGGAAAACGTGCTGCTGCACAAACTGCCGGTCAAACGCCTGCAGAAAGCCGACGGCTCTAGCGTGCTGGTCGCCACCGTGTACGATCTGACCATGGCCAACTACGGTCTGGATCGCGGTCTGGGCGATGAAAACTGCGCCAGCAGCTATGATGACGTGAAAGCGTATACCCCGGCATGGGCGGAGAAAATCACCGGCGTTTCCCGGGCGCATATTATCCGTACCGCGCGCGAGTTCGCCGATAACGCCGATAAGACCCACGGCCGTTCGATGATCATCGTCGGCGCCGGTCTGAACCACTGGTTCCACCTCGATATGAACTATCGCGGCCTTATCAATATGCTGATCTTCTGCGGCTGCGTCGGGCAGAGCGGCGGCGGCTGGGCGCACTACGTGGGCCAGGAAAAACTGCGTCCGCAGACCGGCTGGCAGCCGCTGGCGTTTGCCCTCGACTGGCAGCGTCCGGCGCGTCATATGAACAGCACGTCGTACTTTTATAACCACTCCAGCCAGTGGCGCTATGAAACCGTCACCGCGCAGGAGCTGCTGTCGCCGTTAGCGGATAAATCCCGCTACAGCGGCCACCTGATTGACTTCAACGTGCGCGCTGAACGTATGGGCTGGCTGCCGTCGGCGCCGCAGCTGGGCACCAACCCGCTGCGCATTGCGCAAGAGGCGAAAAAAGCGGGCATGACGCCGGTCGACTACACCGTCAAATCCCTGAAAGAGGGCTCCATTCGCTTTGCCGCTGAGCAGCCGGAAAACGGTAAGAACCATCCGCGCAACCTGTTCATCTGGCGTTCCAACCTGCTGGGCTCTTCCGGTAAGGGCCACGAGTACATGCTGAAGTATCTGCTGGGTACGGAAAACGGTATTCAGGGCAAAGATCTTGGCAAGCAGGGCGGCGTGAAGCCGGAAGAGGTGGAGTGGAAAGACAACGGTCTCGACGGCAAGCTGGATCTGGTGGTGACGCTGGACTTCCGTTTGTCGAGCACCTGCCTCTACTCTGACATCGTGCTGCCGACCGCCACCTGGTATGAAAAAGACGACATGAATACCTCGGATATGCATCCGTTTATTCATCCGCTGTCTGCCGCAGTCGATCCGGCCTGGGAATCGAAGAGCGACTGGGATATCTACAAGGACATCGCGAAGAAATTCTCTGAAGTTTGCGTAGGACACCTGGGCAAAGAGACCGACGTAGTGACGCTGCCCATCCAGCACGACTCCGCCGCCGAACTGGCGCAGCCGCTGGACGTTAAGGACTGGAAAAAAGGTGAATGCGACCTGATTCCAGGCGTCACCGCGCCGCATATCATGACCGTTGAACGCGATTATCCGGCGACTTACGAACGCTTCACCTCTATCGGCCCGCTGATGGAGAAAATCGGCAACGGCGGTAAAGGCATCGCCTGGAATACCCAGAGCGAGATGGATCTGCTGCGTAAGCTCAACTACACCAAAGCGGACGGTCCGGCCAAAGGTCAGCCGATGCTTAACACAGCAATTGACGCGGCGGAGATGGTGCTGACCCTGGCGCCGGAAACCAACGGTCACGTGGCGGTGAAAGCCTGGGCGGCGCTCAGCGAGTTTACCGGTCGCGACCATACGCATCTGGCGAAGAATAAAGAGGAAGAGAAAATTCGCTTCCGCGATATTCAGGCCCAGCCGCGCAAAATTATCTCCAGCCCGACCTGGTCAGGGCTTGAAGACGAGCACGTTTCCTATAACGCCGGCTACACCAACGTTCATGAGCTGATCCCGTGGCGCACGCTTTCCGGCCGCCAGCAGCTGTATCAGGATCACCAGTGGATGCGCGACTTCGGCGAAAGCCTGCTGGTCTATCGTCCGCCAATCGACACCCGTTCGGTGAAAGCGGTGATGGGTAAGAAATCCAACGGCAACCCGGAAAAAGCGCTGAACTTCCTGACGCCGCACCAGAAGTGGGGGATCCACTCCACCTACAGCGACAACCTGCTGATGCTGACGCTGTCCCGCGGCGGCCCGATTGTGTGGATGAGCGAGGCGGATGCCAAAGATCTGGGGATTGAGGATAACGACTGGATTGAAGTGTTCAACAGCAACGGCGCGCTGACCGCCCGCGCGGTGGTCAGCCAGCGCGTGCCGGCCGGGATGACCATGATGTATCACGCCCAGGAACGTATCGTAAACCTGCCGGGTTCAGAGGTAACCGAGCAGCGCGGCGGGATTCATAACTCCGTGACCCGTATTACGCCGAAGCCGACCCATATGATCGGCGGCTATGCCCAGTTGGCCTACGGCTTTAACTACTACGGCACGGTAGGGTCTAACCGCGATGAGTTCGTGGTGGTACGTAAGATGAAGAATATTAACTGGTTAGATGGCGAAGGTAACGACCAGGTACAGGAGAGCGTAAAATGAAAATTCGTTCACAAGTCGGCATGGTGCTGAATCTCGATAAGTGCATCGGCTGTCATACCTGCTCGGTCACCTGTAAAAACGTCTGGACCAGCCGCGAGGGGATGGAGTACGCGTGGTTTAACAACGTTGAAAGTAAACCGGGCGTCGGTTTCCCGAACGACTGGGAGAATCAGGAAAAGTGGAAGGGCGGCTGGATCCGTAAGATCAACGGCAAGCTGCAGCCGCGCATGGGCAACCGCGCGATGCTGCTAGGTAAAATCTTTGCTAACCCGCATCTGCCGGGCATCGACGATTACTACGAGCCGTTTGACTACGACTACCAGAACCTGCACAACGCGCCGGAGGGCAAACATCAGCCGATCGCCCGTCCGCGCTCGCTGATCACCGGCCAGCGGATGGATAAAATCACCAGCGGCCCGAACTGGGAAGAGATTCTGGGCGGCGAGTTCGAGAAACGCGCCAAAGACCAGAACTTCGAGAACATGCAGAAGGCGATGTACGGCCAGTTCGAAAACACCTTTATGATGTATCTGCCGCGCCTTTGCGAACACTGCCTGAACCCGGCGTGCGTCGCGACCTGCCCGAGCGGCGCCATCTATAAACGTGAAGAAGACGGCATCGTGCTGATCGACCAGGACAAGTGCCGCGGCTGGCGTATGTGCATCACCGGCTGTCCGTACAAGAAAATCTACTTCAACTGGAAGAGCGGCAAATCCGAGAAGTGCATCTTCTGCTACCCGCGTATCGAATCCGGGATGCCGACCGTCTGCTCGGAAACCTGCGTGGGGCGTATTCGCTACCTCGGCGTGCTGCTGTATGACGCGGACGCCATTGAAAATGCCGCCAGCGCGGAGAATGAGAAAGACCTGTATCAGCGTCAGCTGGACGTGTTCCTCAACCCGAACGACCCGAAAGTGATTGAGCAGGCGCTGAAAGACGGCGTGCCGCAGGGCGTTATCGAGGCCGCCCAGCAGTCGCCGGTCTACAAAATGGCGATGGACTGGAGGCTGGCGCTGCCGCTGCATCCGGAATATCGCACGCTGCCGATGGTCTGGTACGTGCCGCCTCTGTCGCCGATTCAGTCAGCCGCCGATGCGGGTGAACTGGGCAGCAACGGCATTCTGCCAGACGTAGAAAGTCTGCGTATTCCGGTGCAGTATCTGGCCAACCTGCTGACCGCTGGCGATACCCAGCCGGTGCTGCTGGCGCTGAAGCGCATGCTGGCGATGCGTCACTTCAAGCGCGCGGAAACGGTGGACGGCGTCGTGGATACCCGAGCGCTGGAAGAGGTTGGACTGACTGAAGCCCAGGCGCAGGAGATGTATCGCTATCTGGCGATCGCCAACTACGAAGACCGTTTCGTGGTGCCGAGCAGCCACCGCGAGCAGGCCCGCGACGCCTTCCCGGAGAAAAGCGGTTGCGGTTTTACCTTCGGCGACGGCTGCCACGGTTCTGACAGCCAGTTCAATCTGTTCAACAGCCGCCGTATCGATGCTATCGACGTCACCAGCAAAACGGAGCCGCACCCATGATTGAACTTGTCATTGTGTCGCGTCTTCTCGAGTACCCTGACGCTGCCTTATGGCAGCATCAGCAGGAGCTGTTTGACGCTATCGCCGCTTCGGAAAAACTGGCGCCGGAGGATGCCCATAAACTGAGCGTTTTCCTGCGCGACCTGACCGCCCAGGACGTGCTGGACGCGCAGTCTCGCTACAGCGAACTGTTCGATCGCGGCCGTGCGACCTCGCTGCTGCTGTTTGAGCACGTGCACGGCGAATCCCGCGATCGTGGCCAGGCGATGGTAGACCTGATGGCGCAGTACGAGCGCCACGGTCTGCAGCTGGACAGCCGCGAACTGCCGGATCATCTCCCGCTGTATCTGGAGTATCTGGCGCAGCTGCCGGAAGCGGAAGCGCGCGGTGGATTGCAGGATATCGCGCCGATACTCGGCCTGCTTAGCGCTCGCTTACAACAACGCGAAAGCGGCTACGCGGCGCTGTTTGAGCTGCTGCTCAAGCTGGCGAACGCGCAGGTCGATAGCCGGAAAGTGGCGGAAAAAATCGCCGATGAAGCCCGCGACGATACGCCGCAGGCGCTGGACGCCGTCTGGGAAGAAGAACAGGTGAAATTCTTTGCCGATCGGGGCTGCGATGATTCGGAGATCGCCGCTCACCAGCGTCGTTTTGCCGGAGCCGTTGCCCCGCAATATTTGAATATCTCTAACGGAGGACAGCAATAATGCACTTCCTGAATATGTTCTTCTTTGACATTTATCCGTACATCGCCGGGACGGTGTTCCTCGTCGGCAGCTGGCTGCGCTACGACTATGGGCAGTACACCTGGCGCGCGGCCTCCAGCCAGATGCTGGACCGTAAAGGGATGAATCTGGCTTCGAACCTGTTTCATATCGGGATTCTCGGGATCTTTGCCGGCCACTTTCTCGGTATGCTGACGCCGCACTGGATGTACGAATCCTTCCTGCCGATCGACGTGAAGCAGAAGATGGCGATGATTGCGGGCGGCGCCTGCGGCGTGATGACGCTGGTGGGCGGCCTGCTGCTGCTCAAGCGTCGTCTGCTGAGCCCGCGCGTTCGCGCCACCACCACCGGCGCGGATATTCTGATCCTCTCCCTGCTGATGGTGCAGTGCGCGCTGGGCCTGCTGACTATTCCATTCTCCGCTCAGCATATGGACGGTAGCGAAATGATGAAGCTGGTGGGCTGGGCGCAGTCGGTGGTGACCTTCCACGGCGGCGCTTCACAGCATCTGGACGGCGTGGCGTTTATTTTCCGCGTGCACCTGGTCTTGGGGATGACGCTGTTTGTGCTGTTCCCGTTCTCCCGTCTGGTGCATATCTGGAGCGCGCCGGTCGAGTACCTGACGCGCAAATACCAGATTGTTCGCGCCCGTCGCTAATTTGCTGTTTTGATACCAACCCCGCCTTGGCGGGGTTTTTTTCGCCCCAGCCCAAGTTGTTGCCTGCCGCAGCCAACAGGATCAGCGCGCCGCCGAACAACTGGATCAGGTTTAGCGAATGGCCAAATACCCGGTTATCGACAACGATCGCCACGACGGGATAGATAAATGACAGCGAGCCGATAATAGGGGTGGGAAGCTTCTGTATCGCGCTGTACAGCAGTTGATACATTACGCCGGTATGCACGATCCCCAGCGTTAATAGCATCACCCATGGGAAAGGAGGCGTGAGCGACGGCATATGCGCCAGCGGTAAAAGCATTACCACGCCGGTGAGCACCTGAATAAAGGCGATATGCTGCGGCGCGAGGGATTTGAGCTTGCGGGTAATTATTGCCGTGAGCGCGTAGAAGAAGGCCGCGCCCAGCGCGAGGCCGATACCGGCGAGCCAGTCGGCGCCACGAGCGCCGGTTAACTCCGTGGAGAGCAAAATGACCACGCCGCCAAAGGCGAGGAACAGCCACCCCCATTTCACCAGGCTGACGCGCTCACCGAAAAGCATCCCCATCAATACCAGCATAAACGGCTGGGTGTTATACACCACGGTAGAAAGACCAATAGAGATCCGTTCATAGGCGGCGAAGAGCAGGAGCCAGTTCACCACTAAGGCCACGCCGCCGAGAATAGCCAGCAGCAGCGTAATGCGGGTGAGTGGGCTAAACGGTTTTCGACTCATCCGAATAAAAATAAACAGTGCAATAGCCCCGATAAGACAGCGCCAGAATACGACTTCGGTCACCGGCAGGCCGGAAAGTAAAACAAACGCGCCAATCGATCCGGAAATTAACATCGCCAGGCTCATTTGCCAGACGCCTTTATGTAAATCACGCATCATCCACCTCCTGATTAATGACGCTATTGTTGAAAATTGCTGTCGGCTTTTACAGGGGTGATATAAGGTTGAAAACGTAAATGGCTTTTTAAAATTAGGTGAAAATGATGGATAACCTTATTGATGATATCGACCGACAAATTTTAGCCTGTCTGGTGGAGGATGCGCGCGTCTCGCTGAAGGTGCTGAGCGGTCATATTGGCCTGACCTCGCCCAGCACGGCGGAGCGTCTGAAAAGGCTTGAGGAGCGCGGGGTGATTCAGGGTTACGGCGCGCGGGTGAATCTTGCGGCGTTAGGCTATACGCTGCAGGCGCTGGTGCGGGTTCGCCCATTGCCTGGGTTGTTACATAAAGTGGATAAGTACATTCAGGCGATGCCGGAGTGCATTGAAAGCGACAAAGTGACCGGCGAGGATTGCTTTGTCATCAGGCTGGTGGTGCGGTCGATAGAGCAGTTGGATACGCTGCTCGATGGCCTGGCGGAGCATGCCCAGTGCAATACCTCTATCGTGAAGAGTTCGCCGGTCAAGCGCCGGCTGCCGCCGATGTAGCCGTGCGTCGCCGGGTGGCGGCAGAGTCTTACCCGGCCTACGACAAGGCAACGACATAACGGGTGGCAATGTATTTTTCAGGGATAATTAAGCTACAGAAGAAATGATGGTGGTGGGGGAAGGATTACTCGTCGCGCTGCGCCTCGCCCTTCGGGTCGTTGCCTGCGGCAACGCTTTCTCGCTTCGCTCGAATCGAACCTTAGTCGAAGCTTCTCATCCTTCCCACATGGGATGAATACGGGGCGCTGAGCGAAGTGTGAATTTAAAACGATATACAAGTGATGGTGGTGGGGGAAGGATTCGAACCTTCGAAGTCGATGACGGCAGATTTACAGTCTGCTCCCTTTGGCCGCTCGGGAACCCCACCAGGGGTAATTTAAATTTTGAGGTCAAGCTGAGAGATGGTGGTGGGGGAAGGATTCGAACCTTCGAAGTCGATGACGGCAGATTTACAGTCTGCTCCCTTTGGCCGCTCGGGAACCCCACCACGGGGTAATGCTTAATACTGGCCTGCTTCCTTATCGGTAAGCGGGGCGCATCATATCAAATGACGCGCCACTGTAAAGTATTCCTTTGATAAAAATAAACTGGTTGCCTGATTTTTATGCGTAAAGACGCAAAGCTAACCAGCTAATTTCATTATCGATTAAAGAATAATCGTCCGGTTACCGTAAACAAATACCCGCTGAGCAAGAACCTGATACAGCGCGCGGCTCAGAACGTTTTTCTCGACGTCGCGTCCAGCGCGCATCATATCTTCCGCAGTGTAGGTATGATCGACGTGAATGACATCCTGCATAATGATTGGACCTTCATCCAGATTATCGTTCACGTAGTGTGCGGTGGCGCCGATGATCTTCACCCCGCGGTCATAAGCCTGGTGATACGGACGCGCGCCGATAAAAGCAGGCAAGAATGAGTGGTGGATATTAATAATTTTATTCGGGAAGCGAGAGACAAACTCGGGGGTCAATACCCGCATGTATTTCGCCAGCACGACGTAATCTGGTTCAAGCGCGGCGATAGCGTCGCCCATCTTTTTATCATGCTCTTCGCGGGTTAACCCCTCATGGCTCACCAGCTGGAAGGGAATATCAAAGCGTTCTACCAGCGAGCGCAGAGTTTCGTGATTGCCGATGACGGCGGCGATTTCTACGTCCAGCCCGCCATAGTTGGCTTTCATCAGCAGATCGCCGAGGCAGTGCGCTTCTTTGGTGACCAGAATGACGACCCGACGGCGTCCTGCCGGGTTGAGCTCACGAATTGAACCTTCCGGCAGCGCGCTGTCGAGGTCAGCCAGGAGAATGGAATCATTGAAAATACCCTCGAGCTCGGTACGCATAAAGAAGCGGCCGGTCCGGTGGTCAACGAACTCATTGTTCTGCACGATGTTAAGTTCGTGCTTGTAGCAGATATTCGTGATACGCGCGATGAGGCCTTTCTGATCAGGGCAAATGGTGCGTAGTACTTTACGTTGTAGTGAATGCATCGCGGGGAAAATCCTGTAGTGTTTGCTATTCCTGCTGCTGGCTTACTGGCCGCAGCATTTTTTAAATTTTTTACCTGAACCGCAAGGGCAGGGATCGTTACGACCGATTAGCGGTCGCGTGCCGTCAATATAATACCACTGTCCGTTTTCTTTTAAGAATCGGGATCGTTCAATAATGGCCCCGGAGCGGTTATCGTCAGCGTAACGAGCGATAAAGCTGACGAAGCCCTCATCGGGGCTCTTGCCTTTATCGGCGGCAAAGACGGTGAGACCATGCCACTGCGTGCGGGTAAAACCGTTTTCAAGGTCAGCGCGAAACTGCTGCGCCTGGCAGGAGGGATGCCAGGTTTTAATCAGATAGTCGGCGTCTTTCATTACAAACGCGCTATAGCGGGAGCGCATCAGCTGTGACGGATCGGGCGCCAGCTGCGCGCCAGCCAGATAACGCTGACAACATGAGCTATACTCCAGAGCGCTGCCACAGGGGCATAATGGCGACAAAACGGCCTCCATGGGTAAAAGAGAGACGGCGCTATGCCGCCAAAGCGCATTATGTTAACTGAGGTATGGCGATGATGCCATGCCCGGAGTGGAAGGATATGTTTCGGCACTAATGAGAAAGCTTAAAATTGGACTGGCGCTAGGGGCTGGCGCCGCTCGGGGATGGTCGCATATCGGCGTGATTAATGCGTTACGGCGGACGGGTATCGACATTGATGTTATCGCAGGGTGCTCAATTGGCTCACTGGTAGGGGCGGCGTACGCCTGCAACCGACTTCCGGCGCTGGAGAAATGGGTCTGCTCCTTTAGCAACTGGGATGTCCTGAAATTAATGGATCTTTCCTGGCAGCGGGGCGGCCTGCTGCGGGGCGAGCGCGTATTTAGCCAATACCGTAAACTCATGCCCGTCAGCGAGATTGAGCGCTGCGAGCGCCCGTTTGCGGCGGTCACCACGAATTTAAGCACCGGTCGCGAACTGTGGTTTACGGAAGGGGATCTGCATCTGGCGATCCGTGCGTCCTGTAGCATGCCTGGCCTGATGGCGCCGGTGATGCATAATGGCTACTGGCTGGTGGATGGCGCGGTGGTGAATCCGGTGCCGGTATCGCTGGCTCGGGCAATGGGCGCAGATATTGTCATTGCCGTTGATTTGCAGCACGATGCGCATCTGATGCAGCAGGATTTGTTATCCATGGAGGTGCCGCATCCGGAGAGCGAAGACGATTTCTCGTGGCATTCACGGTTGCGTTCTCGCCTGGCGCGTATGACTTCGCGACGGGTGACGAGAGCGCCAACGGCGATGGAAATCATGTCGACGTCTATTCAGGTTCTGGAGAATCGCCTCAAGAGAAACCGCATGGCGGGCGACCCGCCTGATATTCTGATTCAGCCCTTTTGCCCGCAAATCTCCACGCTTGATTTCCATCGGGCTGGCGAAGCTATCGCCGCCGGGCATCTGGCAGTGGAAAAGAAAATGGATGAACTATTACCTTTAGTGCGTACCTCCGTGTAGCGCATTTGATGCATACTTAAGTAAATTCTGACAGGCGGTAGTGTGAATATCATGCCACTATTAAATTATCGTCAGTCAGGGGAGAGATCATGACGCAGCCATTGGCGGGAAAACAGATTCTGATAGTTGAAGACGAACCCGTTTTCCGCTCTCTTATGCACACTTGGTTGGCTTCACTTGGCGCGACCATCGTCCAGGCGGAAGATGGTGTGGATGCGCTGCAAAAAATGGCCGAGTCCAAACCCGATTTGATGATTTGCGATATTTCAATGCCGCGAATGAACGGTCTGCAGCTGGTAGAGCATGTGCGTAACCAGGGCGAGCAGTTGCCGATTCTGATGATTTCAGCGACGGAAAACATGGCGGACATCGCCAAAGCGTTGCGCCTGGGCGTTCAGGATATTCTGCTCAAACCGGTAAAAGATTTCGATCGCCTGAGAGAAACCGTTTATGCCTGCCTCTATCCCAATATGTTTAATTCACGTGTTGAAGAAGAAGAGCGCCTGTTTGAGGACTGGGATGCGCTGGTTAGCGATCCTACCGCGGCGTCAAGGCTGCTACAGGAGCTCCAGCCGCCGGTGCAACAGGAAATGTCACGTTGCCGGATTCACTATCGGCAGCTTGTCTCCGCCGATAAGCCTGGATTAGTGCTGGATATTGCGCCGCTATCAGAAAACGATCTGGCGTTTTATTGTCTGGATGTCACACGAGCAGGTGATAATGGGGTCCTGGCAGCCTTATTGCTGCGCGCGCTGTTCAATGGGTTGCTGCAGGAACAGCTTGCCCATCAGGGTCAGCGTTTACCAGAGATGGGCAGCCTGTTAAAACAGGTTAACCAATTGCTGCGGCAGGCTAATTTACCGGGGCAATTTCCATTATTGGTAGGGTATTACCACAGTGGCTTGAAAAATTTAATTTTAGTCTCTGCGGGTTTGAATGGCACGCTGAATACGGGGGAGCACCAAATTCAGATTAGTAATGGCGTTCCGTTGGGGACATTAGGTAATGCATATCTTAACCAAATTAGTCAACGCTGTGCATCATGGCAGTGCCAAATTTGGGGGGCTGGCGGACGTTTACGCCTGATGTTGACTACGGAGTGAACAATTGTACTTATTTTTAGGCTCGCGGGATTACCACGCGATCTTTTGTGGTGGTACTATCGCCGGGTTTAATGCGTAAAATTCCTAATTCGAAGATATCTAATCCTTTTCGGAACAGGTTTGTCTGATCAGGCTGATATACTCGATACCATATTATTAACGAGAAGTTTAAAAAACGAACAGTCCAGGAGATTTCAATGGCTGCGCTTAATTCAAAAGTAAGAAAAGCTGTCATCCCGGTTGCGGGATTAGGCACCAGGATGTTGCCCGCTACTAAGGCTATTCCGAAAGAAATGCTGCCGCTGGTAGATAAGCCATTAATTCAATATGTTGTTAACGAATGTATTGCCGCCGGGATTACTGAAATTGTTCTGGTTACGCACTCTTCGAAAAACTCTATCGAAAACCATTTCGATACCAGTTTTGAACTGGAAGCGATGCTGGAAAAACGCGTAAAACGCCAGCTGCTGGAGGAAGTACAATCTATTTGTCCGCCGCACGTAACTATTATGCAAGTGCGTCAGGGGCTGGCTAAAGGTTTGGGTCACGCTGTGCTTTGCGCGCACCCGGTTGTGGGTGATGAGCCGGTCGCAGTCATTTTACCGGACGTTATTCTTGATGAATATGAATCCGATCTGTCTCGCGACAACCTGGCCGAAATGATGGCTCGTTTTGATGAGACCGGCGCAAGCCAGATCATGGTTGAACCGGTTGCTGACGTCACCGCGTACGGCGTTGTCGATTGCAAAGGCCTGGCCCTGCAGCCAGGTGAGAGCGTGCCGATGGTTGGTGTCGTCGAGAAACCGAAAGCGGACGTGGCGCCATCTAATCTGGCGGTTGTCGGCCGCTACGTGCTGAGCGCGGATATTTGGCCGCTTCTGGCAAAAACGCCTCCGGGAGCCGGGGATGAGATTCAGCTGACCGATGCCATCGATATGCTGATCGAAAAAGAAACGGTAGAAGCCTATCATATGAAAGGCAAGAGCCACGACTGCGGTAATAAACTGGGCTATATGCAGGCTTTTGTTGAATATGGCGTACGCCACAAGTCGCTGGGCGAAGAATTTAAAGCCTGGCTGGAAAAAGCCGTAGCGAAGTAATCGTTCGTGACAGAATGCGAAACCGGGAGCGAAATTCGTTTCCCGGTTTTTTTATGCCCGACCGGGACCGGTCCCGAATAACGGATAAAAAAAATCCCGCCGAAGCGGGATTTTTAAACGGATACGATAGCTTATTACAGCAGGAAATCGTCCAGGGATTTACCTTGCTCATCCATCGCTTTCTTGATCACTGCCGGAGTACGACCCTGACCAGTCCAGGTTTTAGTTTCGCCATTCTCGTCAACGTAGCTGTATTTAGCCGGACGTGCAGCGCGCTTGGTTTTCGTTCCTGCTTTAACTGCAGCCATGGTGCTCAGCAGTTCATTAGGATCAATACCGTCTGCAATCAGCATTTCACGGTATTGCTGCAGTTTACGAGTGCGTTCTTCAATTTCCGCAGCCGCAGCGCTTTCTTCTTCACGACGTTCGTTAACGACAACTTCTAATTTTTCCAGCATTTCTTCGAGCGTTTCAAGGGTGCATTCTCTTGCCTGCGCACGAAGAGTACGGATGTTGTTCAAAATTTTAAGTGCTTCGCTCATTGTAGTAATCTCAAACTTATATTGTGGGGTGGTTTGTTGGACTAATAATAGAGCGATAAATTCAGATGTGCAATAGGGGAGAATGTAAGGAAGTCAAAATAACTTGTTATTTGTCTCGGGAATTAATTCATTTAACTTAAATTTTATGTGCGGGTTCACATCTTTTTTGCTTATAGGATGGCGGAAGGCATTAGCTAAAACCCTGAGATAGTATGCTTTTTCCGACGCGCGGTGGGGAAAATTATACTGTGTATGGATAAATATCTTTGTGGGTATTAGCGCAGCAGCGGCGATGATGTTTAATATAAAACACTTGTCCACAGCGGTTATAGCTATCAGAAAATGCTCGATAAGCACAAAAGGGCAATAGTGACGTCAGCGTGGCCGCTTGGGTCGCACCAATAGCAGGCATTACCATTCAATTAAGAGGCTTAATCTTTCGGGTATCCACACCGTGAACATTACCGGCAATACCCACACGGAGAGGGCTGATAGTAGGTGAATATATGATACAATTTTACGGCAAAAAAACACATTGATTGGGGTTACGCGGCCGATGGCACAACTTTATTTCTACTATTCAGCAATGAATGCAGGCAAGTCTACCGCTCTGTTGCAGTCTTCATACAATTACCAGGAGCGAGGGATGCGCACGCTGGTTTATACCGCGGAGATTGATGACCGCTTTGGTTCGGGGAAAGTGAGTTCAAGGATTGGCCTCTCATCGCCCGCGCGGTTGTATAATACTCAGACGGCGTTATTTGCAGACATTGCGGCAGAACATAAGCGTCAGCCGATTCACTGCGTATTAGTTGATGAGAGCCAGTTCCTGACCCGTGAGCAGGTACGCGACCTGTCTGAGGTGGTGGACCAGCTTGATATTCCGGTGTTGTGTTATGGGTTGCGAACAGATTTTCGCGGCGAACTTTTTACGGGCAGCCAATATTTGCTGGCGTGGTCCGATAAGCTGGTTGAATTAAAAACTATCTGTTTCTGCGGTCGTAAGGCGAGTATGGTTTTGCGCCTCGATCAGGAAGGGCGCCCGTACAATGAAGGGGAACAGGTCGTGATTGGCGGTAATGAACGTTATGTCTCGGTATGCCGTAAGCATTATAAAGAGGCGCTGAGCGAAGGTTCTCTGACCGCTGTACAGAACAAACAGCACATTTGCTAACCCTCCCCGCCAAACCCTCTCAGGCGCTTTTACAGCGCCTTTTTTCCATCGCTAAGCTAGCGCCTGGATTATACGTTTCGGCTGTCTGAGGCGATTTGTCGGCTGCTGAACGGCGGATAAAAAAAGCCCCATCAAAAGATGGGGCTTCGCGTCACTGACTTTACAGCTGTTGGATTAAGCGGATTTTTTCGCTTTCTTCTCAGCTTTAGCCGGTGCGGCTTCTTTTTTCTCTTCCACACCGCCTTCAACGTAGTTACGTCCGTAGAAGGTATCCAGCAGAATCTGTTTCAGCTCGGCGATCAGCGGGTAGCGCGGGTTTGCGCCGGTGCACTGGTCGTCAAAAGCGTCTTCAGACAGCTTATCAACGTGGGCCAGGAAGTCAGCTTCCTGCACGCCAGCTTCGCGGATAGACTTAGGAATACCCAGTTCAGCTTTAATTTCGTCCAACCAGCCAAGCAGTTTTTCGATTTTCGCTGCGGTGCGGTCACCCGGAGCAGTCAGACCCAGATGGTCAGCGATTTCAGCGTAGCGACGACGAGCCTGTGGACGGTCGTACTGGCTGAAGGCCGTCTGTTTGGTCGGGTTGTCGTTAGCGTTATAACGAATCACGTTGCTGATCAACAGGGCGTTCGCCAGACCGTGAGGAATGTGGAACTGAGAGCCCAGTTTGTGCGCCATTGAGTGACATACGCCCAGGAAGGCGTTCGCAAACGCGATACCGGCGATGGTCGCAGCACTGTGTACACGCTCACGCGCTACCGGGTTTTTAGACCCTTCATGGTAGGACGCCGGCAGGTTTTCTTTCAGCAGCTTAAGCGCCTGCAGAGCCTGACCGTCAGAGAACTCGGAAGCCAGTACGGAAACGTAAGCTTCCAGGGCATGCGTCACGGCATCCAGACCACCGAAAGCACACAGTGACTTCGGCATTTCCATAACCAGGTTGGCGTCAACAATCGCCATGTCCGGAGTCAGCGCATAGTCTGCCAGCGGATATTTCTGACCGGTTGCGTCATCGGTAACCACGGCGAACGGCGTAACTTCAGAACCGGTGCCGGAAGTCGTGGTGATCGCCACCATCTTCGCTTTGACGCCCATTTTCGGGAACTTGTAGATACGTTTACGGATATCCATAAAGCGCAGCGCCAGTTCTTCGAAGTGGGTTTCCGGATGTTCGTACATGACCCACATAATTTTCGCAGCATCCATCGGGGAGCCGCCGCCCAGCGCGATAATCACGTCTGGTTTGAAGGAGTTGGCCAGCTCAGCGCCTTTACGTACGATGGTCAGGGTCGGGTCAGCTTCAACTTCAAAGAAAACTTCCGTTTCTACGCCAGCGGCTTTCAGCACAGAAGTGATCTGGTCTGCATAGCCGTTGTTGAACAGGAAGCGGTCGGTCACGATCAGCGCGCGTTTGTGACCATCAGTAATCACTTCATCCAGCGCGATTGGCAGTGAGCCACGACGGAAGTAGATAGATTTCGGAAGTTTGTGCCACAACATGTTTTCAGCTCGCTTAGCAACGGTTTTCTTGTTGATCAGGTGCTTAGGACCAACGTTTTCCGAGATGGAGTTACCACCCCATGAACCACAACCCAGAGTCAGGGAAGGTGCGAGTTTGAAGTTATACAGGTCACCGATACCACCCTGAGAAGCCGGGGTGTTGATCAGGATACGCGCGGTTTTCATCAACTGGCCGAAGTAAGCAACGCGTTCTGGCTGGTTGTCCTGGTCGGTATACAGGCAGGAGGTGTGGCCGATGCCGCCCATTGCTACCAGTTTTTCAGCTTTATCAACTGCGTCTTCGAAATTCTTCGCACGATACATCGCCAGTGTCGGAGACAGTTTTTCGTGGGCAAACGGTTCGCTTTCATCAACGTCGGTAACTTCACCAATCAGAATTTTGGTGGAAACAGGGACGGTGAAGCCAGCCAGCTCAGCGATTTTATACGCTGGTTGACCAACGATCGCGGCGTTCAGCGCGCCGTTTTTCAGGATGATGTTCTGCACAGCCTTCAGTTCCTGGCCCTGCAGCAGATAGCCGCCGTGGCTGGAGAAACGTTCGCGAACGGCATCGTATACGGAATCAACAACCACAACGGACTGCTCAGAAGCACAAATAACGCCGTTATCGAAGGTTTTTGACATCAGTACGGAAGCGACAGCACGCTTGATATCAGCCGTTTCGTCGATGACAACCGGGGTGTTACCCGCGCCAACGCCGATGGCAGGTTTACCGGAACTGTACGCCGCTTTAACCATGCCTGGACCGCCGGTCGCGAGGATCAGGTTGATATCCGGGTGGTGCATCAGCGCGTTCGACAGTTCTACGGAAGGCTGGTCAATCCAACCAATCAGATCTTTCGGCGCGCCGGCAGCGATCGCAGCCTGCAGGACGATGTCAGCAGCTTTATTGGTTGCATCTTTAGCACGCGGATGCGGAGAGAAGATGATGGCGTTACGCGTCTTCAGGCTGATCAGAGATTTAAAGATCGCAGTTGAAGTCGGGTTAGTGGTTGGGACGATACCGCAGATAATACCAATCGGTTCAGCGATGGTGATCGTACCGAAGGTGTCATCTTCAGACAGGACACCGCAGGTCTTTTCATCTTTATAGGCGTTATAGATGTATTCAGAAGCAAAGTGGTTTTTGATCACTTTATCTTCGACGATACCCATGCCGGATTCGGCAACGGCCATCTTCGCGAGAGGGATTCGAGCATCAGCAGCGGCCAGAGCGGCGGCGCGGAAGATTTTGTCGACTTGTTCTTGAGTGAAACTGGCATATTCACGCTGGGCTTTTTTTACGCGCTCTACGAGTGCGTTAAGTTCAGCGACATTAGTAACAGCCATAATGCTCTCCTGATAATGTTAAACTTTTTTAGTCAATCAGTAGCTCGATTCGACAGTATAGACATTGTGTTAACGGCTTGCATGTAAATGTTAACGTAAAGAATTTTGTGCTTCTGACTTCACCGATTGACTAAAAAAGCTTTGCTTTATTCTTTCAGGTACCGCTGTTTTGCCTCCTCGCTGGATGTAAACAAGGTTACTCACTTCTGGGTACAATTTATGTGATCTAAATCAATAATCAGCCAAGCTGATACCTTTCAGCAGGTCGTTTTTTGACCTGTTTGATCAAGTGTAATGATTAGGTATGCTAATTAAAGGATTAAATAGCATTGCGGAAACAAATAAGTAACATCCGAGCGTAATTATGAGCTTATGCGTCAGCAGAGATGAATTATGCCATCAAACAGCGTATCTTCTCGCGGATATTTTATGCTGGTAACTATCAACAGCCATTTTTAATGATGCTGCGGAGCGCCCTGTGATTCAGTCGATGTTTGATTTTTCAGCTTACTTTAAATTTTTTATTGGATTATTTGCGCTGGTCAACCCGGTAGGCATTATCCCGGTCTTTATTAGCATGACCAGCTACCAGACGGCGGCGGTGCGTAACAAAACCAACCTGACAGCCAACCTGTCGGTGGCCATTATCCTGCTCACATCGCTATTTTTAGGCGACGCGATTCTGCAGGTCTTCGGGATTTCCATCGATTCATTCCGTATTGCTGGCGGAATTCTGGTCGTCACCATCGCCATGTCGATGATCAGCGGCAAGCTTGGGGAGGACAAACAGAACAAGCAAGAAAAATCAGAAACGGCCATTCGCGAAAGTATCGGCGTTGTTCCGCTGGCGCTGCCTCTGATGGCGGGACCCGGCGCCATCAGCTCAACCATTGTCTGGGGAACCCGCTACCATAGCGTCGCCCATTTTGTCGGATTTTCAGTGGCGATTGCTCTTTTTGCGCTGTGCTGCTGGGGGATTTTCCGTATGGCCCCCTGGCTGGTTCGCCTGCTTGGCCAAACCGGCATTAACGTGATTACCCGTATCATGGGGCTGTTGCTGATGGCGCTTGGGATCGAGTTCATCGTTACCGGGATTAAGGCGCTCTTTCCTGGCCTCGTGAATTAACCAGCGTCCGACTCGCGGGACAATCTGTTCCGCGTTTGCTCATTATCGGCAAAACATATTAAAAAAAGTGATTTTCCGCCCTGCAATACGCTTTTCTAATGCTTTGTCATTACTGTTTATTATCAAGAATTTACCCATTCCCCTCGTCACCATCGCGGCTTTTTACCCACATTAATTACTGTTATTTTCTTCACATCATTCTCTGGTGCTTGCCGTCTGATAATCGAAATGATATTAGTAATTTCCCCTATGAAGCAGATGAATGTGCTAAATAATAAGCGATTGTTAAATTTTCGTACAAAAAAGCAGCTGTTCGGCGCGGGATGACGCATAGCGTGAGGGATTTATCACAATCCTTTGATAGTAATAAGATTAATAAACTTGGCCGTGCGAATAAGGGAATAAAACTCCGCCGCCTGCGGGCCACAAAAGAGAATTCGGTAACATATTTGCAAATTGCATTGGCGGACAATAAAGCGTTTTGGTACTTTCCGGCGTGATCTTTGGCGGAATACCTACGCAAATGAGAATTTTTATTATATAGCCCCTCGGGACTAAAATTGCCTCCGGACAGGGGGGTAAGAATCGACGTCAAGGCTGCCGTTTGAGCGGCCGTAATAAATAAGTCGGTGATAGCAAGCAGTACTCTCTGACAGCAGCATAAACTCCTGCACTGTTCAGAATCCAGAAAAGAGAAAACAGGCTGGTTAAATAACCAGTAATTATAATGATTGGAGTAACAAACACATGACCATCATCACGAAAAAAAGCCTGGTAGCCGCAGGAGTACTCTCTGCGTTAATGACCATCAACGCCGCCGTTGCGGCAGATGTACCGGCAGGGGTACAGCTGGCGGACAAACAAACGCTGGTACGTAACAACGGCTCCGAAGTTCAGTCCCTCGATCCGCATAAAATTGAAGGCGTGCCGGAGTCCAATATTAACCGCGATTTGTTTGAAGGGCTGCTGGTAAGCGACCTCGACGGTCATCCGGTCGCGGGCGTTGCGGAAAAATGGGACAACAAAGATTTTAAAGTCTGGACCTTCCATCTACGTAAAGATGCAAAGTGGTCCGACGGCACGCCGGTTACGGCACAAGATTTCGTTTATAGCTGGCAGCGCCTGGCGGATCCGAAAACCGCTTCTCCTTATGCAAGCTATCTGCAGTATGGTCATTTAGCCAATATTGACGACATTATCGCCGGGAAAAAACCAGCGACCGATCTGGGCGTAAAAGCGCTTGACGATCATACCTTTGAAGTGACCCTTAGCGAACCGGTGCCGTACTTCTACAAACTGCTCGTTCACCCATCCGTTTCGCCGGTACCTAAATCCGCCATTGAGAAATTCGGTGACAAATGGACCCAGCCGGCCAATATCGTCAGCAATGGCGCGTATAAATTAAAAGATTGGGTTGTTAACGAACGCATTGTTCTGGAGCGTAATACCAACTACTGGGATAACGCCAAAACCGTGATTAATCAGGTCACCTTCCTGCCGATTTCTTCAGAAGTCACCGACGTTAACCGCTACCGCAGCGGTGAAATCGATATGACCTATAACAACATGCCGATCGAGCTGTTCCAGAAACTGAAAAAAGAGATCCCGAAGGAAGTTCACGTCGATCCGTATCTGTGTACTTATTATTACGAAATCAATAACCAGAAAGCCCCGTTTACCGACGTTCGCGTGCGTACGGCTCTGAAGATGGCGCTGGATCGCGACATTATTGTCAATAAAGTGAAGAACCAGGGCGACCTGCCAGCCTATAGCTACACGCCGCCTTATACCGATGGCATGAAGCTTATTGAGCCCGAGTGGTTCAAGTGGTCGCAGGAAAAACGTAACGAAGAAGCGAAAAAATTGCTGGCCGAAGCGGGCTATAGCGCTGATAAGCCGCTGACCTTCAATCTGCTGTATAACACTTCCGATTTGCACAAAAAACTGGCTATCGCGGTGGCGTCCATCTGGAAGAAAAACCTCGGCGTAAACGTGAAGCTGGAAAACCAGGAATGGAAAACCTTCCTTGATAACCGCCATCAGGGCACCTTTGATATTGCGCGCGCCGGCTGGTGTGCGGACTATAACGAACCGACCTCCTTCCTCAATACGATGCTGAGCGACAGCTCAAACAACACATCACATTATAAGAGCCCGGCTTTCGACAAGATTATCGCTGAAACGCTGAAAACCAGCGACGAAGGGAAACGCGCGGACCTCTATGCGCAATCTGAGCAGCAGCTGGATAAAGACTCCGTCATCGTACCGGTCTTCTATTATGTCAACGCCCGTTTGGTTAAACCGTGGGTAGGTGGCTATACAGGCAAAGACCCGCTGGATAATACCTATACAAGAAATATGTACATTGTGAAGCACTAATGGCAATACGTGGGGCAGGCGTTAACGCTTGCCTCACGGTGTCTTATTTCATCGCACTATTAAAGGCACAGGCCAGAAGGTACGGGCAATGTTAAAATTCATCTTTCGTCGCTGTCTGGAAGCGATTCCGACGCTATTTATTCTTATTACTATCTCTTTCTTCATGATGCGTCTTGCACCGGGAAGCCCTTTTACCGGTGAACGTACGCTGCCGCCGGAAGTCATGGCGAATATTGAAGCAAAATACCATTTAAACGACCCCATCATGACCCAGTACTTCAATTACCTGAAGCAGCTGGCGCACGGTGATTTCGGTCCTTCCTTTAAATATAAAGATTACTCGGTTAACGATCTGGTCGCTTCCAGCTTCCCGGTGTCAGCCAAATTAGGCTTCGCCGCGTTTTTTCTGGCGGTTGTGCTTGGCGTGAGCGCCGGGGTGATTGCGGCTTTGAAGCAAAATACAAAATGGGATTTTGCCGTGATGGGGGTGGCAATGACCGGGGTGGTGATACCGAGTTTCGTGGTCGCGCCGTTACTGGTCATGATATTTGCTATCACCCTGCACTGGCTGCCGGGCGGCGGATGGAACGGCGGGGCGCTGCAATATATGATTTTGCCGATGGTCGCCCTGTCGTTGGCCTATATCGCCAGCATCGCGCGTATTACCCGTGGCTCTATGATCGAAGTTCTCCACTCTAACTTCATTCGCACCGCCCGGGCAAAAGGCTTACCGATGCGGCGCATTATTCTGCGCCATGCATTAAAGCCCGCGCTGCTGCCGGTGCTCTCCTATATGGGGCCCGCCTTTGTCGGCATTATTACCGGCTCAATGGTTATCGAAACCATCTATGGCCTGCCGGGAATCGGTCAACTGTTCGTCAACGGCGCGCTGAACCGCGACTACTCGCTGGTCCTTAGTCTGACCATTCTGGTGGGCGCATTGACCATTCTGTTTAACGCGATTGTTGACGTGCTGTACGCCGTTATCGATCCGAAGATCCGTTACTAACGCTGGGGTTCGCCATGATGTTAAGTAAGAAAAACAACGAGGCGCTGGAAAACTTCAGTGAAAAGCTGGAAGTCGAGGGACGCAGCCTCTGGCAGGACGCTCGCCGCCGCTTTATGCATAACCGCGCTGCCGTCGCCAGCCTGATTGTGCTGGTGATTATTGCGCTGTTTGTCACCATCGCGCCGATGGTATCGCAGTTTTCCTATTACGATACCGATTGGGGCATGATGTCCAGCGCGCCCGATACGGAGTCCGGGCACTACTTTGGTACCGACTCTTCCGGCCGCGACCTGCTGGTGCGGGTGGCGATTGGCGGGCGTATCTCATTAATGGTCGGCGTGGCCGCTGCGCTGGTGGCGGTGATTCTGGGAACGCTTTACGGGTCGCTTTCCGGCTATCTTGGCGGCAAAGTGGATTCGGTAATGATGCGTCTGCTGGAAATCCTCAACTCCTTCCCGTTTATGTTCTTCGTCATCCTGCTGGTGACCTTTTTTGGTCAGAATATCCTGCTGATTTTCGTTGCCATCGGGATGGTCTCCTGGCTGGATATGGCGCGTATCGTTCGCGGCCAGACCCTGAGCCTGAAGCGTAAAGAGTTTATTGAAGCTGCGCAGGTTGGCGGCGTTTCAACGGGCAATATCGTTATCCGCCATATCGTGCCTAACGTGCTTGGCGTGGTCGTGGTGTATGCCTCACTGCTGGTGCCGAGCATGATTTTGTTCGAATCCTTCCTGAGCTTCCTCGGCCTGGGTACCCAGGAGCCGTTAAGCAGCTGGGGCGCGCTGCTCAGCGATGGCGCCAACTCGATGGAAGTTTCGCCGTGGCTACTTCTGTTTCCTGCCGGTTTCCTGGTGGTAACGCTGTTTTGTTTTAACTTTATCGGCGATGGCCTGCGTGATGCCCTCGACCCGAAAGACCGCTAAGGAGCGCCGACATGAGTACGATGGAAACGGCGAAAGCGCCGCAGGCAGCACAACAATCCGGACTGCTTCTGGATGTGAAAGATCTCCGCGTCACCTTTGGTACTCCCGATGGTGATGTGACCGCGGTCAACGATCTCAATTTTAATCTGCGGGCAGGGGAAACCTTAGGCATCGTGGGCGAGTCCGGTTCCGGCAAATCGCAGACCGCTTTTGCGCTGATGGGCCTGCTGGCGGCGAACGGTCGCATCGGCGGTTCTGCGACCTTTAACGGTAAGCAGATCCTCAACCTTCCGGAGCGCGAACTGAATAAGCTGCGCGCCGAGCAGATCTCAATGATTTTTCAGGACCCGATGACCTCGCTGAATCCGTATATGCGGGTAGGGGAGCAGCTGATGGAAGTCCTGATGCTGCATAAAGCGTTGAGCAAAGCCGAAGCCTTTGAAGAGTCGGTGAAAATGCTGGACGCGGTCAAAATGCCCGAAGCGCGTAAACGGATGAAAATGTATCCGCACGAATTTTCCGGCGGCATGCGCCAGCGCGTAATGATTGCGATGGCGCTGCTGTGCCGGCCTAAGCTGCTGATTGCCGATGAGCCGACAACGGCGCTGGACGTGACCGTACAGGCGCAAATCATGACGCTGCTTAATGAGCTCAAGCGCGAGTTCAATACGGCGATCATTATGATTACCCACGATCTCGGCGTCGTCGCCGGGATCTGCGATAAGGTGCTGGTAATGTACGCCGGGCGTACGATGGAATATGGTCAGGCGCGCGACGTCTTTTATCAACCATCGCACCCTTATTCTATCGGTCTGCTCAATGCGGTGCCGCGGCTGGATGCGGAAGGCGATGCTCTGTTAACGATTCCGGGCAATCCGCCGAACCTGCTGCGGCTGCCGAAGGGCTGTCCGTTCCAGCCGCGCTGTCCGCATGCGATGGAAATTTGCAATAGCGCTCCGCCTCTGGAGGAGTTTGCACCGGGCCGCCTGCGCGCCTGCTTTCAACCGGTGGGGGATTTGCTATGAACGCCGTAACGGAACAAAGAAAAGTCCTGCTCGAAATCGCCGATCTGAAAGTGCACTTTGATATTAAAGACGGTAAACAGTGGTTCTGGCAGCCGTCGAAAACGCTGAAAGCGGTGGATGGCGTAACGCTGCGTCTGTATGAAGGTGAAACCCTGGGCGTGGTCGGCGAGTCCGGATGCGGAAAATCGACCTTCGCGCGCGCGATCATTGGTCTGGTCAAAGCCACCGACGGTAAAGTCGCCTGGCTAGGTAAAGATTTGCTGGGAATGAAGGCCGACGAATGGCGCGACGTGCGCAGCGATATTCAGATGATCTTTCAGGATCCGCTGGCGTCGCTAAACCCGCGCATGACTATCGGGGAAATTATCGCCGAGCCGCTGCGTACCTATCATCCGAAAATGCCGCGTCAGGAAGTTCGCGATCGCGTTAAGGCGATGATGATGAAAGTGGGGCTGCTGCCGAACCTGATTAACCGCTACCCGCATGAGTTCTCCGGCGGCCAGTGTCAGCGCATCGGTATTGCCCGTGCGCTCATTCTTGAGCCGAAGCTCATTATTTGCGATGAGCCGGTTTCGGCGCTGGATGTGTCGATTCAGGCGCAGGTAGTGAATCTGCTGCAGCAGCTGCAGCGTGAAATGGGACTATCGCTGATTTTTATCGCCCACGATCTGGCGGTGGTGAAGCACATTTCTGACCGCGTACTGGTGATGTATCTCGGGCATGCCGTGGAACTGGGCACCTACGATGAGGTGTACCATAATCCGCTGCATCCTTATACCAAAGCGCTGATGTCGGCGGTGCCGGTGCCGGACCCCGATAAAGAGAAGAATAAAACTATCCAACTGCTGGAGGGGGAATTGCCATCGCCGATTAACCCGCCGTCGGGATGCGTATTTCGCACGCGGTGCCCGATTGCCGGGCCGGAGTGCGCTAAGACGCGACCGGTGCTGGAGGGCAGTTTCCGACACGCGGTTTCCTGCCTGAAGGTAGACCCGTTATAATCTCTGGGGCTGACGCAGGTCAGCCCTTTTTTTAGCGAGGTTAACGTGGCTTTTCATATTCATGCCGCTCGTCTGCGGCTGTATCATTTACTCTTCGATCAAAACCGTCGCACCGGCCGGCATTTTGAGGGATTCTGCGGCCTCTTTGCGCTGCTTAGCGTGCTGGTGATATTTATCGAGTCCGGATTGGGAACGCAATATCATCTGACGGTAGATGAATGGCATGTCTTTGTCTGGCTTGAGCTTATTGTCACCGCGGTTTTTACCTGCGAGTATATTCTGCGCATTATCAGTTGGCCGAATCCGCTAAAGTATATTTTCAGCTTTTGGGGAATTATTGATCTTGCCACTATCTTACCGCTCTACGTAATGTGGCTATGGCCTGAGATCAGTATTGAGTACGTGTTCGCCTGGCGGGCCATGCGCGCGATTCGCGCTCTGCGTATTCTTAAACTGCTGCGTTTTATGCCGTCGCTGAATATTTTCTGGACCGCCATCGTCAGCGCTCGCCACCAGTTGATTCTGTTCTACTCTTTTATTGCCATCGTGATGGTGATTTTTGGCGCCCTGATGTATCTGGTTGAGGGGCCGCGATATGGGTTTACTACGCTGAATGCGTCGGTTTACTGGGCGATTGTGACGATAACCACGGTGGGATATGGCGACATCACGCCGCATACGCCGCTCGGGCGAATTCTGGCCTCCATCCTTATCTTAATCGGCTACTCAATTATTGCGATTCCCACCGGCTTAATTACCACCCATATGACCACGACCTTTCAGAATCGCCGTACTCAGCGCATATGTTCGAATTGTCAGCATGCAAATCATGAAAAAGACGCCCGCTACTGCAACGCCTGCGGCAGTAAACTACCCGAATAAATAAAAAAGCCTGCTCTGGTTAAACCCGGCAGGCTTATTCTGTATCGTTATTTACTTAAGAAAGATTTTATTCGCGCCACAGGATATGACAGAGCTTGTGGTCTTTTTCACGGCACAGCAGCACGCGCGCAAAAATATCGTTAATCTCGCCGCCATCTTCATCGGCCAGGCCAATGACCACTTCCGCGAAGAAGTCAGGGTTGAGGTCAAAATCGACGTGCTCTTCCCAGTCAGGCGCCGGGTCAAAGAGCTCAGCGCCGCCGCGTTCTTCAAACTGCAGATTGAACAGAATGACATCCGCCGGGTCGAGGTTGTCGACGGCCAGCTCGAGGAAAATGTCGTAAGCCTGTTCAAGCGTTTCGTCTTCGGTCAGGCGATTGTTTAAATCCATATCCATGATTGCTACCCATTAAACATCTGATTGGCACGTTTTACAGCAACGGACTGAAGAAGTAAAACAGTCGCTCGGCGATCCGCTGCCACAGCGGACGTTTTAACCATAGCCTGGCGTCCAGCAGGCGCGAGCGGGAGATATAATCATCCTGCACCGCGGCCAGATCGCTGCCAAATCCGGCATCGTCAATCACCAGCGTAATCTCGAAGTTCAACCACAGGCTGCGCATGTCGAGGTTAACGGTGCCCACCAGGCTGAGCTCGCCGTCAACCAGCACGCTCTTGGTATGCAGCAGGCCGCCTTCAAACTGGTAGATCTTCACCCCGGCAGCCAGCAGTTCGGTAAAGAAGGCGCGGCTGGCCCAGCCCACCAGCAGCGAGTCGTTCTTGCGCGGCAGGATGATGCTGACATCGACGCCGCGCTGGGCGGCGGTGCAGATGGCATGCAGAAGATCGTCACTGGGCACAAAGTAGGGAGTCGTCATGATCAAATGCTCTTTGGCCGCGTAGGCGGCAGTGAGCAGAGCCTGATGGATCAAATCTTCCGGAAAGCCCGGGCCCGAGGCGATAGTGTGAATCGTGTGCCCGCTGGCCTCTTCGAACGGCATAATGTTCGCGTCCGGCGGCGGCGGTAAAATACGTTTACCGGTTTCAATCTCCCAGTCGCAGGAGTAGACAATGCCCATGGCTGTCGCTACAGGCCCTTCCATTCGCGCCATCAGATCGATCCACTGGCCAACGCCGGAGTCCTGCTTAAAGAAACGCGGATCAACCAGATTCATACTGCCGGTATAGGCAATATAGTTATCGATCATGACCATTTTACGGTGCTGACGCAGGTCCATACGGCGCAGGAAGACGCGCATCAGGTTGACCTTCAGCGCTTCGACGACTTCAATGCCGGCATTACGCATCATCGCAGCCCAGGGGCTGCGGAAAAAGGCCACGCTCCCGGCGGAGTCGAGCATCAGCCGGCAATGTACACCGCGTCTGGCCGCCGCCATTAATGATTCGGCGACCTGGTCGGCCATGCCGCCAGGCTGCCAGATATAGAAGACCATCTCAATATTGTGCCGGGCGAGCTGGATATCGCGGATGAGCGCTTGCATGACGTCATCGGACTCGGTGAGCAGCTGGAGCTGGTTTCCTTTGACGCCGCCAATTCCCTGACGGCGTTCGCAGAGTTTGAACAACGATTCGGCGACCGGGCTATTATCATCGGCAAAGATATGCTTGCAGGCTTTGAGATCTTTTAACCACTTGGCCGTCGAGGGCCACATGGCCCGCGCGCGCTCGGCGCGGCGTTTACCCAGATGCAGTTCGCCGAACGAGAGATAGGCGATAATTCCCACCAGCGGAAGAATATAAATGACAAGCAGCCAGGCCATCGCTGACGGGACCGCGCGTCTTTTCATTAATATCCGTAATGTTACACCGGCGATAAGTAGCCAGTAACCAAGTATAACCAGCCAGTTCACCACCGTGTAAAAGGTTGTCATAGATGAAAAATCCTTTTGAATGACTTGATGACATGAGTTTACGCATCAACATCCATCTGGCAAATAAAAACGCAGCGAAAGCGTTGGTTAGCCAGATTCATCGGTCTATAATGCAGGCTGTTTTCACTCGTAGAGTAGTTGTAATGAAGCGTAGTAGAACGGAAGTAGGGCGCTGGCGCATGCTTCGGCAGGTGAGCCGCCGTAAAGCACGCTGGCTGGAAGGCCAGTCGCGTCGTAATATGCGCATCCTCGCCATCAGAAAAGAGCTGGTTAAGCGGCAACGACACTCTCTGCTGTTCACCTTCTCTGAGTTTTGAGAGTCGAAACAAAAGGCACCGCTCGCGGTGCCTCTGTTTTTTGCCAACATTTGGTTCTTTAGAATACTTTTTTATACGGTTTTACAGATACTTTCTGATAAACCCCTGCGGCGATATACGGATCGTCATTGGCCCATGATTGCGCCGCTTCCAGTGATTCAAATTCCGCAATTACCGTTGAGCCGGTGAAGCCCGCCGCGCCGGGTTCATTACTGTCGACTGCGGGCATTGGGCCGGCGGTCAGTAAACGACCTTCATCATGTAATAATTGCAAACGCGCCAGGTGGGCGGGACGTACCGACGTCCGTTTTTCCAGAGAGTCGGCGATATCTTCAGCGTAGATAACGTAAAGCACGGCATGGCTCCTTATCAATAAATTGGCGAATCACGTTAAGTGAAACCGTCGTTGACTGCAATGCAAAGATGCTCACGATCCCCAGAATGCCACGTCCCGGCGGCTTTTTGTCATAAATCAGGGCAAATTTTGATACAAGCCAACAACCCTAGTTGAATATGATTGCTATTTGCATTTAAAATCGGGGCATCATTTTTCAACAGAAACGACTATGAGCGCAATGACCTTTGATTTACCTCGCCGCTTTCCGTGGCCCACGCTACTGTCTGTGGTTATCCACGGCGGTGTTGTCGCGGCGCTGCTCTATACTTCGGTACATCAGGTTATTGAACGGCCGTCACCCTCACAGCCCATTGAGATTACTATGGTGGCCCCGGCAGATCTGGAACCGCCTCAGGCGGCTCAGCCGGTCGTTGAACCCATCGTTGAACCGGAACCAGAGCCGGAATCGGAAGTGATTCCTGAACCGCCAAAAGAGGCGCCGGTCGTTATCCATAAACCGAAACCTAAACCGAAGCCAAAGCCTAAACCGAAGCCGGAAAAAAAGGTTGAGCAACCGAAGCGTGATGTAAAACCGGCGGAAACGCGCCCGGCCTCGCCGTTTGAAAATACAAATACGGCGCCAGCGCGCACCGCGCCGAGCACCTCAACCGCGAACGCTAAACCGACCGTCACGGCGCCGACCGGACCGCGGGCGTTAAGCCGTGGAGAACCGAGCTATCCTGCTCGTGCGCAGGCGCTGCGCATTGAAGGGAATGTTCGGGTTAAGTTCGACGTCACGGCGGAAGGGCGCGTGGATAACGTGCAGATCCTCTCTGCCCAGCCGGCCAACATGTTTGAGCGTGAAGTGAAAAACGCTTTACGTAAATGGCGCTATGAACCGGGTAAACCAGGAACCGGCATTACCATGACCATTCAGTTCCGCCTGAAAGGCGTACAAATCAGCTAATCCGCATAAGCAAGGCCCCTTACGGGGCCTTATCCATGAACACGTCATCAAGCGCTTTCTGCGCCGTCACCAGATGTTGTCCGCCAAACAGAATTGCGCGATTCAGCAGCGTATAGAGCTGGTAGATGGGTTGCCGCTCAAGAAACCCGGACGGTAGCGGCGAAACGGATTGATAGCCATCATAGATTTGCGGCGGCTGTTCCGGATGCAGCGGGAGCATCGCCAGATCGCATTCGCGATCGCCCCAGTAGCAAGCGGGGTCGAAAATATAGGGTCCGTTTGGCCCAAGCGCGCAGTTACCGGACCATAAATCACCGTGGAGCAGCGACGGCTGCGGCTGATGATTGCTCAACCGCTGCTGAATAATATCAACAAGGCTATCGATATCGCCAAAATGCAGGCCTTTCTCGGCGGCGAGCTCGAGCTGCCAGCCGATGCGCTGTTCGGCAAAGAACGTGGACCAGCGACGCTGCCAGGCGTTCGGCTGGGGAGTCGTGGAAAGGTCATTGTCAAAATCCAGACCAAACTGCGGCTGATCGCTCCATTGATGCAAATGGGCGATTTGCTGGCCTAACAGGAAAGCGTTGTGCGCATCCAGCGGGCGAGGGGGGAGATATTCCATGACCAGAAAACTATAATCACGATCGCTGCCTACGGCAAAAACCTGCGGTACGTTCACGGTTTTACTTCGCGACAGCAGCTCAAGCTGGTCTGCCTCGGCCGTGAAGATGGGTAAAAGCTCACGTTCGTCGCATTTTACGAAGTAATCGCGTCCGCCAAAGCGTAAATGCCAGGCGGCGTGGATCTCTCCACCGGGTAGTTCGTTTCGCAGTTCGATTTCAGCTGCTTCGGTATGCAAATCGCTTAACAAATTGCTGATAGCTTGCCACATGCCGTCTCTCCCCATGTCTTCCAACATTTCATAAGGTTAGCGCATAACCCCGGCGTAAAATTCGAACTGACGCACAACTGAACGTTTTCCGTTGCGTCAATCGCACTTATTGAGCTTTTATCCACTCGCTGAATGTTGACACGGTGACGTCAACGGCTCTTCCCAGCGCGGTTTCGGCCAAACCCGCGCTTAACGCTTTAACTTCATCGGCATTCTGCATGGAAAGCAGGCCGAAGGTATTGGTGCCGAGCTCGTGGACGTTCCCTTCATCATCGTTTAAGACAAGGGTAAACCCGGCGCGAGTGAGATGATTACTGAGTTCGTTAATTTCCGTTAACGTCTCTTCGTGGAAACGAACCGTGACGACCCAGGCGGTAATTTCGCTACTCATTTTTCACCCCGTTGTTATCCATGGCATTTTTAGCATAGACCATCATGCTGATTTGGCGACTCCCTCCGTTTTGCCAGAGGGAGAGAAGGAGATTATAAACCGCGCAGATAATCGTAGATTTTTTGCGTATTTTCCTGCGAGCAAAGGCGGGTGCCCTGATTGATGGTGGCCGCGCTACCCGCCGCGACGCCAAAGCGAACCATATCTTCAAGCGAGGCATTTTCCGCCAGCCTTAAGGTCATCGCGCCAACCATGCTGTCACCGGCGCCGACGGTACTCTGGCTTTTCATCGGCGGCGGTACGACCTGAACGCTACCATCGGCGTCAACACCAAGCGCTCCCTGTGCTCCCAGGGAGACGACGACGCGCTGGACTTTGCCGGAACGAATTAACTCTTGCGCGGCGAGCCGCACATCATCCGGCTGGCTCAGATCCCGCTGGACCAGCGCGCTCAGCTCTTTCTGGTTCGGTTTAACCAGTTCAATATTGCCGACATCAAGCGCTGCGGCGAGAGCATCGCCGGAACTATCAACAATACAGCGCAATCCATGCCGCTGCGCGTTTTTCACCAGCTGCGTCAGGTTTTCGACGCTGATGCCCGGCGGCAGACTGCCGCTAATTACCAGCAGCGAGCCGGGGGCGATAGTGAGAACTTTTTCCTCAATGAGGCGGAGCTCATCCGCAGTTAATGCGGCGCCAGGCATCACGAAACGATATTGCTCGCCGCTGGCGTTCACATGAACGTGAAGATTCTGCCGCGTCCAGTCGTGAGTCTCTACCGTATCGACGGGAACGTGTTCATCCGTCAGCAGCGCTGTCAGGTGTTCACCCGTTGCGCCGCCGACGGGAAAGATAGCCGTGGCGCTGCCGCCAAGAAAAGTGATGGCTCGCGCCACGTTAATACCGCCGCCTCCGGGTTCAAATACGGGGGCGCTACAGCGTAGCTTGCCTTCCGGGTAAATTTGCGGGGTTTGCGTGGCGCTGTCGAGAGAGGGGGCTAACGTGAGCGTATAGATTTTGGTCATCCGGTTTCCTCCATAATACGAATTTAGCTGCTCTGATTTTAAGCATGGCACTTAAAGGAGGTAAGGGGAAGCGACGACTAGCTTATGCCCCGGTACCCCTTTTTATCTTTATGAAATAAAAATTGTTTTGCGAAGCGTCTTATACAAAAAACGAAAGAGTAATTGATTGCTAAGTTAATCGTGCTTTTTTATAATTTACTCCCTTTCTTAGGACCGGCTATTAGCGATCCTCGCGAAAGTTCCCGGGACCCTCCTGGTCTCCTTATAGGTTGTACGGACTTAAAATTAAATGAAGCTTTTGAAGACAGTACCCGCAGCGGTGATGCTGGCGGGAGGGCTCTTTGCGTCTGCGTGCGCAATGGCCGATGATTCCGTTTTTACTGTCATGGATGACCCTTCTTCTGCAAAAAAACCTTTCGAAGGTACTGTTAACGCCGGTTATCTGGCGCAGTCCGGCAATACGAAAAGTTCCTCAATGACCGCCGACTCCACGTTGACCTGGTATGGCGATACCACCGCATGGTCGCTGTGGGGAAATGCCAGCAATACGTCGTCAAACGATCAGCGCTCTTCGGAAAAGTACGCGGTGGGCGGACGTAGCCGTTATAACCTGACCGACCAGAATTATCTTTTTGGTCAGGCGAGCTGGCTGACGGATCGTTACAATGGTTATCAGCAGCGTGATGTGTTCACCGCGGGTTATGGTCGTCAGATCATGAACGGCCCGGTACACAGCCTGCGTTTTGAATTTGGTCCTGGCGTACGCTATGACGAGTATACCGATGGTGATAATGATACTCAGCCGTTGGGCTATGCTTCCGGTACCTACGCCTGGCAGATGACCGATAACGCCAAATTTACCCAAGGCGTCTCGGTATTCGGCGCTGAAGATACGACGCTGAACTCTGAAAGTGCGTTAAACGTTGCGATTAACGCGCACTTTGCCCTCAAAGTAGCCTATAACCTGACGTGGAACTCTGAACCGCCGTCATCGGCGCCGGAACATACCGATCGCCGCACCACGCTATCGCTCGGTTATAAAATGTAATATTTTCAGGCCGGATATTCCGGCCTGATTGTTTTAAATTTAGCAATAAGTGGCATTATTATTTTTGGTCTCTTGTTTTGTTTTTTATAAAAAGAAATGGTCTCCATAATTTCCTCATAATTGCTATTTTGCTGACAAATATGCAGTCAATTTGACACGAAAAGATAAATATTGGGTCGGACAAAAATGTGATCTGGATCTATACTGTTCAACACAGGCGGAGATAACGAATCCGTTCTATTATCTGCAACAAATAAGAGAATGACTATCATGAGAAATAGCAAAATCGCACTCGTGGCCGTGATGCTGTGCACGCTGTCTTTTGGCGCATTTGCCGCCGCTCCCGCACCGCAGCCGGGTAATCACGATCGTACGCCAGTGGGCATTGCCAAAGCGACCGATGTCGAAGCGGGCTCCAACATTGCTCCGGGCTCACAATCAACCGGACAGTCAATGAACGACGCGTTTGATGTTCATAAACTTGTCGCCGGCGAATGGTCCTGATATTTAAACACCATTCATAACTTCTCTTTTATTATTTCGTCAAGCAGTAAACCGGGTAATGCTGTACCGGTTTCGCTTTCCGCGTTTGGTGTTAAATCGTCATAATTTATGTGAAATCATAAATATTCTATATGCGTCATATCGCGCTGTCGTCGTTTCTTCCGATCTATCGCTGAAGCAATTATGCAGCGTTTGTTACGCCGCCCCCTTTTTTTTCCATCAACAATAACCATTTAGTCTTATGTGACTTTTATCACGCACTAATGATGTGTAAACTAACCCTCGGTGTTATCAACAGGCGGCTGCAGGTGGGGACGTGTCGGTGAACGAGCGTGCACATATTTTCGCAGAGTGAAGCGGGAACTGGGTCTGAACTTGTTGATAATTATGATTATATTGTTTTGTATGTGCTCTTTCGTGCGGGGCACCACTGCAAATAAGGACATGAAATGCCTGTAATTACGCTTCCTGATGGCAGCCAACGCCATTTTGATCACGCTGTGAGCCCGATGGACGTCGCTCTGGATATTGGCCCCGGTCTGGCGAAAGCCACTATCGCTGGTCGTGTCAACGGCGAGCTGGTTGACGCCTGTGACTTAATTGAAAACGACGCAACGCTCTCTATCATCACCGCGAAAGATGAAGATGGTCTTGAGATTATTCGTCACTCCTGTGCGCACCTTTTGGGGCATGCGATTAAACAGCTGTGGCCAAATACCAAAATGGCGATCGGCCCGGTTGTCGACAATGGTTTCTACTACGATGTCGATCTGGACCATACCCTGACCCAGGAAGATATCGACGCGCTCGAAAAACGTATGCATGAGCTCGCCGAGAAAAACTACGACGTTATTAAGAAGAAAGTCAGCTGGCACGAAGCGCGTGAAACCTTTGTGAAGCGTGGCGAGAGCTATAAAGTCTCTATTCTTGATGAAAACATTGCTCATGATGACAAGCCTGGCTTGTATCATCACGAAGAATATGTCGACATGTGCCGTGGGCCGCATGTGCCGAATATGCGTTTCTGCCATCACTTCAAACTGATGAAGACCGCTGGCGCCTACTGGCGCGGCGATAGCAATAATAAAATGCTGCAGCGCATCTACGGTACCGCCTGGGCAGATAAAAAAGCGCTGAATGCCTATCTGCAGCGCCTGGAAGAAGCCGCTAAGCGCGATCACCGTAAAATCGGTAAGCAGCTCGACCTGTATCATATGCAGGAAGAGGCGCCGGGTATGGTGTTCTGGCATAATGATGGATGGACTATCTTCCGCGAACTGGAAACTTTTGTGCGTTCTAAGCTGAAAGAGTACCAGTATCAGGAAGTTAAAGGCCCGTTTATGATGGACCGTGTGCTGTGGGAAAAAACCGGCCACTGGGACAACTATAAAGATGCGATGTTTACCACTTCTTCCGAGAACCGTGAATACTGCATCAAGCCGATGAACTGCCCGGGTCACGTGCAGATCTTCAACCAGGGCCTGAAATCCTACCGCGATCTGCCATTACGTATGGCTGAATTCGGTAGCTGCCATCGCAATGAGCCGTCAGGCGCGCTGCATGGCCTGATGCGCGTACGCGGGTTTACTCAGGACGATGCCCATATTTTCTGTACTGAAGATCAGGTTCGTGATGAAGTTAACGCCTGTATTCGTATGGTCTACGATATGTACAGCACCTTCGGCTTCGAGAAAATCGTCGTCAAGCTGTCAACTCGCCCGGAAAAACGCATCGGTAGTGATGAGACATGGGATCGTGCTGAAGCGGATCTGGCGGTGGCGCTGGAAGAGAACAATATCCCGTTTGAATATCAACTGGGTGAAGGCGCCTTCTACGGTCCGAAAATTGAATTTACCCTGTATGACTGCCTCGATCGTGCATGGCAGTGCGGTACTGTACAGCTGGACTTCTCCCTGCCGCAGCGTTTAAGCGCCTCCTATGTTGGCGAAAATAACGAACGACAGGTACCGGTAATGATTCACCGTGCGATTCTTGGTTCGCTGGAGCGCTTTATTGGCATCCTGACCGAAGAGTTTGCCGGCTTCTTCCCAAGCTGGCTTGCGCCGGTGCAGGTTGTGATCATGAATATTACTGATTCTCAGGCTGAATACGTTAACGAATTGACGCGTAAACTACAAAATGCGGGCATTCGCGTAAAAGCAGACTTGAGAAATGAGAAGATAGGCTTTAAAATCCGCGAGCACACTTTACGTCGTGTCCCTTACATGTTGGTCTGTGGCGACAAAGAGGTAGAAGCTGGCAAAGTTGCCGTGCGTACCCGTCGTGGCAAAGACTTGGGCAGCCTGGACGTAAATGAAGTTATCGAGAAGCTGCAACAAGAGATTCGCAGCCGCAGTCTAAAACAACTGGAGGAATAAGGTATTAAAGGCGGAAAACGAGTTCAAACGGCACGTCCGAATCGTATCAATGGCGAGATTCGCGCCCTGGAAGTTCGCTTAACAGGTCTGGAAGGCGAAGCTTTGGGTATTGTGAGTCTGAGAGAAGCTATCGAAAAAGCTGAAGAAGCTGGAGTAGATTTAGTTGAAATCAGCCCTAACGCCGAACCGCCAGTTTGTCGTATCATGGACTACGGCAAGTTCCTTTATGAAAAGAGCAAGTCTTCTAAGGAACAGAAGAAAAAGCAAAAAGTTATTCAGGTCAAGGAAATCAAATTCCGACCTGGCACCGATGATGGCGACTACCAGGTAAAACTCCGCAGCCTGGTTCGCTTTCTGGAAGAGGGTGATAAAGCTAAGATCACGCTGCGTTTCCGCGGCCGTGAGATGGCTCACCAGCAGATCGGGATGGAAGTGCTTACCCGCGTCCGTGACGATCTGAGTGAACTGGCAGTAGTCGAATCCTTCCCAACGAAGATCGAAGGCCGCCAGATGATCATGGTGCTCGCTCCTAAGAAGAAACAGTAAGGCCTTCAAGTAGCAATGTCTGTGGAGCCTTTAGGTTCCGCAGCTGTTGTTCGCCTATGTTTCGTTTATTAACAATGCGAAGTGGAAGTTATTAAAATGCCAAAAATTAAGACCGTACGCGGTGCTGCTAAGCGCTTCAAAAAAACCGGTAAAGGTGGTTTTAAGCACAAGCACGCTAACCTGCGTCACATTCTGACCAAAAAAGCTACTAAGCGTAAACGTCACCTGCGTCCGAAAGCCATGGTTTCCAAAGGCGATCTGGGCCTGGTCATCGCGTGCCTGCCGTACGCATAAGTCGTTAACCCTTTTAACTTTTTAATTAGAATAGATACAGGAGAGCACATATGGCTCGCGTAAAACGTGGTGTAGTTGCCCGTGCACGTCACAAGAAAATTTTGAAACAAGCTAAAGGCTACTACGGTGCGCGTTCTCGCGTATACCGCGTTGCCTTCCAGGCTGTTATCAAAGCTGGTCAGTACGCTTATCGTGACCGTCGTCAGAAAAAGCGTCAGTTCCGTCAACTGTGGATTGCGCGTATCAACGCAGCAGCACGTCAGAACGGTATTTCTTACAGCAAATTCATCAACGGCCTGAAAAAAGCCTCTGTTGAAATCGACCGTAAGATCCTGGCTGACATCGCAGTATTCGACAAATTAGCGTTCACCGCGCTGGTCGAAAAAGCGAAAGCAGCTCTGGCATAAGCCAGTTGAAAGAGGGAGCTTGTCTCCCTCTTTTCGTTTCAAGGCTATCAATACATTGACTTTTATCCGCGTAAGCATTTCAATATCGGTCTTACGTTTTTTACCAGACAAGGTAATGCAAGCATGAATGCTGCTATTTTCCGCTTCTTTTTTTACTTTAGCACCTGAACTCAGGAGGCTAGCGCGTGAAAGAAGAAACGGAAAACAGCGCCAAAAAGCCTCCCCCTGTGGAGGCTTTTTTTGTATCTGAACTGGCTCGTTCTATTTCAAGCTCCAGACGCGTGGGTTGACCTGAATCATTCGGTCAACTGAAGGAGTACCTACGGTCTGCGGCTCGAAATTGTGAGAGCAAAATAATAACCATAACCGGTGTCTGCACCGACATAATGAGGAAAACCATGTCACATCTCGCAGAGCTGGTTGCCAGTGCGAAGGCAGCCATTAACGAGGCATCAGATGTTGCTGCGCTGGACAACGTCCGCGTGGAATACCTGGGTAAAAAAGGGCTTCTGACCCTTCAGATGACCACCCTGCGCGAGCTGCCTGCTGAAGAGCGCCCGGCAGCCGGCGCGGTTATCAACGAAGCCAAAGAGCAGGTCCAGCAGGCGCTTAACGCGCGTAAGACCGAGCTCGAAAGCGCAGCGCTTAACGCGCGCCTGGCCTCGGAAACCATTGATGTCTCTCTGCCGGGACGTCGTATTGAGAACGGCGGACTGCACCCGGTTACCCGCACCATCGACCGTATCGAAAGTTTCTTCGGTGAGCTCGGCTTTACCGTCGCGACCGGCCCGGAAATCGAAGATGACTACCACAACTTCGATGCGCTGAATATCCCTGGCCACCATCCGGCACGCGCTGACCACGACACTTTCTGGTTCGATGCGACGCGCCTCTTGCGTACGCAAACTTCAGGTGTGCAGATCCGTACCATGGCTAACCAGCAGCCGCCGATCCGCATTATTGCGCCAGGCCGCGTGTATCGTAACGACTACGATCAGACCCACACCCCAATGTTCCATCAGATGGAAGGCCTGATCGTTGATACCAACATCAGCTTTACCAATCTGAAGGGAACGCTGCACGATTTCCTGCGTAACTTCTTTGAAGAAGATCTGCAGATTCGTTTTCGTCCGTCCTATTTCCCGTTCACCGAGCCCTCTGCGGAAGTTGACGTCATGGGCAAAAACGGCAAATGGCTGGAAGTGCTCGGCTGCGGTATGGTGCATCCAAACGTACTGCGCAACGTGGGTATCGATCCGGAAATCTATTCCGGCTTTGCCTTCGGCATGGGCATGGAGCGTCTGACCATGCTGCGCTACGGCGTGACCGACTTACGCGCGTTCTTCGAAAACGATCTGCGTTTCCTCAAACAGTTTAAATAAGGGCAGGACAGAACAATGAAATTCAGTGAACTGTGGTTACGCGAGTGGGTTAACCCAGCTATCGATAGCGAAGCGCTGTCGGACCAGATAACGATGGCCGGGCTTGAGGTTGACGGCGTTGAGCCGGTCGCGGGCAGCTTCAACGGCGTTGTTGTTGGCGAAGTGGTCGAGTGCGCTCAGCACCCTAATGCCGACAAACTGCGCGTGACAAAAATCAACGTCGGCGGCGAACGTCTGCTGGATATCGTCTGCGGCGCGCCGAACTGCCGTCAGGGCCTGAAGGTTGCCGTGGCGACCATCGGCGCCGTCCTGCCGGGCGATTTTAAAATTAAAGCGGCAAAGCTGCGCGGTGAGCCGTCGGAAGGCATGCTGTGCTCCTTCTCCGAACTGGGTATTTCCGACGATCACAGCGGCATTATTGAACTGCCCGCCGATGCGCCGTTGGGTACCGATATCCGTGAATATCTGAAGCTCGACGATAACACTATCGAAATCAGCGTCACGCCGAACCGTGCCGACTGTCTCGGTATTATCGGCGTGGCCCGCGATGTCGCCGTGCTCAACAAGGCGCCGTTGAATGTCCCGGAAATACCCCCGGTAGCCGCCACCGTCAATGACGTTCTGCCAATCCAGGTCGATGCGCCGGAAGCGTGTCCGCGCTATCTGGGGCGCGTGGTAAAAGGCATTAATGTCAAAGCGCCGACCCCGTTATGGATGAAAGAGAAGCTGCGCCGCTGCGGTATTCGCTCCATCGATGCGGTGGTTGACGTGACCAACTACGTCCTGCTCGAGCTGGGCCAGCCGATGCACGCCTTCGATAAAGACCGCATTGAAGGCGGAATTGTCGTGCGTATGGCGCATGAAGGAGAACCCCTGGTCCTGCTGGACGGCTCCGAGGCTAAGCTGGACACCGATACTCTGGTGATTGCTGACCATCAGAAAGCTCTGGCCATGGGGGGGATTTTCGGCGGCGAGCACTCCGGCGTAAACGATGAAACGCAAAACGTTCTGCTGGAATGCGCGTTCTTTAGCCCGCTGTCCATTACCGGGCGCGCCCGCCGTCATGGCCTGCATACCGATGCTTCCCACCGCTACGAGCGCGGCGTGGACTCCGCGTTGCAGTATCAGGCGATGGAGCGTGCGACCCGCCTGCTGATGGATATTTGCGGCGGCGAAGCTGGCCCGATCATTGACGTCACCAACGAAGCGACCCTGCCGAAGCCTGCGACCATCCAGCTTCGCCGCAGCAAGTTGGATCGTCTGATTGGTCACCACGTTGAGGATGCGCAGGTTAGCGATATTCTGCGTCGTCTGGGCTGTGACGTCACCGAAGGCCAGGACGAGTGGCAAGCCGTCGCGCCGAGCTGGCGTTTCGATATTGCCATCGAAGAGGACCTGGTCGAAGAAGTCGCCCGCGTCTATGGTTATAACAATATTCCTGACGAACCGGTGCAAGCGGGCCTGATCATGGGCACCCACCGCGAAGCGGATCTGTCGCTTAAGCGCGTGAAAACGCTGCTCAACGACAAAGGCTATCAGGAAGTGATTACCTACAGCTTCGTTGATCCGAAAGTACAGCAGTGGATCCACCCCGGCGAAGAAGCGCTGATTCTGCCGAGCCCGATCTCCAGCGAAATGTCGGCGATGCGCCTGTCATTGTGGACCGGCCTGTTAGGGACGGTGGTCTACAACCAGAACCGTCAGCAGAGCCGCGTACGCATCTTTGAGAGCGGTTTACGCTTTGTTCCTGATACTCAGGCTCCGCTGGGCATTCGTCAGGATGTGATGCTGGCCGGCGTGATTTGCGGTAACCGTTACGAAGAACACTGGAACCTGGCAAAAGAAACCGTCGATTTCTATGATTTAAAAGGCGATCTGGAGTCGGTCCTCGACCTCACCGGCAAGCTGTCCGACATTGAATTTCGCATCGAAGCCAATAATGCGCTTCATCCGGGTCAGTCGGCGGCGATTTATCTGAAAGGTGAACGTATTGGTTTTATTGGGGTTGTTCATCCTGAGCTGGAACGTAAGCTGGATTTGAACGGTCGCACGTTGGTCTTTGAACTGGAGTGGAGCAAGCTTGCAGACCGCGTGGTGCCTCAGGCGCGTGAAGTTTCTCGCTTCCCGGCGAACCGTCGCGACATCGCCGTCGTTGTGGCAGAAAACGTTCCCGCTGCCGATGTTTTAGCCGAGTGTAAGAAAGTTGGCGTAAATCAGGTAGTTGGCGTAAACTTATTTGACGTGTACCGCGGCAAGGGCGTAGCAGAGGGTTTCAAGAGCCTCGCTATCAGCCTTATCCTCCAGGATACCAGCCGTACACTCGAAGAAGAGGAGATTGCCGCTACCGTCGCCAAATGTGTAGAGGCATTGAAAGAGCGATTCCAGGCATCATTGAGGGATTGAACCTATGGCGCTTACAAAAGCTGAAATGTCAGAATATCTGTTTGATAAGCTTGGGCTTAGCAAGCGGGATGCCAAAGAGCTGGTAGAGTTATTTTTCGAAGAGGTCCGTCGCGCTCTGGAAAACGGAGAGCAGGTAAAACTCTCCGGGTTCGGCAATTTCGATTTGCGAGATAAGAACCAACGCCCGGGCCGTAACCCGAAAACGGGAGAGGATATCCCTATTACAGCCCGGCGAGTGGTGACTTTCAGACCTGGCCAGAAGCTAAAAAGCCGTGTCGAAAATGCGTCACCCAGAGATAAGTAATCTGAACTAACTAAAAAGGCCGCTATGCGGCCTTTTTTCTTTTCCTGGCCGAATACCGTAAAATCAACCACATCCTTTTTCTCGATTCAGAAATCTATGCTGACCTTTGCTCAAATTCAACGGCGCCGGAACCGGCGCTGGCTTGCGGTATTAACGTTGCTGCTGCTGGTCACGTCGACCATCAGCCTGTGCGCCGGCGACCAGTGGATTGGCCCCGGCGAATGGTTTAGCGCCAAAGGTGAGCTGTTTATCTGGCAGATTCGTCTGCCGCGCACCCTGGCCGTCCTGCTGGTGGGGGCCGCGCTGGCGCTGTCCGGGGCGATTATGCAGGCGCTGTTTGAAAATCCGCTGGCGGAGCCTGGGCTGCTAGGGGTATCAAACGGGGCTGGGGTTGGCCTGATAGCTGCCGTCTTGCTGGGAAAAGGCATGCTTCCAGGCTGGGCGCTCGGGCTATGCGCGATTGCTGGCGCGCTGGTTATTACCTTTATTTTACTGCGTTTTGCCCGGCGGCATCTCTCAACCAGTCGCCTGCTGCTGGCGGGGGTCGCGCTCGGCATCATTTGTAGCGCCCTGATGACCTGGGCGGTCTATTTCTCCACCTCTTTCGATCTCCGCCAACTGATGTACTGGATGATGGGCGGCTTTGGCGGCGTGGACTGGCAGCAGCTGTGGCTGATGCTGGCGCTGCTGCCGGTGCTGGCCTGGGTGTGTCTGCAATCGCAGCCGCTCAATCTGTTAGCGCTGGGGGAGGTTTCCGCACGTCAGCTGGGGTTGCCGCTATGGCTATGGCGTAAAGTGCTGGTGGTCGCTACCGGTTGGCTGGTGGGCGTCAGCGTGGCGCTGGCGGGAGCGATTGGCTTTATCGGTCTGGTTATTCCGCATATTTTGCGGCTATGTGGTTTGAGCGATCACCGCGCGCTGCTTCCGGCCTGTCTGTTAGCGGGAGCCAGCGCTCTGCTGGGGGCGGATATCGTCGCGCGTCTGGCGCTCTCGGCGGCGGAATTGCCGATTGGCGTGGTCACCGCCACCCTGGGTGCGCCGGTGTTCATCTGGTTATTATTAAAATCAGGCCGCCCGCAGTGACGGGCGGCCGTAAGCGGTGGCTAATTACCAGCCCTTAATCGCATCGCCTTTGTAGACTTCCGCTGCCTTGTCGGCAACCGCTTGAGTCTGGAAGGCCTCTTTCAGCTCCTGAACCTTTTTGCTGTCTTTATTCTCTTCGCGTGAAACGATGGCGTTGACGTACGGCGAATCCGGACCTTCCATAAATAAACCATCGCGGGCGGCCGACAGGCCGGCCTGGGCAGAGAAGTTGGTGTTAATAATCGACAGGGCGACATTCGGGTCGTCAAGGGTACGGGTCAGCTGCGGCGTGTCGACTTCGACGATTTTTAGCTGTTTAGGATTGTCGATAATATCCAGCGTTGTAGGCAGATAGCCTGTCCCTTCTTTTAGCTTGATTAAACCTTGCGCCTGCAGCAGCAGCAGGCTGCGACCCAGGGTTGTGGTTTCGTTAGAAATGGAAATCGTCGCGCCGTCAGGCAGTTCGCTGATATTTTTGATTTTCTTCGAGTAGGCGGCGATCGGGAAAACGAAGGTTTTACCGACAATCGCAAACTTATAGCCGCGCTCTTTTGATTGCGCCTCAAGGTAAGGCAGCGTCTGGAAGGCGTTAGCATCGACGTCTTTATTGTTCAGCGCTTCGTTCGGCAGTACGTAATCATTAAATGAGATAACCTCCACGTCGAGGTTATATTTCTCTTTGGCCACCTGTTCTACGACTTTCCAGATAGCCTCATCCGGCCCGGTATTAATGGCGACTTTGATCTTATTATCTTCATCCGGTGAGCAGGCCGCCAGCAGCGCGACGGAGGCCGCAATTAACACCGTGCTAAACATCTTCTTCATCAATAAAACTCTCTTAAATTAACAATTAACGAAATGCTATTACATCCATTCATCACTGTACACTGAATTGCGCGCTCCCGGTGTTGAGATGAATTCATGTTGTGTGGCCTGTTACATCAAGAGACACTCCCGGGGGATTCAAAGTAGAATGACCCGGTCTGAATCCGCTACAGTAGATAGGGATCACCTGAAGCAGAAACCGGTTTATTCACTGAGGGAAGGCTATGCAACACGATATTCTCAATACTGAAGTCACCACCATCGATGGTGAAACCACAACGCTTGCCCCATGGGCGGGCAAAGTGCTGCTGATCGTTAACGTTGCTTCAAAATGCGGCCTGACGCCGCAGTATGAGCAGCTGGAAGCGCTGCAAAAAGCGTTTGAAAGCGAAGGTTTTAGCGTGCTGGGCTTCCCGTGCAACCAGTTCCTGGGGCAGGAGCCGGGCAGCGAAGAAGAGATTAAAACCTTCTGTAGCACCACCTACGGCGTCACTTTCCCGATGTTCAGCAAAATTGACGTCAACGGCGAGCATCGCGCGCCTCTATATCAGAAGCTGGTTGATGCCGCCCCGCAGGCCGTCGCGCCGGAAGGCAGCGGTTTTTATGAGCGCATGGCCAGTAAAGGCAGGGCGCCGCTGTATGTCGATGATATTCTATGGAACTTTGAAAAATTCCTCATTGGCCGGGACGGACAGGTTATCGGTCGTTTCTCACCGGATATGACGCCGGATGACCCCCAGCTGGTGGCCGCCATTAAAGGAGCTTTAGCGAAATAATGCCGTTTTTGATGCAGCTACAGGACGTAGAAGAGGCGGGGCGGCTGGCGCCGTTTTCAGGGGATATCCGGCCGGGAGAGATTATCCATCTGGTAGGGCCAAACGGCGCGGGGAAAAGCACGCTGCTGGCGCGTATGGCGGGACTTTCTACCGGACCGGGGCGGGTCAAACTGAATGAACGCCCTCTGAAGGATTGGCCTGCTCAGGAGCTGGCGCGTCATCGGGCCTATTTAAGTCAACACCAGATGCCGCCTTTCGCGATGCCGGTCTGGCATTATCTGTCGCTGCATCTGCATAACGACGCGCAAAACGCCCTGCTGACGGCTATCGCGGAGAAACTGGGCTTAGGCGATAAGCTTGGGCGCCAGGTGAATCACATCTCTGGTGGGGAGTGGCAGCGCGTGCGGCTGGCGGCGGTAATACTGCAGATTCATCGGCAGGCTAATCCGGCCGGGCAATTGCTCTTGCTGGATGAACCAATGAACAGCCTGGACGTGGCGCAGCAGTCCGCGCTCGATCGCGTATTAAATGAGCTCTGCGCATCCGGGGTTGCTATTGTGATGAGCAGCCACGACCTTAATCATACCCTCCGGCATGCCCATCGAGCCTGGCTTATCTGCCGGGGGAAAACCATCGCCTGCGGTAGTACCGCTGAAGTCCTTAACGAAGAAAACTTAACCGCCGCCTACGCCATGGACTTCCAGAGAGTCGAGGTGGCTGGTCATCTTATGCTCGTTCCGTCACAGTAGCACGCAGTCAGCTTGCCAGCGAATTGATAAACAAGCTAAATTATTCTGCTAACAGGATAAGGAACAGAGGATTCGTCTGAGATGCGTTTCTGGCTCGTTTTGTGTGTTGCGTTATTTCTGGCGGGTTGTAGCAGTCACCGGGCGCCGCCGCCAAATCCACGGCTGGCTGATTCGATTACCGTTGTGGCCAACCTGAATGAGCAGTTAAGGAACTGGCGGGGAGCGCCTTATCGCTACGGCGGCATGTCGCCGCGCGGCGTTGATTGCTCCGGGTTTGTGTTAATGACCTTTCGCGATAAGTTCGCGCTGCAGCTACCGCGTGAGACACGCGAGCAGGCGGAGATCGGCACCAAAATTGATAAGAGCGAACTGCTGCCCGGCGATCTGGTCTTTTTCAAGACCGGCTCCGGAGAGAGCGGTCTGCACGTCGGTATTTACGACACGGACAACCAGTTTATCCACGCCTCCACCAGCCAGGGCGTGACGCGCTCATCGCTGGATAATGTCTACTGGCATAAAAAATTCTGGCAGGCGCGAAGGATCTAACGTCAGCCGCCACCGGGCAATGGCAGAAGCGCGCACAATCCCCGTGCGGCTTATTATGGCAATAACCCCGTACTCGCCCCGTGTTAATAATTTGTTGAAAGTACTACACTGAAGGCAGGAGGAACCATGACCCTGTCTTTTACTACCCACTGGCGTGATGAACTGCCGGATTTTTACACTGCTTTAGCCCCCACGCCGCTGGAGAATGCGCGGCTTGTCTGGCACAACGCGCCGCTGGCGCGATCGCTGGGCGTCGCCGAGTCGTTATTTAGCCCGGAGAAGGGCGCTGGCGTATGGGGCGGCGAAACGCTGCTGCCGGGAATGTCGCCGCTGGCGCAGGTCTACAGCGGCCACCAGTTCGGCTCCTGGGCCGGGCAGCTCGGCGACGGGCGCGGCATTCTGCTCGGCGAACAGCAGCTCGCGGACGGTCGTCGCTTTGACTGGCACCTGAAAGGCGCCGGGCTCACTCCCTATTCACGGATGGGGGACGGACGGGCGGTGCTGCGCTCAACGATCCGCGAGGGGCTGGCCTCGGAAGCAATGCATGCGCTGGGCATTCCCACCACTCGCGCGCTGGCGATAGTGGCCAGCGACACCCCGGTATACCGTGAAACCGTTGAACGCGGGGCGATGCTGATGCGGCTGGCGGAAAGCCACGTACGGTTTGGCCATTTTGAGCACTTCTACTACCGCCGCGAGCCGCTCAAAGTGCAGCAGCTGGCGGATTACGTGATCCGTCACCACTGGCCGTATCTGCAAAATGAAGCGGATAAATACATTGCCTGGTTCAGCGACGTGGTCGCCCGAACGGCTGAAATGATTGCCAGCTGGCAAACGGTCGGCTTTGCGCACGGGGTAATGAATACCGATAACATGTCGATCCTCGGCCTGACGATGGACTACGGTCCATACGGTTTCCTTGACGATTTCCAGCCGGGATTTATCTGTAACCATTCCGATTATCAGGGGCGCTATAGCTTTGATAATCAGCCGGCGGTAGGGCTATGGAATCTGCAACGGCTGGCGCAGACGCTGTCGCCGTTTATCAGCGCGGAGTTATTGAACGGCGCGCTGGATAGTTACCAGCACGCGCTGCTCACGGCATATGGCCGCCGCATGCGCGACAAGCTTGGCCTGTTTACCCAGCAAAAAGGGGATAACGAGCTGCTGGACGGTCTGTTTGCCTTAATGGCGCGCGAAGGCAGCGACTATACGCGGACCTTCCGAATGCTCAGCGCCAGCGAGCAAGAGAGCGCCGCTTCGCCGCTACGCGATGAGTTTATCGACCGCGAGACCTTCGATAGCTGGTTTGCCGATTATCGCGCGCGCCTGCGTGATGAACAGGTTGACGATGCGCAAAGGCAGGCACGGATGCGCAGCGTGAATCCGGCGCTGGTGCTGCGAAACTGGCTGGCGCAGCGGGCAATTGAACTGGCGGAGCAGGGAGATATGAGCGAGCTGGAACGTCTGCATAATGCGCTATCCCAGCCTTTTATCGACAGGACGGATGATTATGTCAATCGTCCTCCTGACTGGGGAAGGCGTCTTGAGGTGAGCTGTTCCAGCTAGTCGTTATTATCCCTGCCTTAATCGGCGGGGATAATTATTTGGTCAGGATCAGCTTACCTGAATGAGTCTGGCGCAGCAGGTAGCGCTGACCGCCGTGTTCAATCACTACCCGTCCCTCGCTGCCTAATAATGTGCGGCTGCTTATCTCTCTGTCCGTCGGAACAGGGTACGGGGCATTGTCTTTAGTTTTTTCTGCTGTGGCAGTGTTATCCATACGCGTCATAGCACTAAAAATAAAAATCAAGGTAACAATGATAATCATTATCAATAATGTTTTTTTTCACGGCAAGCATTATTTATCGAAATAGCCGATTTAGCCGGTGAACGAGCGGACGAGGGCGAGAAATAACCCCGCCGCGGAGACGGCGGGGAGGGGGGAACTACAGGCGAGTGGCGGTTGCGGCGGCTAATTCATCCAGCAGCCGTTCGCTATCGTCCCAGCTCAGGCAGGGATCGGTAATCGACTGCCCCCAGGCCAGCGGCTGGCCTGCGACCACCTTCTGCGTGCCTTCCTGAAGGAAACTCTCGGCCATGATCCCGGCGATAGCGGTCGAGCCGGCGCGGATCTGCTGGCAGATATCGGCGCACACCTCCAGCTGACGGCGGTGCTGTTTCTGGCAATTGCCGTGGCTAAAATCCACCACCAGCTGTTCCGGCAGGTCGAACTCAGCCAGCGCTTGACCGGCTGCGGCGATATCGGCAGCGTGGTAATTTGGTTTTTTGCCGCCGCGCATAATGATATGGCCGTACGGATTACCGCTGGTCTGATAGATCGTCATTTGCCCCTGCTTATCCGGCGACAGGAACATATGGCTGGCGCGGGAAGCGCGGATAGCGTCTACGGCGATACGGGTATTGCCATCGGTACCGTTCTTAAAGCCCACCGGGCAAGAGAGCGCCGAGGCCATTTCGCGGTGGATTTGGCTCTCGGTCGTACGCGCGCCAATAGCGCCCCAGCTTATCAAGTCGGCAATAAACTGCCCGGTCACCATATCGAGAAACTCGGTGGCGGTCGGTACGCCCAGTTCATTGACCTGCAGCAGCAGGCTACGCGCCAGCTCGAGGCCGTGATTCACCCGATAGCTGCCGTTGAGGTCGGGGTCGGAGATCAGCCCCTTCCAGCCGACCACCGTGCGCGGCTTCTCAAAATAGGTGCGCATCACGATTTCCAGCTGCGGCTGGTAACGTTCGCGCATGCCCTGCAGGCGGCGCGCATACTCCATCGCCGCATCAATGTCGTGGATGGAGCACGGACCGATCACCACCAGCAGGCGACGGTCCTCACCGTTGAGGATTCTCTCAATGCGGCGGCGCGAAGCGGAGACGTGAGCTGCTACTTCGGCAGACACAGGATGCCGTTGCGCCAGTTCCGCGGGCGTTACCAGGCTTTCAATGCGCGCGGTACGCAATTCGTCTGTTTTATTCATTGGGGTCTCAAAAATCTGTTTCTTCCGCGGCGAAAATGCCGGGAAGTGATGCGCATCACGATAAACCAATCCCCGCTTATTGCAAGAGCAGGGCATGATCCTGTATAGGCCACGGGTGATAGCATAAACAAATTTTTAATAATGTACTAGTGTGTTAGTACATTCTGCGGCTTAACCCCATAATATCCATGATTTTGGTGGCGATCTCTTCCACGGAATAGTTGGTACTGTTCAGGCAAGGTATCTTGTTTTTGCGGTAAAGCGCTTCGACTTCGGTCACTTCCATCCGGCACTGACGCATAGAAGCATAGCGGCTGTTTTCGCGTCGCTCTTCGCGGATGGCCGCCAGGCGCTCTGGATTGATCGTTAAGCCGAAGAGCTTGTGCTGTAGCGGCTTGAGGGAGGCCGGAAGAATCAGATTGTCCATATCATCGGCGATAAACGGGTAGTTGGCGGCGCGGATACCGTACTGCATCGCCAGGTACAGGCTGGTAGGGGTTTTCCCGCAGCGCGAAACGCCGAGGAGGATCACCTGGGCCTGGTCGAGGTTGCGCAGCGAAATGCCGTCATCGTGGGCAAGGGTATAATCGATAGCGGCGATGCGCGCGTCGTATTTGTTGAGGTTGCCCGGCGTCAGGCCGTGGGTTCGGTGAGCGATGGGCGTCGGGTCAAGGCGCAATTCCTGCTGCAGGGGGGCCACCAGCGCCTGAACGATATCCTGACAAAAGCCTTCGCTTTGTATGATGATGTCGCGGATTTCCGGCAGCACGATGGAGTAGAACACCAGCGGTCGAATGCCGGTCTGCTGGAAAATCGCGTCAATTTGCTCCTTCACGGCGCGCGCGCGGCTGATATTTTCGACAAACGGCAGGGTTACGCTGCTGGTGGCGACCGGGAATTGCGACATGACCGCATGACCCAGAACTTCCGCCGTAATAGCGGTACCGTCGGAAATATAAAAGACGTGGCGATCTACAGCACTTTCCATTTTGACCATCCGGTATAATGAGTTTAATTGTCTGAAAGCTGATATTAAATTTAAGCATAACGCTCCAGGCTTTGTCTCATATTTAAAAAATGAAACGCTATTTTTATTTTTAATGAAAAGGTGAGTTCATTTTTCGCAACCGCGTATCTTTTGTATCAAATTTCATCAGATTTCTGAAGAATCATTAGCTTAGCTATATCTGGCAAAAAATCCTAAAAACGAAAAAATAATTTGCTTGAACGATTCACCGTTTCTTTCAGCTGGATAAATATGTCAGGATAAATCTCGTAGTCGATCGTGAATTATTTATCACTGGTATTAAATCACAAAAGGATTGTCTCGATGTCCAACAATGGCTCGTCACCGCTGGTGCTTTGGTATAACCAACTCGGCATGAATGATGTAGACAGGGTTGGGGGCAAAAATGCCTCCCTTGGTGAAATGATTACAAATCTGTCGGGTATGGGCGTTTCCGTACCGAACGGGTTTGCCACCACCGCTGATGCCTTTAATCAGTTTTTGGACCAAAGCGGTGTTAACCAGCGCATTTATGAACTGCTGGATGAAACCGACATTGACGACGTTTCCGCATTAGCGAAAGCGGGCGCACAGATCCGTCAGTGGATCATCGATACGCCGTTCCAGAGCGAACTGGAAAATGCGATTCGTGATGCCTATACCCAGCTCTCCGCCGATGACGCTGAGGCCTCTTTTGCCGTGCGCTCCTCGGCGACGGCGGAAGATATGCCGGATGCTTCCTTCGCCGGTCAGCAAGAGACATTCCTTAACGTGCAGGGCTTTGACGCCGTGCTCGTCGCGGTGAAGCACGTGTTTGCTTCGCTGTTTAACGATCGCGCCATTTCCTACCGCGTGCATCAGGGGTACGATCATCGCGGGGTGGCGCTTTCCGCCGGGGTGCAGAGGATGGTCCGTTCCGATCTGGCCTCGTCCGGCGTGATGTTCTCCATCGATACCGAATCCGGTTTTGACCAGGTGGTGTTTATCACCTCCGCCTGGGGACTCGGCGAAATGGTGGTGCAGGGGGCGGTCAACCCCGATGAGTTCTACGTCCATAAACCGACGCTGGAAGCGGGCCGTCCGGCCATCGTCCGCCGCACCATGGGGTCGAAAAAGATCCGCATGGTTTACGCCCCTACCCAGGAGCACGGCAAGCAGGTGCGTATCGAAGACGTGCCGCAGGCGCAGCGCGACGTTTTCTCGTTGACCGATGCGGAAGTGCAGGAGCTGGCGCAGCAGGCGCTACAAATCGAGAAACACTACAACCGCCCAATGGATATCGAGTGGGCGAAGGATGGTCATACCGGTAAGCTATTTATCGTGCAGGCCCGTCCGGAAACCGTCCGTTCGCGCGGCCAGGTCATGGAGCGTTATACCCTCCATGCGCAAGGACAGATTATTTCGGAAGGGCGCGCTATCGGCCATCGCATCGGCGCGGGTCCGGTAAAGGTCATTCACGATATCAGCGAAATGAACCGCATCGAGCCCGGCGACGTGCTGGTGACCGACATGACCGACCCGGACTGGGAACCGATCATGAAAAAAGCGGCGGCGATCGTCACCAACCGCGGCGGGCGTACCTGTCATGCGGCGATTATCGCGCGTGAGCTGGGGATCCCGGCGGTGGTTGGCTGCGGCAACGCCACCGATCGCATCCAGGAAAACCAGAACGTGACCGTCTCCTGCGCGGAAGGTGATACCGGCTACGTGTATGCCGAAATCCTCGATTTCAGCGTGAAGAGCTCCAGCGTTGGCGCGATGCCGGATCTGCCGCTGAAGATCATGATGAACGTCGGCAACCCGGACCGCGCCTTTGACTTTGCCTGCCTGCCGAACGAAGGCGTAGGCCTGGCGCGACTGGAGTTCATCATCAACCGTATGATCGGCGTCCACCCGCGCGCGTTGCTGGAGTTTGACGATCAGGAGCCGGGTTTGCAGAACGAAATCCGCGAGCTGATGAAAGGCTACGACTCGCCGAGAGAGTTTTACGTCGGTCGCCTGACGGAAGGGATCTCGACGCTGGGCGCGGCATTCTTCCCGAAACGAGTGATTGTGCGTCTTTCCGACTTTAAATCTAACGAATACGCCAATCTGGTCGGCGGCGAACGTTATGAGCCGGAAGAGGAGAACCCGATGCTGGGCTTCCGCGGGGCCGGCCGCTATGTGTCCGAAAGCTTCCGCGACTGCTTCGCGTTGGAATGTGAAGCGGTTAAACGGGTGCGTAACGACATGGGGCTGACCAACGTCGAAATCATGGTGCCGTTTGTCCGCACCGTCGCGCAGGCAAAAGCGGTAGTTGAAGAGCTGGAACGCCAGGGCCTCAAGCGCGGCGAAAACGGCCTGAAGCTGATTATGATGTGTGAAATCCCATCGAATGCGCTGCTGGCTGAACAGTTCCTCGAATACTTCGACGGCTTCTCTATCGGATCTAACGATATGACGCAGCTGGCGCTGGGCCTGGACCGTGACTCCGGCGTGGTCTCCGAACTGTTCGATGAGCGTAACGATGCGGTGAAAGCGCTGCTGTCGATGGCCATTCGCGCGGCGAAGAAACAGGGCAAATATGTCGGTATCTGCGGGCAGGGTCCGTCCGACCACGAAGATTTTGCCGCCTGGCTGATGGAAGAGGGGATCGATAGCCTGTCTCTGAACCCGGATACGGTCGTGCAAACCTGGCTCGGCCTGGCGGAATTGAATAAGTAAGTTCGCGCCGGATTCTCGCTAAAAAGACCATCCCCGTCAGCAGTGGCGGGGATTTTTTTTGGGGGGGAGCAGAAAACGGACAAAAAAAAGCCCATCGTGGGAGATGGGCAAAGACTACACACAGCAATTCGTTGTTTCACTCAGGGGATTTCCATGCTTATAAATCAATATGTTGATTTATAACCGTGAGCTAATACTAGGCACTGAGGCTTTTTGCGTCGATCGGATTCCTCTCAATAGTTAAATTAAGGTAAAGAATCTGTGCAGCAAATAGGGTTAGCAGGCAGAGGAATGCGGGATGTGGTGAGAGATAGATTAGTATTTCTTAATATTTTAGATTGTCCCGCTCGATGGTTATCACGGGCGTAATGGGGAAAGGCGGGTTTCCCCGCCTTTTCGCTTACTTACCCTGCGAGGCTCGCGTATTCAGCTCGCTCAGTTCTTCAAGCACCAGATCGGGGTCTTTCGGCGGCGGCGGCGCTTCGTTAACCCACGCATCGTACAGCCGCCAGGAGACCGCCAGCAGTACCGGACCGATAAACAGTCCTATCATGCCGAACGCCACCAGGCCGCCGATAACGCCGGAAAGAATCAGAATCATCGGCAGGTCGGCGCCCATGCGAATCAGCAGCGGACGAATAAAGTTATCCATGGTGCCGACGACGCAGCTCCAGACCAGCAGCACGGTGCCCCAGGTGGTATCGCCGCTCCAGTACAGCCAGATAATTGACGGTACCAGGACCAGCAGGGGTCCCAGCTGTACGAGGCAGGTGAAGATCATCACCACGGTGAGCAGCGCGGCGTAGGGCACGCCGCTGACCGCAAGGCCAATACCGCCAAGCACCGCCTGGGCCAGCGCGGTAACGACCACCCCCAGCGCTACGGCGCGAATCGCCTGTCCGGCGAGGATCACCGCCGCGTCGCCGCGTTTGGACGCCAGGCGGGTGGCAAAATGACGGAAGCCATAGGCGACCTGTTCGCCGCGCCAGTACAGCAGGGCGCTGAACAGCAGCATCAGTCCGCAATAGACCAGCAGCTTGCCGATATGCGCCGCCTGGCCGACAAACCACGTGGTGGTGGTGCCAAGATAGGGGCGAATTTTGACCATAATCGCCGTTCCCCCCATCTCCAGTAAGTTATGCCAGCCGGTATACAGCTTATCGCCGATTAGCGGAACGCTATTTAGCCACGCCAGGTCCGGCGGCGTAAAGTTGCCGCTGGTAATCACTTTTATTAATGGCGTGCTGTTATCGACCAGGCTGTTGACCAGCAGCGCAATGGGGATAACGAACAGTAAAAAGAGCAGTAGCGTCATCACCAGCACCGCCAGGGCGCGCTTGCCGAACAGCAGGCGCTGCAGGCGCAAAAGTACCGGCCAGGTGGCGATAACCACGGTACCGGCCCAGGCGAATGACAGGATAAAAGGCTGCACGACCCACAGACAGGAAATAATAATCAGGGACAAAAACAGCACCGACAGCAGAACTTGCGGTATGTCCCGGGGCTGATTGGGGTTAATCATAGTGAAGTTTTACCTTTGCAGTCGCGTCAAAAGGCTGACGCAGCGTAATTCCATGTACTGATAATAATATCAATATGTTCGCGCGCCTGATTTTGCCCTTAATTCTGGCGGGCGCATATGAAAAAAATGTGATAAAAAGTTGAGGGCACTACGCAAACGTTTAATCACTTACAACACAACATAGTCAGGCAGGGTCGAGCGTCATGATCCCACAGATTTCTCAAGCGCCAGGTGTCGTTCAACTGGTGCTGAATTTTTTGCAGGTACTGGAGCAACAAGGTTTTACCGGGGATACCGCCACCAGCTATGCCGACAGGCTAACGATGGCGACTGATAACAGTGTATATCAACTGTTGCCGGATGCGATTATATTCCCTCGTTCCACGGCGGACGTGGCTCTGCTGGCCAGGCTGGCGGCGGAAGAACGTTTTAAATCACTGATCTTTACCCCGCGCGGGGGCGGTACCGGCACCAACGGTCAGGCGCTGAACGCCGGGATCATCGTCGATATGTCCCGCTATATGAACCGCATTATAGAAATCAACCCGGAAGAAGGGTGGGTGCGGGTGGAAGCCGGGGTCATTAAAGACCAGCTTAATCAATTCCTTAAGCCATACGGTTACTTTTTCGCGCCGGAGCTGTCGACCAGCAACCGCGCCACGCTTGGCGGGATGATCAACACCGATGCTTCCGGGCAGGGCTCGCTGGTCTACGGCAAAACGTCCGACCACGTGCTGGGGGTGCGCTCGGTGCTGATCGGCGGCGACATTCTTGATACCCAGCCGATTCCGGTAGCGTTGGCGGAAACGCTAAGCGCTCAGCAGTCGGCTATCGGGCGTATTTACCGCACTGTCTATCAGCGCTGCAAAGCGCAGCGCCAGCTGGTTATCGATAAATTTCCCAAACTCAACCGCTTCCTCACGGGCTACGATCTGCGCCACGTCTTTAATGACGAGATGAGCGAATTCGATCTCACCCGCATTCTGACCGGTTCCGAAGGGACGCTGGCGTTTATCACCGAAGCGCGGCTGGATATCACCCGTTTGCCGAAAGTGCGTCGACTGGTCAACGTGAAGTACGACTCCTTTAACTCCGCGCTGCGTAACGCGCCGTTTATGGTTGAAGCCAGGGCGCTCTCGGTCGAAACCGTCGACTCGAAAGTGCTTAATCTGGCGCGCGAAGATATTGTCTGGCATTCGGTCAGCGAGCTCATTACCGACGTGGCGGATAAAGAGATGCTGGGGCTGAATATCGTCGAATTCGCCGGTGACGACGTCGAGCTGATTGATAGCCAGGTGACGGCGCTGTGCCAGCGTCTGGATGAGTTGATATCGCGCAACGAAGCGGGCGTCATCGGCTGGCAGGTTTGTCACGATCTCGACGGCGTGGAGCGCATCTATGCGATGCGTAAAAAAGCGGTCGGCCTGCTGGGTAATGCCAAAGGGGCCGCCAAGCCGATACCGTTCGCCGAAGATACCTGCGTGCCGCCGGAGCATCTGGCCGACTATATTGCGGAATTTCGCGCGCTGCTCGACGGCCACGGGCTGAGCTACGGCATGTTTGGCCATGTGGATGCCGGCGTGCTGCACGTGCGTCCGGCGCTGGATATGTGCGATCCTCAGCAGGAGATGCTGATGAAGCGGATCTCCGATGACGTCGTAGCGTTAACCGCTAAGTATGGCGGCCTGCTGTGGGGGGAACACGGGAAAGGCTTCCGCGCCGAATATAGTCCGGCGTTCTTTGGCGAAGCGTTATTTGGCGAGTTGCGCAAGATTAAAGCCGCCTTTGACCCGGATAACCGCCTTAACCCGGGTAAAATCTGCCCGCCTGAAGGCGTTGACGCGCCGATGATGAAGGTGGATGCGGTTAAGCGCGGCACATTCGATCGGCAGATTCCCATCGCTGTGCGCAGCTCATGGCGCGGGGCGATGGAGTGTAACGGCAACGGCCTGTGCTTCAACTTTGATGCCAAAAGCCCGATGTGTCCGTCGATGAAGGTCAGCAATCACCGTATCCATTCGCCGAAAGGCCGGGCTACGCTGGTGCGCGAATGGCTGCGGCTGCTGGCGGACCGCGGTATCGACCCCAATCAGCTGGAAAAAGATCTGCCGGAAAAGCGCGCCAGCCTGCGTACCCTGGTGGAACGTACCCGCAATAGCTGGCACGCGCGGAAGGGAGAGTACGATTTCTCTCATGAGGTTAAGGAGGCGATGTCCGGCTGTTTGGCCTGTAAAGCCTGCTCGACCCAATGCCCGATTAAAATTGACGTCCCGGAGTTTCGTTCGCGTTTCCTCCAGCTTTACCACAGCCGCTATTTGCGCCCGGTCCGCGACCATCTGGTAGCGACGGTTGAATCCTACGCGCCGCTGATGGCGCATGCGCCGAAGACCTTTAACTTCTTTATTAACCAGCCGTGGATGCGCAAGCTGTCGGAAAAGCATATCGGTATGGTCGATCTCCCGCTGCTCTCCGTGCCGTCGCTGAAGCAGCAGATGGTTGGCCACCGTTCGGCGAATACCACGCTGGAGCAGTTGGAAGAACTGAGCGCAGAGCAGAAAGCGAAAATGGTGCTGGTAGTTCAGGATCCGTTTACCAGCTACTACGATGCGCAGGTGGTCGCCGATTTTGTTCGCCTGGTTGAGAAGGTGGGCTACCAGCCGGTATTGCTGCCGTTTTCGCCAAACGGTAAGGCGCAGCATATTAAGGGCTTCCTGACGCGATTCGCGCGCACCGCGCAGAAAACCGCCGATTTCCTTAACCGGGTGGCCGAGCTCGGCATGCCGATGGTGGGGGTCGATCCGGCGCTGGTGCTCTGCTACCGCGATGAATATAACCAGGTCCTCGGCGACAAGCGCGGCGATTTCCGCGTCATGCTGGTGCACGAGTGGCTGCCTCAGGCGCTGTCGGAAACCGCGGCCCAGGATAAAGGCGGCGAGTCGTGGTATCTGTTTGGCCACTGTACCGAGGTGACGGCGCTTCCCGCGTCCACCCGGCAGTGGGCGGATATCTTCGCCCGCTTTGGCGCGAAGCTGGAAAACGTCAGCGTGGGCTGCTGCGGCATGGCAGGTACTTACGGTCATGAAGTGAAGAACCACGCCAACTCGCTGGCGATCTACGCGCTCTCGTGGCAGCAGGCGATGGAGCGGTTGCCGCGCAATCGCTGCCTGGTCACCGGCTACTCCTGTCGTAGCCAGGTGAAGCGTATTGAAGGCAGCGGCGTACGCCACCCGCTGCAGGCGCTACTGGAGATTATGGGATGATTTGGAAACGTCACAGCACCCTGGAACAGCTGAACGCGATGGGCGAGGGGAACATGGTCGGTCTGCTGGATATCCGCTTCGAGGCGATAACCGACGACGCCATCATTGCCACCATGCCGGTAGATAGCCGCACCCATCAGCCGTTTGGCTTGCTGCACGGCGGCGCGTCGGTGGTTTTAGCGGAAACGTTAGGTTCGGTCGCGGGCTATCTGTGCAGCGAAGGCGAGCAGAAGGTGGTGGGGCTGGAGGTGAACGCCAACCACATTCGTTCGGTGCGCAGCGGCAGGGTTCGCGGCGTGTGCCGGGCGCTGCACGTTGGCGCCCGTCACCAGGTGTGGCAAATCGAAATCTCTGATCAACAGGGGCGCCTTTGCTGTTCGTCACGGCTAACCACCGCCGTGATCTAAGTTAACCAGGGGGGATTCCCCCCCTTACAGCTTTTGTATCCCCGGAACAACTATCATCGAAACGCCCGGGCGTTTTTACTAAGCCTCATTGCGTTGCCACTTCAACTATTCATACGAAAATTCCTGGTATATCTCCGTTCCGCGCAAGTTTAATAGCCCGCGGCGCGATGCCTACGCGTGCTGCTTATTTGACCGCCACGCTCGCAGGGCGTAGACCATTATCTCTCCGGTGGCAAGTATATAAATATCAAATATAAATTTCTCAAACATCACTAATAATTATGCTAATCTTTTATATACCAGAGATTTACAAGTAACGAGAGGATGGAGTTAGCTATGGGTATCATTTCATGGATCATTTTTGGCCTTATTGCCGGTATTTTAGCCAAGTGGATTATGCCGGGGAAAGACGGCGGCGGATTTATCGTTACCGTAATTCTCGGTGTCATCGGTGCAGTTGTCGGGGGTTGGATTAGTACTTTCTTCGGCTTTGGCCGTGTAGATGGTTTTAATTTCGGCAGCTTTGTCGTGGCGGTGATTGGCGCGCTGGTGGTCCTGTTTATCTACAGAAAGATCAGGAGCTAATTCGCGCTCCGTATCAGCTATGCCATAAAGTGAAGAGGCTGCCGCCATTGTCGGCAGCCTTTTTTAATATCCTGCCAATGCCTGTCCGGGCAATATCGCCTCTCTGAATCCTTGACCCAATATGCGCTCACCGGCCTGGTACGACGTCGGCCGGGGCCTGTTCCTTCATCAATATAAAGATCTGTCCGGCGACGGCGAGGCTCACGGTTTTTTCGAGGGAAGAGGTTAATCGAGCAAAACGCTAATAATTAACAATACGACCATACACATCGACATGACATCTGTTTCTATTTCCATAATTCAGTACTACACAGGTTCCCGAACGGTCGCCGTTGCGACATTGCGTTAAAAGATGAAGGAAATTTAGCAGCGCATTCTACATGAGCCAGCCAGTAGTGAATAAATCTTTATTTTTGTGAAACGGCAATACTTATAATGAAAACGAATAGAATTCGTTTCATGAATGCATTGGGCTGGCGACCGGATTGAGAGAAGAGCGCATGCTCAATCCTGTTAATCAGTACTTAGCAGGAAGCTTGTTGATTTTTATCAGTTTTCCCTCTTCCATTTCGATGAAGCCGCCGGTTTTTAGATCGGCCAGAATGCGCATAACGCCGCTACGGGAAAGCTGGGTTTTCTCCCGGATATAACGTTCAGCCGTCACGCTGTGCCGATAATCCGCTTCTTCCTCCATTAGCCTGAGCAACTGCTGGCGAATCATCTCGTAGGCCGTTGGCGCCCCCTGGGGCATGACGTTGTGATAGAGGCGGTTATAGACAAACATCAGCTGTTTAGAAAGTAATCCCCATAGCGCCTTCTCTTTAATAATTTCCTCGACGCGATCGGTGGTAAGAACGCCAATCAGGCACGGCGTGACGGTTTTAAAATAATCATTGAAGTAAATGTCCGTCAGGTTAGCGAGGCCGAAAATCGCGGGGCTGCGCGAAGTGGAAAGCATCATATCGTCACTTCTGCGGTATAACGCTATTGTCCCTTCAAGAATGAGATAACACATCCCTTGACCCTTCACCTGAAGGTCAAATCGCTCACCACGCCCTGTACTGTACGGAGTGCAGTATGGCTGTAAATGAGAAATAAACTCCTGTGCGTAAGGTGAGCCGCGAAATGCTTGCTTTGCCGATGACATAGTCAGAAATTCCTGAAGAGGATCGGACTTATTATAACCTTGCGCTTATCTCTTGCCACCCCCGCAGTTAATTGCACAATCAGTATTTCCGCGGTAGGTGGTGGATGTCGATCAGTACGCCGCGTTCCATCGTTATGTATTTACCCGTTCTTAGCTCCGCCAGAATGCGCATCACGCCGCTGCGGGAAAGATAGGTTCGGCTTTTGATATAGGCCGCCGCGGTGGTATTTTTCCTGATAGCTTCGGGCTCTTGCATTAATTCAACAAGTTGAAAGCGGATGATATCGTAGGCCGACATTTGCGATATCTGGGCGCAATGTTCATAGACCCGTGATGCGGTATAGATCAGCAGCTTTGAAAAATGCTCCCATAGATTTTGCTGCGCCACCACGCGATTAAAACAGTCCAGCGAAACGGCCGCGATTTCCGATGTTTCCAGAACTCTGACATACAGGCGTTCGGAGGAAAACTGGCTACATACGCCGAGAAGAAAGGGCGATGACTCGGAGTTTAAAACAATACCATCGCCACGACGATGCAAAGCAACGCTGCCGTGGATAAGTAAAAAACACTGCCGAACTTCATTATCGTAATAATGGACGATATCGCCTTTTGATACAATTCGCCTCTCGGCATGCGGCAGAATATTATCGATTAACCTTTCAATGTGCTTAAAGGGTTTTATACTCAGAACCTCAGCAGGCTCATTGCAGAGTTCAGGAATAATTCGCGTATTCATAAGATACCTCACTAACTTATGCGATCGTTTTTTGATCGATGTTGGGAATTATCTTAAAAAACATCATTTCAGGGAATGTTTACGTCAGGTCTATTAATAGACCGATCATGAATTTTCTCTTAACTAATTGATTTAATTGTTTTTGTGTTTTGGTCCAAAAATAGACTGGGAGATGTTTGATTAAGGAGTTCCTTAATTTAATTGTTTTATTTTTGTTAACTTTGAGTCTACTGGTAGACCGCGAAATAGATTGTGTGCTGAAAAATAGTTGTATAAATTTTGTCTCGTCGGCAGGGGTAATCCGGTTTGAATAAAGCGTTTCAGTGGTGAGTGATATACCACTGGTTCCCGGCAATATATTAAAGCAATGGCAAGATGCGGACATTAAGTGTTTTGCCTGAATGTCAATAAAGTAAAACAGGATATGGCGTTATGAAAAAGACAATTGTTATTGCTATGCTTGCAGCAGGTTCTGCATTATCTATGAGTCATGCTTTCGCAGCAGCGGGTACCGTTAATTTTAATGGCAATATTTTGGATGCCGCCTGCGACGTCGATGTCGCGTCTAAAAATCAGGTCGTGGTGTTGGGCGATTATTATAAAACTGAATTCCCGGCAGCCGGTTCCAGAACCGCCGCGACGAAATTCGATATTATTTTGAAAAACTGTCCGGCAACTGTTATCAATGCCAAAGTGCGCTTCGATGGAACCCCCGATTTAAGCAATTCCAGCCTGCTGGCAATTGATTCGTCGGTTCCTGGCGCTGCCACCGGCGTCGCAATTAACCTAATGACGGCGGATAAAGCCGACCTGCCTCTGCACGGCAGCAACGGTTATTCTTATACTCTCAGCAGCACCGCTGATAATACGCTGAATTTTTATGCTCAATATCAATCGACTAATGCGGCGGTGGTCGCCGGTCCAGCTAACTCGGTCGCTAACTTCTCCGTAGTTTATAACTAAGTTTTTTGCAGTAATCAGTAGGGGGCCGGCCCGGCCCCTTTGTTTTAAGAGGTATACAATGCGTTTTATCAGAACATTTGGCCTGGCGATGACAATATTAACGCTGATGCAGGCGAGCGCTATCGCCGGAGTTATTATTGGCGGCACGCGGATCATTTTCGATGGTGCGAAAAAAGAAGCCTCCATCAGCGTTAATAATCCTGACCCGACGCCTTATTTAATTCAATCATGGATAGATGAGCGAGACGGGGGGGCTGGTAAAACGCCTTTTATTATTACGCCTCCGCTGTACCGTCTGGATAGCGGACAAAAAAATATTGAACGAATTGTCGCGACAGGTTCACTGCCTCAAACGCAAGAAAGCTTGTTCTGGGTGAATATTAAAGCAATTCCCTCGGCATCAAAGCAGATGAACTCCCTGCAAATTGCCGTGAAAACGCGGATCAAACTGATTTACCGACCCGTCACTCTTCGTGGGTCAACGCCGGAAGAACAGGCGAATAAGCTCACCTGGCAAAGAAGCGGCGATGAACTTCAGGTGAATAACCCAACGCCTTACGTCATTAACTTCAATGAAATTAGCGTGGGCGGGAAAGCGCTGGCGCAGGTGTCGTATGTTTTGCCTGCTTCGACAGCCCGGTTCCCATTGCCGGAGGGGGCCGCCGGTAATGCCCTGACATTTAAAATCATTAATGACTATGGTAGCCCCGGAGCATCACATCAAGCCAACTTGTAACCCCTGAACACATGGCCCGTCCTGCGTTAAATAGGTTAATAGCGATGACAATAAAAAATAATAAATTGCGACCTGCGCGTCTGGCGACGCTTATCGCCTTCGCGTTTACCGGTATTTCACAGGAGCTGTATGCCAGTGATTCGTTTAATACGGCGCTGGTAGAACTGGATAACCCCGGGGTGGGCAAAGCGGATTTATCGGCTTTCGAGTCTGGCTCCCAGGCGCCGGGAACATACCACGTGGATATTATTCTTGATGACCAGCTAATGGATACCCGGGATATTCCATTTGCGATGGCAAAGACCGCTGACGGTAGTGAAGCATTACAGCCCTGTTTGAGCATTGAACTCTTAAAACAGTGGGGCGTGAAAACCGATCTTTTTCCCCAGTTGGCGGTAGAAGAAAGTGATTGCGCCAATCTCCAGGCGATTCCGCAGGCCAGCGCCGATTTTCAGTTTGGCGCCCAGCGGCTGGTCATCAGCATTCCCCAGGCGGCGATCGACCTGCCGGCAAGGGGCTATGTGCCGCCGGAAATGTGGGATGAGGGGATTACTGCGGCCATGCTCAATTACAGCCTGAGCGGAGCAAACAATTGGGCGAAAACGGGTCAAGGCGCCAGCAGCGACAGCCAGTATGCGAACCTGCGTCCGGGTATCAATATCGGGCCGTGGCGTTTTCGCAACTACACCACCTGGTCACGGGAATCCTCCGGCCAGGATAAATGGGATACCGTTTATACCTACGCACAGCGCGCCATTATTCCGCTGAAAGGCCAGCTTACCGTCGGGGACAGCTCCGCGCCTGCCGATGTGTTTGACAGTATGCCGTTTCGCGGCGGCCAGCTGGCGTCAGATGACGATATGTTACCGGATTCTCTTAAGGGCTATGCGCCCGTGGTGCGCGGTATTGCTCGAACCAATGCGCAGGTCGTGGTGCGCCAGAACGGCTATCAGATCTACCAAAGCTACGTTGCGCCGGGGGCGTTTGAGATTAGGGATATGTATCCCACCGGCGGCGCGGGCGACCTCGACGTGACGATTAAAGAAGCCGATGGCAGCGAACAGCACTTCACGCTGCCCTACGCCTCGCTGCCGGTATTGCAGCGGGAAGGGCGCTTAAAATACGCCATCACCGGCGGGCAATACCGCTCCTATAACAGCAGCGTGGATAAGATTCCTTTCGGGCAAGCCACCGCAATTTATGGTCTGCAGCACGGCATTACCCTCTATGGCGGCCTGCAAGAGTCAAGCAAATACCAGTCGCTTGCCTTTGGCGTGGGCAAAAATATGGGAGCGTTAGGCGCTATCTCCGCCGACGTTACTCAGGGCTGGTCAACGCCGGATAAAACGGAAAAATCACAGGGCCAATCCTGGCGAGCGCGTTATAGCAAAAACTTCGCCGGGACCGGGACCCACTTTTCCATTGCGGGCTACCGCTATTCGACCAGCGGCTATTACGGGATGCAGGAAGTCCTCGATTCATATGGCGACAGCAGCGCGCTGCAGGAGCGCAGGCGCAACCGCGCGGAGCTGACGATGAGCCAGACTCTGAGTCGTGAGCTGGGGTCGCTTACCCTCAGCGCGGCGCGGGAAGACTACTGGAATTCCGCCAGGTCGATGGCTTCCTGGAGCGTCGGATACAACAACTACTGGCGCAATATTAGCTACGGCCTGACCTGGACATACAGCAGAAATGGCAGCGCTGCGTCATACGACGGCGGGCGCGGGCGAAAGAGCGACCATGACCAGCAGTTGGCGTTTAACGTCAGCGTACCGCTGGAGAAATTCCTCCCGCAAACGTGGGCCAGCTATGGCATGAACGCCAGCAAGAATAACGGAACGACGCACAACATCGGCATCAACGGCGTCGCGCTGGAAAACAACTCGCTGAACTGGAACGTACAGCAGGGTTACGGTACGAATGGCGTGGGTTACATCGGCAATATGAACGGTGACTATAAAGCCACGTACGGCGAAGTGACGGCGGGCTATAGCTACGACAGAAATAGCGAGCGGCTTAATTATCGTCTACAGGGCGGCGTTATCGCCCACGCCGACGGCATCACGCTTTCTCAACCGCTCGGTGAAACCAACGTCTTAATCAAAGCTCCCGGCGCGTACGGCCTGAATATTCGCAATCAACCCGGCGCGCGCACCGACTACCGGGGATATACGGTGGTCAGCAATATTTCCGTCTATCGGAAAAACGACCTGACGCTCGACCCGCAAAGTATGCCTGATGATGTCGAGCTGGAGATCAACACCGATACGGTCACGCCGACGCGAGGCGCGGTGGTGAGGGCCGATTACCTTGCAAAAGTGGGGCGCCGGGTACTCATGACCTTAACGGACAATAACCACTTTGTGCCGTTTGGCGCCGTGGTGACGCTTGCTGATGGTAATCAAAGCAGCTTTATCGTCGGCGATCGCGGCCAGGTTTTTTTAAGCGGAATGCCCGAACAGGGGGCGATAGTCGCAACATGGGGCCGCCAGTCCAGCCAACAGTGCCGTGCTGATTTCAGCCTGCCGCAACAATCAACCTACGCTGGAATAACCGAAGTTAGCGCCAGTTGTCATCAGGAACGTTAAAAATGAGATTGATTTATTCTGTTATTTTGCTCGGCTTAATGGCCGGATGGAATAGCGCGCGTGCCGGAACCTGCACGACAATTATCCCGCAGCTCTCCACGCTGTCTGTGGGAACCCTTACCGTACAGCGTGATGCGCCGGTCGGAACGGTTATTTTTTCTCGTAACGCGACGATAACCAGCTCTTATTTAACCGGATGCACCAACCCATTAATGCTTGGGTTTAGCATGCGCTACCTTAGCGCGACGCCGAGTAGCTACGGTAATCATGTTTACGCCACCAATGTCGCGGGGATTGGTATTCGCTTCTCTTCCGGGAATTACTTTGAAAACCCGAGTAATACCTTTTCTTATGAAGCGCAGTCCTCCTACGTGGAGTGGTGGGGCGGAAAAATTGAGCTGGTGGTCACCGGCCAGGTGTCGTCGGGCGCATTAACGCCGGGAACGATCGGCGTGGTGACGCTACAGGGCAGCGACGGCGTCTACCGTGACGGCCTGACCACCAAACTCACCGATGGGACCATTAACGCGCTGGCCTGCAATATCACGACGTCTCAACTGACCTTCCCGATTGGCGATATTTCAGCGGCAACGTTCGGCTCGGCCGTCGGCACCACGCCTGCGGGCGCGCAGAATACGCAGAATCTGGGATTAAGCTGCAGCGCCGGAACCAATATTAATGTATCGCTGAGCGGCGTACAGCATCCGGACGTTGCCGATACCAGCGTCATGGCATTAACGGGGCAGGGCAGCGCCGGGACGGCAAAAGGCGTGGGAGTCCAGCTTTTATATAACGGCGCTCCGTTGGCTATCAATAGCCCGCTGTTATTAAAACGCTCTGCGGGCGGCCAGGAAACGCTGCCGTTGACGGCCCGTTATTACCAGACCTTAACGTCCGTTGAGTCAGGCTCGGCAAACGCGACCGCCACGCTGAATTTGACGTACCAGTAACAGGTGAAAAAATGAAAATACCCCACAAAAAAATGCTTCTTCTGGCTTTTCTGTGCTGGAAAGCGTTTTCTGCCGACAGCGTGAGCGTAGGCGTAACGGGAAATATTGTTGCCTCGCCCTGTATATTTAATGGCGGAAATAGCAACCTCAATGTCAATCTTGGCGATATTCAGGCAACAAATATGGTTACGCCAGGGTCATCCTCCGACCCGGTGGCCTTTAATTTGCTGTTTACCAACTGCCCGGCGGGAACGCGCAGCGTAACGGCCTCCTTCACCGGAAACCCGGATCCGGTTGCCGGCCCTGACTATTATATGAATAGCGGTACCGCAACAAACGTGGCGATCGCGATGAGCGAAGCGGGCAGCGGCGCGCTAAAGGGGACGGGTTCCAGTATTATGCGCAACATCGCGGCAGACAGAACCGCCACCCTGGCCATGCAGGCCTCGGTTAAATCGATGTCAGGGGGCGCGACGCCCGGCAGCGTGAGTGCCGTTGTGGTCATGACGCTACAGTACAATTAAACCGGCAACCGTGTCAGCGCGACGCCGGTTACGTATTTTTTTATGCAATCGTCGTGACGCTGCGTCGTTCTATTCCCGCCGTTAGTCAGGCCTTTTCGGCCTCATAGCCGGTAAAGCTCCCACTTTTCTACCCGTAAGAGGTGACGGTCAGTCTGTTGCCTTCACGGCGGGTTGTATGCAAGGCAAATCATCTATCTCAAAAATAGGTATTTTCGATGCATATTTTAATTTTCCAGCAACTTCTGCCTTCCACCCCATAAAATACATTATTAATCAAAGTATTGAACAATTTATTCCATCTCCGATATCTCTCCTGTCAGGGTCTATGCTTATAAAAAGAGCCTGATGGGGGAATACCCCTTCTTCGGATGGGTTGAAGTGATAATCATTATCACTAACATAGCGGTATGTCCCGATGGCGTCAACCTATGAGGTAGAGCGATGAATTTACATGCAGGAACTTTCAATCCCGAAGATTTTAGCTGGCGTGGGCTGGTCATGACTCCAGCCGCCGCCGCCCATATTCGCGATCTGGTCCGCAAACAGCCTGATATGCAGGGGCTGCGCCTGGGGGTTAAAACCAGCGGCTGCGCCGGTTTTGGCTACGTTCTCGAATTAATCGCTGAACCGGCGAAAGACGACCTGCTCTTTGAGCGCGACGGCGCGAAGCTATGGGCGCCGCTGCAGGCCATGCCGTTTATTGATGGCACCGAACTCGATTACGTTCGCGAAGGCTTAAATCAAATCTTCAAATTCCATAATCCAAAAGCCCAGCACGAATGCGGCTGCGGCGAAAGTTTTGGCGTTCAGGCGGAGTAACTATGTCTCGTAATACTGAAGCAACCGACGATGTCAAAACCTGGAGCGGCGGGCCACTCAACTATAAAGAAGGCTTTTTCACGCAGCTGCAGACCGATGAGCTGGCGAAAGGCATAAACGAAGAGGTGGTTCGGGCGATTTCCGCGCGCCGCAATGAGCCGGAATGGATGCTGGAGTTTCGTCTGAACGCGTTTAAGGCCTGGCAGGCGATGGAAGAGCCGCACTGGCTGAAGGCGCACTACGACAAGCTGAACTATCAGGATTACAGCTATTACTCGGCGCCTTCCTGCGGCAACTGCGATGACGCCTGCGCCTCTGAGCCTGGCGCTTTGCAGCAGACGGGCTCCAGCGCGTTTTTGACCAATGAAGTTGAAGAGGCGTTCAATCTCCTCGGCGTGCCGGTGCGCGAGGGGCGGGAAGTGGCGGTCGACGCCATTTTTGACTCGGTTTCCGTCGCCACCACCTATCGCGAAAAGCTGGCGGAGCAGGGGATTATCTTCTGTTCGTTCGGCGAGGCGATCCACGAGCACCCGGAACTGGTGCAGAAATACCTCGGCACCGTGGTGCCGGGCAACGACAACTTCTTTGCCGCCCTCAACGCGGCGGTGGCCTCCGACGGGACCTTTATCTATGTTCCTAAAGGCGTACGCTGCCCGATGGAGCTGTCGACCTATTTCCGCATCAACGCGGAAAAAACCGGCCAGTTCGAGCGCACCATTCTGGTCGCCGACGAAGGCAGCTATGTAAGCTACATTGAAGGCTGCTCGGCGCCGGTACGCGATAGCTACCAGCTGCACGCGGCGGTGGTTGAAGTGATCATTCATAAGGACGCCGAGGTGAAGTACTCCACGGTGCAAAACTGGTTCCCCGGCGACAACAACACCGGCGGGATCCTTAACTTCGTCACCAAGCGCGCGCTGTGCGAGGGCGAGAACAGCAAAATGTCGTGGACCCAGTCGGAAACCGGCTCGGCGATCACCTGGAAATATCCAAGCTGTATTCTGCGCGGGGATAACTCCATCGGCGAGTTCTTCTCGGTGGCGCTGACCAGCGGCCATCAGCAGGCGGATACGGGGACCAAGATGATCCATATCGGTAAAAACACCCGCTCGACGATTATCTCGAAGGGGATTTCTGCCGGCCACAGCCAGAACAGCTATCGCGGGCTGGTCAAAATCATGCCCACCGCAACCAACGCGCGCAACTTCACCCAGTGTGATTCGATGCTGATTGGTCCGGACAGCGGGGCGCATACCTTCCCTTATGTGGAATGCCGGAACAACAGCGCGCAGCTGGAGCATGAAGCGACCACGTCGCGGATCGGCGAAGATCAGCTGTTTTACTGCCTGCAGCGCGGCATCAGCGAGGATGATGCGATTTCGATGATCGTCAACGGTTTCTGTAAGGACGTTTTCTCAGAGCTGCCGCTGGAGTTTGCCGTAGAAGCGCAGAAATTACTGGCGATTAGTCTTGAACACAGCGTCGGCTGATAACAAAGGAAATAAGATGTTAAGTATTAAAAATTTGCAGGTCGCCGTCGAAGACAAAGAGATCCTGCGCGGACTGAATCTGGACGTTCGCCCCGGCGAAGTGCACGCCATTATGGGGCCGAACGGCTCCGGGAAAAGTACGCTCTCCGCCACCCTGGCCGGACGCGAAGACTATGAAGTGACCGGCGGTAGCGTGGCGTTTAAAGGCAAAGATCTGCTGGAGCTCGCCCCGGAGGATCGCGCCGGCGAAGGCATCTTTATGGCCTTCCAGTATCCGGTGGAAATTCCCGGCGTCAGCAATCAGTTTTTCCTGCAAACCGCGCTCAACGCCGTGCGCCGCTACCGCGGCCAGGAGCAGCTTGACCGCTTTGACTTCCAGGACCTGATGGAAGAGAAAATTAAGCTGCTGAAAATGCCCGAGGATCTGCTGACCCGTTCGGTTAACGTCGGCTTCTCCGGCGGCGAGAAAAAGCGCAACGATATCCTGCAGATGGCGGTACTGGAACCGGAGCTGTGCATCCTCGACGAGTCCGACTCCGGGCTGGATATCGACGCGCTGAAGATTGTCTCTGACGGCGTTAACGCCCTGCGCGACGGCAAGCGCGCGTTTATTATCGTCACCCACTATCAGCGCATTCTCGACTATATCAAGCCGGATTACGTCCACGTGCTGTACCAGGGGCGGATCGTCAAATCCGGCGACTTTACTCTGGTCAAACAACTGGAGGAGCAGGGCTATGGCTGGCTTACCGAACAGCAGTAACGCGCTGCAGCAGTGGCACCATCTGTTTGAGTCGCAAAGCGGGCAGCGCAGCCCGCAGGCGCATCAGCATCTGCAACAGCTGCTGCGGCTGGGCCTGCCGACGCGTAAAAATGAAAACTGGAAATATACGCCGCTGGACGCGTTACTGAATCAGACCTTTGTCGCCGCTCAGCCGCAGGCGCTGACGGCGGCCCAGCGAGACGCGCAGGCGCTAACGGTGGAGGCATGGCGCCTGGTGTTTGTCGACGGTCAGTTTAGCGACAGCCTGAGCGACGATCTGGCCGCCAGCGGCTATGAAGTGCAGGTGGATAACGAGCGTCAGCATCTGCCTGACGCCGTTCAGCCCGAAGTCTTTCTGCATTTGACCGAAAGCCTGGCAACCACCGTCACCCACATCCGGGTCAGGCGCAACCAGCGCCCGCAAAAACCGCTGCTGATTATGCACCTGACGCGCGGGCTGGCGAGCGATGAAATGAATACCGCCCACTATCGCCATCATCTGGAGCTGGAGAGCGGCGCGCAGGCGACCATCATCGAACACTATCTGAGCCTCAACGACCAGCGCCACTTTACCGGCGCAAGGCTGACGATGACCGTGGCGGATAACGCCCACCTGCAGCATATCAAGCTGGCGTTTGAGAATGCGCAAAGCTACCACTTTGCCCACAACGACCTGGCGCTCGGGCGCGACAGCTCCGCCTTCAGCAGCAGTTTTCTCCTCGGGAGCGCGGTGCTCCGCCACCACACCAGCACGCGGCTGAATGGGGAAAACAGTAACCTGCGGATTAACTCGCTGGCGATGCCGGTCAACGGCGAAGTCTGCGACAGCCGCACCTGGCTCGATCATAAAGTCGGATACTGCAACAGCCGCCAGCTGCATAAAACCATCGTCAACGACAAAGGGCGGGCGGTGTTTAACGGCCTGATTAACGTCGCGCCGCATGCGATCAAAACCGATGGCCAGATGACCAACAACAACCTGCTGCTTGGCCGCTTATCGGAAGTGGATACCAAACCGCAGCTGGAGATTTACGCTGATGACGTGAAGTGCAGCCACGGCGCGACCATTGGGCGCATCGATGATGAACAGCTGTTTTATCTGCGCTCGCGCGGCATTACGCAGCAGGCGGCGCAGCAGATGATTCTTTACGCCTTTGCCGCCGAGCTCACCGAAGCGATCGGCGATGAGGCGCTCAGGCAGCAGATACTGGCGCGTATCGGCCAGCGTCTGCCGGGAGGTAACCTATGACATTTTCAGTGGAACGCGTGCGCGCGGATTTTCCGCTACTCCACCGCGAGGTGAACGGCCAGCCGCTAGCCTATCTCGATAGCGCCGCCAGCGCGCAGAAGCCGGAAGCGGTAATTAACGCCGAGGCGGGATTTTACCGCCACGGCTATGCGGCGGTGCATCGCGGCATTCATACGCTCAGCGCGGAAGCCACGGCGCGCATGGAGCAGGTGCGCCAGCAGGCGGCGACGTTCCTCAACGCCAGCTCGGCGGAAGAGGTAGTGTTTGTTCGCGGCACTACGGAAGGCATTAACCTCGTGGCCAACAGCTGGGGGAACGCCAACGTCGGCGCCGGCGACAATATCATCGTCAGCGCGATGGAACATCACGCTAATATTGTGCCATGGCAGATGCTGTGCGCCAGAGTAGGCGCGCAGCTGAGGGTGATCCCGCTGAATCAGGACGGTACCCTGCAGCTGGATGCGATCCCCGGCCTGTTTGACGATCGCACCCGCCTGCTGGCCATCACCCAGGTGTCTAACGTGCTGGGAACCGAAAACCCGATCGCCGCCCTGGCCGCTTTAGCCCATCAGCATGGCGCGAAGGTGCTGGTGGACGGCGCGCAGGCGGTCATGCACCATCCGGTTGATGTTCAGGCGCTGGACTGCGATTTTTACGCCTTCTCCGCGCACAAGCTGTATGGCCCCACCGGGATCGGCGTACTCTACGTCAAACAGGACATTTTGCAGGCGATGCCGCCGTGGGAAGGGGGCGGATCGATGATCGCCACCGTCAGCCTGACGGAAGGCACCACCTGGGCAAAAGCGCCGTGGCGCTTCGAGGCGGGAACGCCGAATACCGGCGGCATCATTGGACTGGGCGCGGCGCTGGATTACGTCAGCGCGCTGGGGCTGACGCAAATCGCGGAATATGAACAAACTCTGATGCGCTACGCGCTGCAGGCGCTGGAGAGCGTGGCGGATTTAACCCTGTACGGCCCGCCAAATCGCCTGGGAGTGATTGCCTTTAATCTCGGCAAACATCATGCCTACGATGTCGGCAGCTTCCTGGATAACTACGGCATCGCGGTGCGGACCGGGCACCACTGCGCCATGCCGCTCATGGCGTTCTACGGCGTCCCTGCCATGTGCCGGGCATCGCTGGCGATGTACAATACCACGGAAGAGGTGGACCGGCTGGTAGCGGGCCTGCAGCGGATCCACAAATTATTAAGCTAAAGGAAGTGACTATGGCGGCGTTACCGGACAGAGACAAACTGCTGCGCAACTTTAGCCGTTGCGCGAACTGGGAAGAGAAATATCTCTATATTATTGAACTGGGACAGCGCCTGGCGCCGCTGAGCCCGGAGGAACACAGCGCGCAGAACATCATTCAGGGCTGCCAGAGTCAGGTGTGGATCGTGATGGCGCAGGAGCCGGGTGGGGCTATTGCGCTTCGCGGCGACAGCGACGCGGCCATCGTGAAAGGACTTATCGCGGTGGTATTTATCCTTTATGACCAGATGACGGCTAAGGATATCACCGCTTTTGACGTGCGCCCGTGGTTTGAAAAAATGGCCTTGACGCAGCATCTTACCCCCTCGCGCTCGCAAGGGCTGGAAGCCATGATCCGCGCAATTCGCGCGAAAGCTGCAAATCTTAGCTAGAATAAAACAGTAGATTTCATTCTGTTATGCACGACGGGAGGCTAGCCTCCCGTCGTGCATAACAGGCCTGGCGTTTTATCAGCGAAAGAAGGAATCTCAGTATGAAACGCGCTTCTCTTATCACCCTGGCTCTTCTGAGCGCCCTCAGCGCGTCACACGCAGCCTGGGCCGTTGATTACCCCCTTCCTCCTGCCAATAGTCGTCTGATTGGTGAGAACCAGTTCTGGACGGTACAGGAGGGCGACCGCAACCTGCAGGCGATTGCCCGTCGTTTTGATACGGCGGCGATGCTGATCCTCGAAGCGAACGATACCATTGCGCCGGTGCAGCCTAAACCGGGTACACAGGTGCTGATACCCTCGCAGATGCTGCTACCGGACGTGCCGCGTGAGGGCATCGTCGTCAACCTGGCGGAACTGCGCCTCTACTACTTCCCGCCGGGAATGAATCAGGTGCAGGTTTATCCCCTGGGGATTGGTCAGCAGGGGCTGGAGACGCCGGAGATGACCACCCGTATCGGGCAGAAAATCCCGAACCCCACCTGGACGCCGACGGCGGGCATCCGCGCCCGCTCGCTGGAGAAGGGGATTAAACTGCCGCCGGTGGTGCCCGCAGGGCCGAATAACCCGCTAGGTCGCTATGCGCTGCGTCTGGCGTACGGCAACGGTGAATATCTTATTCATGGCACCAGCGCGCCGGACAGCGTCGGTCTGCGCGTAAGCTCCGGCTGCATGCGCATGAACGCGGCGGACATCCAGGCGTTATTCAATCAGGTGAAAAGCGGCACCCCGGTGCGGATAATCAACCAGCCGGTCAAATTCGCCGTGGAGCCGGACGGTAAGCGCTATGTTGAAGTTCATCGCCCGCTGACGCCGGATGAGAGCAGCAACGCCCAGACCATGGCCTATACGCTTCCGGCGGAGTTTCATCAGTTTGCGGGGGATAAAGCGGTTGATGAGGCGCAGCTTAAACGCGCGCTGACCAGACGAGCAGGCTATCCGGTGGCGATCTCCGCGGGTGAAAGCGCCGCGTCGGGCCTGTCGGTACAGAATACGCCGCTGGATGAAGCGAAAAGCGTGCAGTAGGCGGGGATGCGGAAGACAAAAAAAATGGCGCACAATGTGCGCCATTTTTATTACACAGATACTATTACTTACGGTATTTAGTAGCTGCGTTGTCCAGACGCTGGTTAGCGCGAGCTGCGTCATCTTTAGCAGCCTGAACGTCGGAACGCATTGCGTTCACGTCGTTGCTCAGCTGGTCAACTTTAGCGTTCAGAGTCTGAACGTCAGAAGACAGCTGATCGATTTTAGCATTGCTGGAGCAACCAGCCAGCAGAGTAGAACCCAGGATTACCGCGCCCAGTACCAGTTTAGTACGATTCATTATTAATACCCTCTAGATTGAGTTAATCTCCATGTAGCGTTACAAGTATTACACAAACTTTTTTGTGATGAGAATATTTTTTTACCTGAATACGCTTATTTTTGATCGTTCGCTCAAAGAAGCATCGAAATCATCACGTAACTTTAAAAAGGCGAGTGAAAACAGCGCGCTTCCATCGGATTCATCTTAGATAATCTCGCGTTAAATAGTAAATTCCGATTTGCATTTTTATTAATAGCGGCTAGTGCCGGAATAAAAAAAAGCGCCCCGAGAGGCGCTTTTAAAGGAAATACTAATTAACCTGTAAATTATTACAGCACGTGCACGGAAGCGGTATTGGTGGTTCCGCTCGGGACTAACGCGCCGGAAACCATAACAACCACGTCGCCTTTACGCGCCAGGCCGCTCTGCAGCGCCAGTTCTTTACCCTGGATGTAGAACGCATCGGTAGAGGAGATATCTTCAACCAGCTGCGCCACAACGCCTTTGCTCAGCACTAGCTGACGCGCGGTGGTTTCGTTGGTGGTCAGTGCCAGGATAGTGGCATCCGGGAAGTATTTACGTACGGCGCGCGCGGATTTACCGCCCTGGGTTGCCACAACGATCAGCGGCGCTTCCAGTTTTTCAGCCGTTTCTACCGCACCGCGGCACACCGCTTCGGTGATGCGCAGCTTACGGTTGTCGTTGTTGTACTCAAGACGGCTGGTCATGACGCGGTCGGTACGTTCGCAGATGGTCGCCATGATGGTGACCGCTTCCAGCGGGTATTTACCTTTCGCGGATTCGCCGGACAGCATAACTGCGTCGGTGCCGTCGAGGATGGCGTTGGCCACGTCGCCTGCTTCCGCACGGGTCGGACGCGGGTTTTTGATCATGGAATCCAGCATCTGGGTCGCGGTGATTACGACTTTACGCGCGCGGATACATTTCTCGATCATCATCTTCTGCGCGAAAATAACTTCTTCAACCGGGATTTCAACGCCCAGGTCGCCACGGGCTACCATGATGCCGTCAGAGGCTTCGAGGATTTCGTCGAAGTTGTTCAGGCCTTCCTGGTTTTCGATTTTGGAGATGATCTGGATCTTCTCGCCGCCGTGGGCTTTCAGGTGCTCACGGATTTCAACAACGTCAGAACGCTTACGGATAAAGGATGCCGCAACAAAGTCAACGCCCTGTTCGCAACCGAAGATCAGGTCCTGTTTGTCTTTTTCAGCCAGCGCCGGCAGCGCGATAGATACGCCCGGCAGGTTAACGCCTTTGTTCTCGCCGAGGTCGCCGTTGTTCAGCACTTTACAAACAACTTTGTTGCCTTCGATAGCGGTCACTTCCATACCGATCAGACCATCGTCAACCAGTACCGTGTTGCCAACGCTCAGGTCGCTGGTGAAGCCTTCATAGGTCACCGCAACGATTTCGTTATTACCGACAACGGATTTATCGGTGGTGAAGGTGAAGGTCTGGCCCGCTTTCAGGGAGACGTCGTTGCCGCCTTCCAGCTTAATGGTACGGATTTCCGGACCTTTGGTGTCCAGCAGGATTGCCGCTTTCTTACCGGTTTTACTCATCACATTGCGCAGATTCTGGATGCGCTGACCGTGTTCCGCATAGTCACCGTGAGAGAAGTTCAGACGCATAACGTTCATGCCCGCGTCCAGCATTTTGGTCAACATCTCTTCGGATTCGGTTTTCGGACCGATGGTGCAAACAATTTTGGTCTTTTTCATGACAGTTTAATCTTTAAGTTGTGAAGGATAGGGATGGGGAATCTGACTCCGTGGGCGCACTGCCGCAGAGTTAAACCTGTATTACGAAAGTTGCTATGCCACGCTCTAAGGATAGGTGACAACAAAAGAGCGTGCAGAAGAATGTGTGCTGGCGGTTCAGCCCATGAAAAGAGGCAACGTGTTATGCGTTTAGTCATGCAATCCAATGCGCTGAAACCATTCAATAAGAATTTGTTGGGCATTATACGTTGCCCAATCCAAAAAAGAAAATGAAAACCATGTTTCATTTCTATAGTTACATACTTAACAAAATGCAAACTAATCCTATGCTTATGCGCAACACATTTTTTCATCACCTGACAAGATAAAGAGGGTGGAAACGCGGGTTTATTCACAAGTTTGGCCGGGAAAAGCGGTCTCTGAGGCGAAAACGGCGCGCTGGTTTGCTTTAAGCGGGAAATATATCAATAATGATTTGATTGATAATGAAAATTTGAGAGCAGAATACGATGGGAAACACAGCCAAAGATGAGGCGTTGTATCAGGAAATGTGCCGGGTGGTCGGTAAAGTCGTGCTGGAGATGCGCGACCTGGGCCAGGAGCCGAAGCATATCGTTATCGCCGGCGTGGTGCGTACCGCCCTCGCGAACCCAAAGGTCAAACGTTCCGCCCTGACGCAGGAAGCGATGGAGAAGGTGGTCCACGCGCTTTCCGGAAGCTAGCCGCCTCAGGGCACTACCCGCGCGCTTCAGGAAATCACGAAGCGGATCACCGCTTTTACCGCTATATCGCAGTGGTGGGCGACCATGGCCTCATCATCGATCGCCGGCATCGGATCGTCCAGGTACAGGCTGCTAAAGGTATAAAAGTTCGACACCTGATAGAAGCTAAAGCTGCTGATCAATCGATGCACATCGCGCGCTTCCAGCCCCGCCTGAAACACGCCTTGCCGCTGACCGCGCTGAAGAATATCTTCCAGAATCGACAGGGCGGTGCGGTTTAGCGGTTTCAGCTGGCCCGAGCTTTTCAGCCACTTCCCGCGCTGCATGTTTTCCATACAGATGACCCGCATATAGTCGGCGTGGGTGGCGTGATAGCGCACGCTCCACTTCACCAGCTGCACCAGCGCCTCGACCGGCGGCACGTTTTCCAGCCCAAGCTGCTGCTCGGTTTCGCGGATCCTTGCGTAGACGTGCTGCAGCACGGCCTGATAAAGCTGCTCTTTGGTCTTGAAGTAATAGACCACCATGCGTTTGGTGGTCTGCGCTTCGGTGGCGATTTGCTCCATCCGCGCCCCCGACAGTCCATGCTCGGCGAAAACGGTAATGGCGGCGGCGAAGATCCGCTCTTTCAGAGACTGCGCTTCATCATGAGCAACGACGGACATAACGGCTCCTTTTCTTGAGATGCAAAAAATACACATATTGATCACAATTTAGCAACCAACCATGGCGCGATTGAACCAAATGATACATATTCAGGTCATTACCTCAGCCAATGACCCGAGGACACTATGTTGCGCTCCATCGCCACCGTCTCGATCTCCGGTACCTTACCCGAAAAGCTCCATGCCATCGCGGCGGCAGGCTATCAGGGCGTCGAAATCTTCGAAAACGATCTGCTCTATTATACCGGTACCCCGGCTGATATCCGCCACCTGGCGGCAGATTTAGGGCTAAAAATCACGCTTTTTCAACCGTTTCGTGATTTTGAAGGCGCCAGCCGCAGCCAGTTCGCCGCCAATATGGAACGCGCCAGGCGCAAATTTGCGCTTATGCATGAGTTGGGCTGCGACACCATGCTGCTGTGCAGCAACGTTCAGCCGGACTGTTCCGCCGACGTCGAGCTGCAGATCGCGGATTTGCGCGCCCTGGCTGAACTGGCGGAGCAGGAACAAATCCGCATCGGCTACGAGGCGCTGGCCTGGGGCACCCACGTCAACCGTTGGCATCAGGCCTGGTCACGGGTCAAAAGCGTCAACAGTCCGGCGCTGGGCATTGTGCTCGATAGCTTCCACGTGCTGGCGCGCGGCGACACGCTGCAGCGGCTAGGGGAAGTACCGCCGGAGAAAATCACCTTTGTGCAGATGGCCGATGCGCCGCTGATGAAAATGGATATTCTGGAGTGGAGCCGGCACTTCCGCTGCTTTCCCGCTCAGGGGCAGCTGCCGCTGGTGGATTTTGCCTGCGATCTTACCCGCTGCGGCTATCGCGGTCCCTGGTCGCTGGAAATTTTCAACGACAGCTTCCGGGCGTCGCCCAACGGCGCGACGGCGAAAGATGGCTATCGCTCGCTGCTGTGGCTGGAAGAGCAGGTCCGTCAGCGGCTACCGGAAAGCCGGGCGCCGCTTTTTGCTCCCGTTGAACTGCCCCTCTACGCCGGGCTGGAGTTTATCGAGTTTGCCGCCGCGCCGGCGCAGGCGGGCGAGCTCGGACAAAGACTGGCGCAGCTCGGCTTTGCAGAGGAGGGGAGCCATCGCTCAAAACGGGTCTCCCTCTGGCGCAACGGCGGGGCGCGGGTGGTAGTCAACGCCCAGCCGCACAGCTGGGCCGACCATTTTCACCAGCGTCATGGGGTTTCCCTCTGCGCCATGGCGCTGCGCGTCAGCCAGAGCGCGGCGATCGTGGAACGCGCCCGCGCATACGGCTACGCCACCTGGCAGGGCGATGCCGGGCCGAATGAAAGCCCGATCCCGGCGGTTTGCGCGCCGGACGGCAGCCTTATTTATCTGATTGAGGTGGGGGATGACATCTATACCCGCGATTTTCATCTGCGCGCGAACCTCACGCCGCGCGACGATTATCAGGGTATCGATCATCTGGCTCTCGGCATGGAAGCGGACAGCCGCGATAACTGGATCATTTTTTTCCGCAGCGTTTTCGGCTTTATCCTCGAGCATGAACAAACGCTACCCGATCCGTACGGGCTGGTGCGCAGCCTGGCGGTACGCAGTCCGCAGGGCGACATTCGCCTCGCGCTCAATATTTCGCAAAGCCGCGCCACGCAAATTGCCCGTTCGGTCGCCTGTTATCAGGGCGCCGGTTTACAGCACGCGGCGTTTGCCTGCCGCGATTTACCCGCCACGCTCGCCAGCCTGCCGCAGATTGCGGTCGAGGCGCTGCCCATCCCGGCGAACTATTATGACGATCTGCTGGCCCGGTTTGGCGAAGACGCTCAGGTTAACCTTTTGAAGAATCATCAGATTCTTTATGACCGCGATGGAGACGGCGGGGAGTTCCTGCATCTTTATACCCGCCCATTTTCTGCCGGACGCTTTTTCTTTGAATTGACCGAGCGGCGCAACGGTTACGCACTTTATGGTGCTGTAAATGCAGCTGTACGCTTGTCAGCAATGCAGTACACCTAGTAATGTAGCAGATGGTTCACAACCCAACGTCGCAAACACAATAACAACATCCGGCTGTACCCTATGACAGGAAACGACTATGAACTCTTATAGCCATAATCAGACGACGGCGGCCTCCGCGTCCGGCGCGCGGCCTTCCCGGCGGCGTATCGGTATCCTTGCGCTGCTGGCGGTCGGCACCATGATCAACTATCTCGACCGCACGGTGCTGGGTATCGCCGCGCCGCAGCTGACCGCAGAGCTGGGGATTGATGCCGCGATGATGGGCATCGTATTCTCCGCCTTCGCCTGGACCTACGCGCTGGCGCAGATCCCCGGCGGCATCTTCCTTGACCGCTTTGGTAATAAAGTCACCTATTTTCTGGCGCTGACCCTGTGGTCGTTATTCACCCTGTTCCACGGCATGGCGGTTGGCCTGAAAAGTCTGCTGCTGTGCCGCTTTGGCCTCGGCGTCAGCGAAGCACCCTGTTTCCCGGTAAACAGCCGGGTAGTGAGCGCCTGGTTTCCGCAGCAGGAGCGCGCCAAGGCGACGGCGGTCTATACCGTCGGCGAATATCTCGGGCTGGCCTGCTTTGCGCCGCTGCTGTTCTGGATAATGGGCAGCTTCGGCTGGCGAGCGCTGTTTATTAGCGTCGGCGCCGCCGGGGTGTTGTTTGCGCTGGTGTGGTGGCGCTGCTACCGCGAGCCGCATGAGGATAAGCATCTCAATCAGCTGGAGCGCGAGCACATTATCAACGGTGGCGGAATGTCCACCGGCGCGGAGCAGCATACCGCCTTTAGCTGGCCGCTGGTTCGCCAGCTGCTGGCTAAACGGCAGATTCTCGGCGCCAGCATCGGGCAGTTCGCCGGTAATACGGTGCTGGTCTTCTTCCTCACCTGGTTCCCGACCTATCTGGCCACCGAGCGCCATATGCCGTGGATCAAAGTCGGCTTCTTCGCCATCATGCCGTTTCTCGCGGCGGCGGGCGGCGTCATGTTCGGCGGCTGGGTCTCGGATAAGCTGCTGAAGGCCACCGGCTCGGCAAACCTCGGGCGTAAGCTGCCGATTATCGCCGGTCTGCTGATGGCGAGCACCATTATCGCCGCCAACTGGCTGACCAGCGATCTGGCGGTGATCCTGGTGATGTCGTTCGCCTTCTTTGGTCAGGGGATGGTTGGACTGGGCTGGACGTTAATCTCCGATATCGCGCCGAAGGGCCTTGGCGGACTGACCGGCGGCCTGTTTAACTTCTGCGCTAACCTTGCCGGGATCCTGACGCCGCTGATTATCGGTTTTATCGTTGCGGCCTCCGGCAACTTCTTTTACGCGCTGATTTATATCGGCGGCGCCGCGCTGCTGGGCGTAGCGGCCTATCTGTTTATTCTCGGCGATGTTAAACGTATCGAACTTTCGCAGTAGCGCAGTAGCAAAAGGAGCAGCAAATGGTGATTAGTGGAAATACGCGGCTGATAGCGCATCTTGGCTACCCGACCGCGAAGTTTAAAGCGCCGATGATTTACAATCCGTGGCTGGTTCATCAGCAGGTTGACGCCAAAGTGGTGCCGATGGGCGTGAAGCCTGAGGATTATGCCGCCTTTGTGCCGATGCTGTTTAAGATGACCAATATTATTGGCGCGCTGGTCACCATGCCGCACAAAATCGCCACCTGCGGGCTGGTGCAGCGTCTGAGCCCGACGGCGGCGATAGCGGGGGCGTGCAACGCGATTCGTGCCGAAGCCGACGGTACGCTGAGCGGCGATATGTTTGACGGCGAAGGCTTTGTCCTCGGTATTAAACGTAAAGGTTTCCAGACGCGAGGGGCGCGGGCGCTGGTGGTGGGCAGCGGCGGCGTCGGCTCGGCTATTGCCGCTTCGCTGGCGGCGGCGGGCGTCAGCGCGCTGACGTTGTACGACGTCCGTTCGCAGACGGCTGAAGCGCTGGCCGGGCGTCTGCTTCAGCACTATCCTCGGCTGGATATTACGCTGATGCGGCGCGATCCGCAGGGGCACGATCTGGTGGTCAACGCCACGCCGCTGGGGATGAAAGAGGGCGATCCGCTGCCGTTAGATCCGCAGCGCCTGACGCCGGGCACCTTTGTCGGCGAAGTGGTCATGGCCCAGGAATTCACCCCGTTATTGCAGGCGGCGCGGGCGGCGGGCTGCCCCATACAGCGCGGCACCGACATGCTGTTTGAGATGATCCCCGCTTACCTTCGTTTCTTCAATCTGCCGGTGGCGACGCCGGAACAGCTGCGCGAGCTGGCGGAAATTCGCTACTGAAGCCGGAACTGCGCCAGGCCTGCCGGAGATATCTGCCAGGCCTGGGTTCCTTTCAGAACCAGCCTATCCGTAAAAAACCTCTTCATCGGACATCCGTGCCTCAATCTGACCGGCGACCTTTTGCAACGAGGCGAGGTACTTTTGCGCCGCCAGGTCGATAGTCATGGCCTGGGCCATATACACCAGGTTCAGGCAGCCGATAACCCGCAGCTGGCGGCGAATGGGGACGGCAATGGAGGCGATTTTCTCCTCCTGCTGCCAGCCGCGAAAGTTTTCACCGTAGCCGTTTTGCCGGGTGCGTTCGAGGATGGCGGCCAGCTTCTCCGGCTCGCGCGCCAGCTGATACTCCGCTTCCGGCCGGGCGGCCAGCATCTCAACGATCGGGCTTCGTTCATGCTCCGGGGCGAAGGCCAGCCAGGTTAATCCGGAGGCGGTCAGCAGCAGCGGCAGGCGGCGGCCGACCATCGCCCGGTGGAAGGAGAGGCGGCTGAAGCGATGGGTGGTTTCGCGCACGACCATCGCATCGACGTCGAGAGTCGTGATATCGGTAGGCCATAAAACCTCCCGCAACAGCTCGCCAAGCAGCGGCGTGGCGAGGGCAGAAATCCAATGTTCGTCACGAAATCCCTCACTTAACTGACGCACTTTAATCGTCAATCGGAAGCTGTCATCGGAGCGGCTGCGGCGCACATATCCCTCATCCTGTAGCGTTTCCAGTAGCCGCCTGACGGTGGTGCGGTGCAGGCCGCTAAACTCGGCCAGGGTGCCAACCGTCGCGCCTCCGTCGAATTTATTTAACAAATTTAATAACAATAAGCCGCGGCTTAAACCGCGTACCGTTTTGTAATCCGCCGACGCGTCTTGGTCCATGCTGCCTCAATAAACATCAAATTAAACAATGATGTGCACTTGGTGCACGTTAGGTGATGTTTTGATTGTAGCGCAAATCACCGCCCCTATACTGACCTCACTATAAAAATAAATTCACATTTAGTTAACAAATTACCGCGTTGATTTTTCTGCAATGTTGGTAATGCGTCCGAAGCGTGAGGTTTTGAAAATGACAACATCTAATCCTGATATTCAACCGGCCGTACAGCACACCGCCCAGGTTGCGATTGTCGGCGCCGGTCCGGTGGGCCTGGCGATCGCCAACTACCTCGGGCAAATGGGCGTGAGCGTCCTGCTGATTGAGAAGCTCGAGTCGCTGATCGACTATCCCCGCGCCATCGGTATTGACGATGAGTCGCTGCGGGCAATGCAGGCGGTGGGGCTGGTGGACAAGGTGCTGCCGCACACCACGCCGTGGCACGCGATGCGCTTCATGACGCCGAAAGGGCGCTGCTTTGCCGATATCCAGCCGATGACCGACGAGTTTGGCTGGTCGCGGCGTAACGCGTTTATTCAGCCGCAGGTTGATGGGGTGCTGTACGAAGGCCTGAGCCGCTTCCCCAACGTGCGTTGCCTGTTTTCCCGTGAAGTGGAGGCTTTTAGCCAGAATGGTGACAACGTCACGTTAAATCTCAAAGGCAGCGCTGGCGAACATGAAACCGTACGCGCCGACTGGCTGGTGGCCTGCGACGGTGGAGCGAGCCTGATTCGCCGCACGCTCAATATCCCCTTCGAAGGGAAAACCGCGCCGAATCAGTGGATTGTTATCGATATCGCCAACGACCCGCTGGCGACGCCGCACGTCTATCTGTGCTGCGATCCGGTGCGCCCGTACGTGTCAGCCGCGCTGCCGCACGGGGTACGGCGCTTTGAATTTATGGTGATGCCCGGCGAAACCGAGGCCCAGCTCAGCGAGCCGCACAAGATGCGCCAGCTGCTGAGCAAGGTGCTGCCGGACCCGGACAACGTCGAACCGATCCGCCAGCGCGTCTACACCCATAACGCGCGTATCGCCGAACGCTTTCGCGTCGATCGCGTGCTGCTGGCGGGCGACGCCGCGCACATCATGCCGGTCTGGCAGGGGCAGGGCTATAACAGCGGCATGCGCGACGCCTTTAACCTGGCGTGGAAGCTGGCGCTGGTGGTGAACGGCAAAGCTGGCGAAGCGCTGCTCGACAGCTACCAGCAGGAGCGGCGCGATCACGCCAAAGCGATGATCGACCTGTCGGTGACCGCCGGCAACGTGCTGGCGCCGCCGAAACGCTGGCACGGCGCGGTGCGCGACGGCATTTCGTGGCTGCTCAACTATCTGCCGCCGGTCAAACGCTACTTCCTTGAAATGCGCTTCAAGCCGATGCCGCAGTATCGCGAAGGCGCGCTGCTGGTGGAAGGCGAAGGCAAAACGTCCCCGGTAGGCAAAATGTTTATCCAGCCGAAGGTCACGCTGGAGGACGGTCAGGTGACGCTGCTGGATGAGGTGATTGGCGCGAACTTTGCCATCATCGCCTGGGGCTGCAACCCGCTATGGGGGCTTAACGACGAGCAGATAGCTCGCTGGCGCGCCGTCGGCGTGCGGTTTATCCAGGTGGTGCCGGAGGTGCAGATTCATTGCGATCAGGACAACGTACCCGGCGTCATCCGCCTTGGCGATACGCAAAACCGCCTGAAAAGCTGGTTCGCGCAGCACGATACCGCCATCGCCGTGGTGCGTCCGGACCGCTTTGTCGCCACCGTGGCCATCCCGCAAACCCTGAGCAAAAAGCTCGACGCGCTGGCAAGCAAGATGCGGCTGGCGGCCTCCGCGCAGGCGGCAACGACGATTGAACAGGTGGCCTGATATGAACGCGTATCTTCATTGCCTCTCGCATACCCCGCTGGTGGGCTACGTTGACCCGGAACAGGCGGTGCTGGACGAAGTGAACGGCACCATCGCCGACGCGCGGGCGCGCATTGCCGCCTTCGACCCGGAGCTGGTGGTGCTGTTTGCCCCCGATCACTACAACGGCTTTTTCTACGATGTTATGCCGCCGTTTTGTTTAGGCATCGGGGCGACCTCTATCGGCGACTTCAGCAGCGCCAGCGGCGTTTTGCCGGTGCCGACGGCGCTGGCGGAGGCCTGCGCCCACGCGGTGATCAAGGACGGTATCGATCTGGCGGTTTCCTACTGCATGCAGGTGGACCACGGATTTGCGCAGCCGCTGGAGTTCCTGCTCGGCGGGCTCGACAGGCTGCCGGTTCTGCCGGTGTTTATCAACGGCGTCGCCTCGCCGCTGCCGGGCTTTCAGCGTACCCGCATGCTGGGCGAAGCCATCGGCCGCTTTCTGACCACCCTCAATAAGCGGGTATTAATTCTCGGCTCCGGCGGCCTGTCGCATCAGCCGCCGGTACCGGAGCTGGCGAAGGCCGATGCCCCTATGCGCGACCGGCTGCTGGGCAGCGGCAGGCAGCTGCCGCCGGACGAGCGTGAACTGCGCCAGCAGCGGGTGATTAGCGCGGCGAAACGGTTTATCGAGGACCAGCACTCGCTCTATCCGCTCAACCCGGTCTGGGATAACCGCTTTATGAGCCTGCTGGAGCAGGGGCGGCTGACGGAGCTGGACGCCATCAGTAACGAAGAGCTGTCGGCGATGGCCGGGAAATCAACGCACGAAATTAAAACCTGGGTGGCCGCATTTGCCGCGCTATCCGCATTTGGCCGCTGGCGCTGCGAAGGCCGCTATTACCGACCAATCCCCGAGTGGATTGCCGGGTTTGGCTCGCTGAGCGCCGCCGCGCAGAACTGAATTAACGGGAGAAGATGATGAGCTACCAACCGCAAACCGAAGCCGCCACCAGCCGTTTCCTCAACGTTGAGGAGAACGGAGAGACATTACGCATCCATTTTAACGACTGCGGGCAGGGGGATGAAACCGTGGTCCTGCTGCACGGTTCAGGTCCTGGCGCCACCGGGTGGGCCAACTTTAGCCGCAATATCGACCCGCTGGTGGAGGCGGGCTACCGGGTCATTTTGCTGGACTGCCCCGGCTGGGGAAAAAGCGATTCAATCGTCAATAGCGGCTCGCGTTCCGACCTGAATGCCCGGGTGCTGAAAAGCGTCGTCGACCAGCTGGATATCAGCAAAGTACATCTGCTGGGCAACTCGATGGGCGGCCACAGCGCGGTGGCTTTCACCCTGACCTGGCCGGAGCGCGTCGGCAAACTGGTGCTGATGGGCGGCGGAACCGGCGGCATGAGCCTGTTTACGCCGATGCCGACGGAAGGCATCAAGCTGCTGAACGGCCTGTACCGTGAGCCGACCATCGAAAACCTGAAAAAGATGATGAACATCTTTGTCTTCGATACCCGCGATTTGACCGACGCGCTGTTTGCAGCGCGCCTCAACAATATGCTGTCGCGCCGGGAGCATCTGGATAACTTCGTCAAAAGCCTGGAAGCCAACCCGAAGCAGTTCCCGGATTTTAGCCCGCGTCTCGGCGAAATCCGCGCGCAGACCCTGATCGTCTGGGGGCGTAACGATCGCTTTGTACCGATGGACGCCGGGCTGCGCCTGCTGGCGGGCATTAACGGTTCCGAGCTGCATATCTATCGCGACTGCGGCCACTGGGCCCAGTGGGAGCACGCGGAGAGCTTTAACCAGCTGGTGCTTGATTTTCTGGCGCGTCCCTGAGGAATCCTGATGACAACTTTATCTCTTGAACAACTGGCGCAGCGGCTGCGCGATGCCGAAACGCGCGGCCAGGCCATTGAACCGCTGCGCGATACGCTCGGCGTTGACAATGCGGAAGCGGCCTACGCTATCCAGCGGATGAACATGCAGCACCACGTGGCGAACGGCCGCCGGGTGGTGGGGCGCAAGGTGGGACTGACCCACCCGAAAGTGCAGCAACAGCTGGGCGTTGATCAGCCGGACTTCGGCACCCTGTTTGCCGATATGTGCTACGGCGATAACGCCGAGGTCCCGTTCTCCCGGGTGCTGCAGCCGAAGGTGGAGGCCGAAATCGCCCTGCTGCTGAAGCGCGATCTGCCGCATGCCGATACCACCTTTGATGAGCTGTACGCCGCCATCGACTGGGTACTGCCGGCGCTGGAAGTGGTCGGCAGCCGTATTCGCGACTGGTCGATTGGCTTCGTCGATACGGTCGCCGATAACGCCTCCTGCGGCGTTTACGTGCTGGGCAGCCCGGCGCGGCGCCCGGACGGGCTGGACCTGAAAAACTGCGCGATGCGCATGACCCGTAACGAGGAAGAGGTCTCCAGCGGGCGGGGCAGCGAATGTCTCGGTCATCCGCTGAACGCGGCGGTGTGGCTGGCGCGCAAAATGGCCAGCCTCGGCGAGCCGCTGCGGGCGGGCGATATCGTGCTCACCGGGGCATTAGGCCCGATGGTGGCGATTAACGCCGGCGATCGCTTTGCCGCCCATATCGACGGTTTAGGTTCAGTGGCGGCGACCTTTGTCGCCAAAGAGGAAGAGAGTGATGAGTAAACGTAAAGTCGCCATTATCGGCTCCGGTAATATCGGCACCGATTTAATGATCAAAATTCTGCGCCACGGGCAGCATCTGGAGATGGCGGTAATGGTCGGCATCGCCCCGGAATCCGACGGCCTGGCCCGCGCCCGGCGCATGGGCGTCGCCACCACGCACCAGGGGGTGGGCGGCCTGATGCAGATGGCCGAATTCGCCGATATCGATTTTGTTTTTGATGCCACCAGCGCCGGGGCGCATGTGAAAAACGACGCCGCGCTGCGCGAAGCTAAACCGGGGATCCGGGTGATCGACCTGACCCCGGCGGCCATCGGCCCGTACTGTGTGCCGGTGGTCAACCTCGAGGCCAACCTTGCGGAGGGTAACGTCAATATGGTCACCTGCGGCGGCCAGGCGACGATCCCGATGGTGGCGGCGGTCTCCCGGGTGGCAAAAGTGCACTATGCGGAGATCATCGCCTCGATTGCCAGCAAATCCGCCGGGCCGGGGACGCGCGCCAATATAGATGAGTTCACCGAGACCACCTCGCAGGCCATCGAGAAAGTCGGCGGGGCGGCGAAAGGCAAAGCGATTATCGTGCTGAACCCGGCGGAACCGCCGCTGATGATGCGCGATACCGTTTATGTTCTGAGCGAAGCGGCATCACAGCAGGACATTGCCGCTTCGATCGCCGAGATGGCGGCGGCGGTGCAGGCTTATGTGCCGGGGTATCGCCTGAAGCAGCAGGTGCAGTTTGAGGTGATCCCGGAAGATAAACCGGTAAACCTGCCGGGCGTCGGCCGCTTCTCCGGCCTGAAAACGGCGGTTTACCTTGAGGTCGAAGGGGCGGCGCACTATCTGCCAGCCTACGCGGGCAACCTCGATATTATGACGTCGGCGGCGCTGGCGACGGCGGAGAAAATGGCCCAGGCGATGAACGACGCGGCGGGAGAAGCAGCATGAACGGTAAAAAACTCTATATCTCGGACGTGACCCTACGCGACGGAATGCACGCGATTCGCCATCAGTACTCGCTCGACAATGTGCGCCAGATTGCCCGCGCGCTGGACAGCGCGGGCGTTGATTCGATAGAAGTGGCCCACGGCGACGGGCTGCAGGGCTCCAGCTTTAACTACGGCTTCGGCGCGCACAGCGACCTGGAGTGGATTGAAGCGGCGGCGGAGTCGGTCAGCCAGGCGAAAATCGCCACCTTATTGTTGCCCGGCATTGGCACGTTGCACGATCTGAAAAACGCCTATCAGGCCGGGGCGCGGGTGGTGCGGGTGGCGACCCACTGCACCGAGGCGGATGTCTCGGCGCAGCATATCGCCTTCGCCCGCGAGCTGGGCATGGACACCGTCGGCTTTCTGATGATGAGCCATATGACCGCCCCGGAGCAGCTGGCGCAGCAGGCGCTGAAGATGGAGTCCTACGGCGCGACCTGTATCTACGTGGTCGATTCCGGGGGGGCGATGAATATGCGCGATATCCGCGATCGCTTTCGCGCCCTCAAGGCGGTGCTGAAGCCGGAAACCGCCACCGGGATGCACGCGCACCATAATCTGAGCCTCGGCGTCGCCAACTCGATCGCCGCGGTGGAAGAGGGCTGCGACCGTATCGACGCCAGCCTGGCGGGAATGGGGGCCGGGGCGGGCAACGCGCCGCTGGAGGTGTTTATCGCCGCCGCCGACAAGCTCGGCTGGAATCACGGTACCGATCTGTATGCGCTGATGAACGCCGCCGATGAGCTGGTGCGCCCGCTGCAGGATCGCCCGGTGCGGGTTGACCGCGAAACCCTGGCGCTGGGCTACGCCGGGGTTTACTCCAGCTTTCTGCGCCACAGCGAAGCGGCCGCCGGGCGCTACGGCCTGAGCGCGGTGGATATTCTCGTCGAACTCGGCAAGCGGCGGATGGTGGGCGGTCAGGAAGATATGATCGTCGACGTCGCGCTGGATCTGCTTAAGCGTAAAAAATAAAAGCAACGCGCGGCTGGCAACGTATCAGCCGCCATGCACCTGCTCCGCTTGTCCGGATATCGCAAAGGTACCCTATGACCCAAACAACGACTGCAAGCAATTCGCGCCTGATAGTAACCGTCGGGCTCTGTTTTATGGTGGCCCTGATGGAAGGGCTGGATCTGCAGGCGGCGGGGATTGCCGCCGTGGGCATGGCGCAGGCGTTCGCGCTGGATAAAATGCAGATGGGCTGGATTTTCAGCGCCGGGATCCTCGGCCTGCTGCCCGGCGCGCTGGCGGGCGGCATGCTGGCGGATCGCTACGGCCGCAAGCGTATTCTGCTGGGCTCGGTGCTGCTCTTCGGCCTGTTCTCGATCGCCACCGCGCTGGCGTGGAACTATCCGACGCTGCTGCTGGCGCGACTGCTGACCGGCGTCGGGCTGGGCGCGGCGCTGCCGAATCTGATTGCGCTCACCTCCGAGGCCGCTGGTCCACGCTTTCGCGGCAGGGCGGTCAGCCTGATGTACTGCGGCGTGCCCATTGGCGCGGCGCTGGCGGCGGCGCTGGGCTTTTTCGGCCTCGCCGCCGCCTGGCAAACGGTTTTCTGGGTCGGCGGTATCGTTCCGCTGCTGCTGGTGCCGTTGCTGCTGCGCTGGCTGCCTGAATCGCCGGTTTTTCAGCGCAGCGCGCAGGGCGTGCCGCTACGCGCGCTTCTCGCGCCGGGAAACGCTACCGCCACGCTGCTGCTGTGGCTGTGCTACTTCTTCACGCTGCTGGTGGTCTATATGCTGATTAACTGGCTGCCGATGCTGTTAGTCGGCCAGGGATTCAGCGCCAGCGAGGCGGCGGGGGTGATGTTTGTCCTGCAGTTTGGTGCCGCCTGCGGCACGCTGCTGCTGGGGGCGCTGATGGATAAGCTCAGCCCGCTATGGATGTCGCTGCTGATCTACAGCGGTATGCTGGCGTCGCTGCTGGCGCTAGGCACCGCGACCTCGCTCGCCGCGATGCTCTTTTCCGGCTTCGTCGCCGGGCTGTTTGCCACCGGCGGGCAGAGCGTGCTTTACGCGCTGGCTCCGCTGTTCTATCGCACCGAAATTCGCGCCACCGGCGTGGGGACGGCGGTGGCGATCGGTCGTCTCGGCGCGATGAGCGGCCCGCTGCTGGCGGGCAAAATGCTGGCGTTGGGCACCGGCACGGTTGGCGTGATGGCAGCTTCCGCGCCCGGCATTTTGCTGGCAGGCGTGGCGGTGTTCTGGCTGATGAACCGCCAAAAGCGCGCCGCGCTGGCCTGAGCATTTTCGTTTATTCCCGGGGGCGGCGCGGTAAACCCGCGCCTTGCCCGGGCTACCGGCCCGCAGAAGCTTGTTGCTTGTAGCCCGGCTAAGCGTAGCGCGAGCCGGGGAGCCGCCTTGCGCATCTCTCCACTTTGGCATACGTTAAATCATCATCCACTGATTCTTCCGGGCATCATGTCTTTTACCTCCCGTTTATTAAGCGATATCCCCGGCATCCGCTACGCCTTCCTCGACGTGCATGAAACCGCCGCCTTTCCCTATAGCGAAATGGCGCCGGTTAAACTGGTTCACGGCAATATCGTGCATGAGTATCGCGCGCCGCAGGTGGAGCGACCCCACGCCGATGCGATGTTTACCGCCGTCAGCGGGCAGAAGGTGGGCGTGGTGACCGCCGACTGCCTGCCGCTGCTGATGGCGTCGCGCGACGGGCGCTATGTCTGCAGCGTCCACGCTGGCTGGCGCGGCGCGGCCAGCGGGATTATCGAAAATAGCCTTGCGCTGTTTCAGCGTTATCACGTCGATCCGCAAGATATGGTGGTGGTGAGCGGGCCGCATATTCATGCCTGCTGCTATGAAGTCACCGGCGACTTCTACCCGGCGCTGCTGGCGATGCCCGCCGGCGAACTGGCGAAACGCCATCGGCAACAGCTTTTCCTGCCCCAGCAGGCGGCGTCCGTGGGACAACAGGCGAAAGCGAGCGGTGACGACAATTTTTGGTTCGATCTGCGGGCCTTTGCGCGTCTCCTGCTGAGCGGGGCGGGCGTGCCGGATGAAAATATGGAGTGGCTGGGGAGCTGTACCTACTGTACGCCCCAACTGCTGGGGTCGTTTCGCCGGCGTACGCATTTTCCGGCGCCGAAGTCATTTCAGTATTCATGGATCATGCGCGAGCCTGATGAGACGAAATGATGTTTGATGATGTGTAACATCGGCGGTCGTTGGCTATCAGACCTCCCGGAAACCACCAGCGATAACAAAGCCGATAGCTCCGCCTACTGGGCGCCGTCGCTGAAGCTGCCGGCTGGACAGGCGAAACCTACTATTAGACAAGCAAAGTGGAACAGCATCCGCTGCAAGCGTTCCCGGCGGGTCTCAAACTACGTGCGGGCGACCATCGCGGTTCGGTCTCCCGCTAACGGAATACGGTTTTTGCGCCAACGGCAAAGGTAATGGACGGCGATAAGCGTCAAGAGCGCTGGGGCATTATTGATACCGCCCCGGAAACCTGGCGGTCAGCGATAACGCCGCAACTTGCCCGGGCTAGCGGATCGTAGATGGCGGTGGGCTTGTAGCCCGGGTAGGCGCTTTGCGCCGCCCCCGGGAGTGAGGGTATTTCCCGGTGGCGATGTTGCGTACCTGCCCAGGCGACCGGATCGCAGATGTCGGTGGACCCGTAGCCCCGCTAAGCGCAGCGCGAGCGGGGGAATTTACAACACCGTAAACCCGTGCGTGCCATCGCGCTTGAGCTGTTCAACCAGGCCGAACTCCCAGTCGAGGTAGGCCTGCATTGCCGCGGGGGAGTTATCGGTGCCTTCATACGGGCGTTGATAGCGATCGCTGCGCGGCGTCGCCAGATGCGTCTCGCCGTGCTCCAGCGCCAGCCCGGCGTCAATCCACGCCAGGGTGCCGCCGCTCAGCAGCCGCACCGGTTTACCGGTTAACGCCGCCACCTCAGGCGCCGCGTAGCGGGCCAGCAGGCTGCTGCCGCAGGTGACAACGTAACGTTCGGCGGAAGGGATAACCTCCAGCGCGTGGCGCAGCTGCGAACGTATCAGCCAGTAAGCGCCGGGAATGTGCCGGGCGACATAGTTGGCGCTGGTGGTGAAATCCAGCACTACGGTCCCCGGTTCTCGCAGCTGTTGCGCCAGCTGCGGCGCAGAGATCTCCTCCACCTGCGAACCCGGCGGTACGCGGCCCGCTGGGGTTCCGCGCTTGCTAAAATCTTCCGCGCGCGCATCGCGCAAGACCGCCACCTCCCAGCCCATCTGCGCCAGCCAGGACGCCGTTATCGGCGCGCGAATCTCGTCATCGGCAACCAGCACAATACGCGCCCCGCGCACGCTGGCGAAATGGTCGGTCTCCTGCACCAGCTGCCCGCCGGGCGCGCTGACGCTCTGTGGCAGATGGCCCGCGGCGTACTCTTCCGGACTCCGGACGTCGAACAGATAGGTGGTGCGTGCGGGCTGCCGCAGCCAGCGCTGGAGGGTGGGGCTACCGATAAAGGCGACTCCGGCGCGCTCCGCTACCTGTCTCACCGTCGCCGCGCGTTCGGCTGGGGCGCGAAAATCGGCGTCGTAGCGCCGCTGCTGGCCGCGCTCAAGGTCAAACCCGGCTAAGGTCCAGCCGATGGTGCCATTGCGTAGCGCATAGACCGGATTGGGCAAACCGGCATTGCGCAGCGACTGCGTGCCGATAATGCTGCGCGTGCGCCCGGCGCAGTTGACGATCACCGTCGCCTGCGATGATGGAACCAGCCCCTCAATGCGCAGCGCCAACTCCCCGCCGGGCACGCTGATGCTGCCGGGAATATTCATGGTTTGATACTCATCGAAACGGCGCGCATCGACCACCACCACCTCCTGTGAGCTATCGAGCAGCGCTTTCACTTCCCCGGCGCTCAGCGAAGGGGTATGCCGCTCGCTCTCCACCAGCTCGCCGAACGCTTTGCTCGGCGAATTGACGTCCTGAAACAGTTCCCCGCCGCTGCGCTGCCAGCCCGACAGGCCGCCTTCCAGCAGGGCGACATCTTCGTAGCCCCAGCTCTGCAGGCGTTCAACGGCCCGCTCCGCCAGGCCTTCGCCGCCGTCATAGACGGTAATCGGCGTCGTCAGGCGCGGTACGCGCCGAAAAATGTCCAGCTCCAGCTTGCTGAGCGGCAGATTGGCGGCAAACAGCGGATGGCTGCGGGCATAGTCGGCCTCTTCGCGAACATCGATCAGCGCCAGCTCCGCGCCGTCAAGCAGCGCCTGGCGCAGCTGCGCGGCCGGACGATAAGAACAGGTGGGCATATTAATTATCCTTTGAGAGATCCCAGATATTGGGTAAGTGGCGGTTGGAGTAACCGGAGACAAAAGGTTTGACGAGGCCTTCCGGGGTATATACCGCGCGCCTGACGCCTCCGATATTGCCGCCGTAAACGTGGATACTGATCGAGACCCGGTCCGCCAGGGCGTTGCTCACCCGGTGAATATCGCCGTCGCGGGAAGAGACTTTTTCCACTTCGCCGGGGGAGAGGCGTTCGGCAACGCCGCTAACCACCGGCAGGCCGCGCTCGTCCAGGCGGTAGCGCTGATTCTCCTCCGCGCCGCGCAGCATGCCGATGGCGCCCCACACCCGATGGTCGTGAATCGGCGTCGATTGCCCCGGTCCCCAGACGAAGCTGACGATGGAGAAACGCTGTCCGGAGTCAACATGCAGCAGGTACTGCTGATAGTGATGGGGATGCGGCAGGGTGTACTCTTCCGGCAGCCAGTCATCTTTTTTCACCAGCGCGGCCAGGCGCAGAGCTACGGCGTCGAGCAGGGCCGTCTCGTCGGCAAACTCGCGATGCAGGGCATCAAGGTCTTGAATAAACTGGCGTAATTTTTCCACTCGCGGTGCGGTCATGGTCGCTTCCTGTTGTCGGGACTGGTCTTTACGCTAGCAAAGGCGTTAATATAATTAAAATGCAATTTCCGCATATATTAATATGCAAAAATCACATTAAGGACGCTATGCGCATTGACGACATCGACGCACTGCTGGCCACCGTGCAGTTTTCCTCGCTTAACCAGGCCGCGGAATATCTTGGTATTACCCAATCGGCGATTACCCGTCGTCTGCAGCGTCTGGAACACACCCTCGACGTGACGCTGCTGGAGCGTCAGACCCGGCCGCTCACCCTGACCGCCGCCGGGCACCGGGTTTACGAGCAGTGTTTGAGCATCAAGCGGGAGACCAAAAAGCTGTACGGCCTGCTCGACCCCGAAGCGGAGCCGCACGGTATTCTGCGTCTCGGCGTGCCGCAGAGCGTGGCGGAAATAGCCCTGCAGCCGGCGCTGACCGCGCTGCGCCAGCAGTTTCCCGCCCTCCAGCCTCAGGTAACCTGCGGCTGGAGCGGTCTGCTGCAAAAGCGCCTCGAGAGCGTCGAGCTGGACGGGGTGCTGGCGATGGGGCCTGAGCAGCAACGCTTTGCCGAAGGCTACGGCGGACGGCTGCTGTGCCCGCTGGATATCGTGGTGATAGCGGCAAAAAGCTGGCGCCTGCACGCCGGGGCGCTGCGCGACTGCGCGGAAAAAGGCTGGGTGCTCAATCCCGACGGCTGCGGCCTGCGGGCGGGGCTGATCCGCGAGCTGCAGTCCCAGGGGCTGCGCTTAGCGCTGAATGTCGAGACCGCGGGCGCCCAGCTGCAAATCAGCCTCGTGGCGCAGGGGCTGGGGCTTGGCCTGGTGCCGCGCGCCGCGCTGGCCGCCAGCCCGTGGCGCGATGACGTCGCCGTGCTGACCCTCGCTGACTTCCAGCCCGCGGTGCATCTGTGGTTGGTTCACGCGCAGAATCTGGCTAATCTGAGCCAGCCGCTGACTTTTTTCGCCGGCAAAGTCGTTCAGCAGCTAAACGTATCTGACTGAAACCTAAATACAATTTTTATTAATGCTTATCTCGCATATTAAGATATGACAAAAATGCATTTTGTTCATTAAGAGCCCGTGTATAGGGTAATGAAAACGCGCCGCCGCGGCGGTCCACTCATTATCCTGCTACAAGGAGTTCTGCATGAGCATTCAGTTTCTCGGCATGATCGGCCACCGCCTGTCGTCGGAAACCATCGCCCCGGTCGGCCCGATTTTTGACCGTGATTACATCGTGCGTTTCGCGCAAACCCACGAGGCTGCCGGGTTTGACCGCCTGCTGGTGGGCCACTGGTCCGATCAACCCGACGGCTTTCTGGTGACCGCGCTGGCGGGGCTGTCGACGCAACATATCGGCTTCCTGCTGGCTCATCGTCCCGGTTTTGTCTCGCCGACCCTCGCCGCGCGTAAGTTCGCCACCCTTGAACATCTGCTGGGCGGCCGCCTGGCGGTACATATCATCAGCGGCGGCAATGACGCCGAGCAGCGCCGCGACGGCGATTATCTCGATCACGACCAGCGCTACGCGCGAACCGATGCCTTCCTTGAGACCGTCCGCAAGGTGTGGACCGCCGAACAGCCGGTGGATATCGCCAACGATTTTTATCAGGCTGAACAGGCGTGGTCGGCGATTCGCCCGCTGCAAAAGCCGCATATTCCCCTCTACTTCGGCGGTTCCTCGGAAGCGGCCATCGCCGTGGCCGGTAAACATGCCAACCTTTTCGCCCTGTGGGGGGAGTCGCTGGCGCAAACCGCGGAAACCATCCAGCGCGTGCGGGCCGAGGCGGCGAAACATCAGCGTGAAATCGGCTTTAGCGTCTCGTTCCGGCCGATTATCGCCGCCAGCGAAGCCGAGGCCTGGGAGAAAGCCGAGCATATCCTGCACGTCGCCACCGAGCGGGCGGCGCAGAGCGGGGGCGGTTTCAAAGCCAAGCCCGACAGCGTCGGGGCGCAGCGTCTGCGGGCCACGGCGGCGCAGGGCAAGGTGGTGGATAAACGCCTGTGGACCGGGATCGCGCAGCTGGTGGGCGGCGGCCATAACTCCACCGCGCTGGTGGGCACCCCGGAACAGGTCGCCGACGCGCTGCTCGACTACTACGACCTCGGCGTGCGCAACTTCCTGATCCGTGGGTTCGATCCGCTCAACGATGCTCAGGAGTACGGTAAGGCCCTGCTGCCGATAACCCGCGAAAAAGCCGCCCTGCGCGCCGTCGCGGAGCGCGCATCGTGACCGGGCAAGCCACCGATGACTGGACGCGGCGGCTGACGGAGATCCGCCAGCTGATGGCGGAGCAGGCGGCCAGCCTTGACGCCAGCGGCGACTTTCCCCGCCACAATATCGCGCATCTGCGCCAGCGCGGCTTTTTGAGCCTCGCCGTGCCGCAGCAGTACGGCGGAGCGGGGGCCGGTTTAGCCGAACTTCAGCAGGCGGTCGCCGCCATCGCCTGGGGCGAACCGGCGACCGCGCTCATTGTTTGCATGCAGTATCTGCATCATCTGCGGCTGGCGGAAAACGCTGGCTGGGCCGAGCCGCTGCGTCAGCGGGTTTTTCACGATGCCGTCGAGCGGGGCGGGCTGATCAACAGCCTGCGGGTGGAGCCGGAGCTCGGCTCTCCGGCGCGCGGCGGCCTGCCGCAAACCGTGGCGACCCGCCGCGCCGGGGGCTGGCAAATTAACGGTCACAAAATCTATACCACCGGCATTGAGGGGCTGAGCTGGCTGGCCGTCTGGGGACGCAGCGACGACGCTCGTCCACTGGTCGGCACCTGGCTGGTTCCAGCCGACAGCGAGGGCGTCAGCGTGGTGAAAAGCTGGGATCACGCCGGAATGCGGGCAACCGGCAGCCACGAAGTGGTGCTCAACAATGTGCGGGTGGCCGATGAGTACGCGGTGGACGTGTGGGCGGCCGATGCGCCTCCCGCGCCGGACGCCGAGCAGTTTCGTCTGTTTGCCAATTGCCATACGGCGCTGCTGGCGGCGATCTACGACAGCGTGGCGCGCGCGGCCCGCGACTGGCTGGTGACGTGGCTGGGTACGCGTATTCCGGGCAGCCTTGGGCAACCGCTTTCCAGCCTGCCGCGGGTGCAGGAAAAAGTTGGCCAGATGGACGGATGGCTGCTGGTCAGCCGCAGCCTGCTGGAAAAGGCCGCGCAGCTGGGCTTTTCCGCCATTGAGGCCAATCTGGCGAAAGTCACCATTACCGATAACGCCATTCAGGCGGTAAACCTGGCGCTGGAGCTGACCGGCAACCATGGCCTGAGCCGGCAAAATCCTCTGGAACGCCACTATCGCAACGTCCTGTGCGGGCGGGTACATACCCCGCAGAACGACAGCGCGTGGCTGGCGGCAGGCAAATACGCTTTTCAAAAATAAGGATAATTCATATGCGCAAACTTCATTTTACCCGTGTAGCCGGGGCGCTGATGCTGCTGGCGCTGAGCGGCTATACGGCGGCCCAGGAGCGAATCACCCTGCGAATCGCCGATCAAAAGGGCGGCATGCGCTCGCAGCTGGAGGCCGCCAACGCCCTGCGGGATCTCCCCTACGAGATTAAATGGGCCGAGTTTCCGGCCGCCGCGCCGCTGGCGGAAGCGCTTAACGCCGGGGCGGTGGATGCGGGGATTATCGGCGATGCGCCGCTACTGTTCGCGCTGGCTAACGGCGCGCCGGTCAAAGCCATCGCCGTCGATAAAAGCAACCCGGCCGGCACCGCGGTGCTGGTCTCGCCCGACAGCGCATTGAAGAGCGCCGCGGATTTAAAAGGCAAACGCATCGCTACCGGTAAAGGATCGATTGGCCACTTTGTGGCGCTGAAAGCGCTGGAGCAGGCGGGAATTTCGCCGAAAGAGGTGCAGTGGGTGTTTCTCGGCCCGGTGGACGCCAAAGTGGCGCTGCTCAACGGTTCGGTGGACGCCTGGGCGACCTGGGAGCCCTATACCACGCAGCTGGTGAAGACCGCGGAAGGAAAGATTCTGGTCAGCGGTAAAGGGCTACTGCCGGGCAACACCTTTCTGGCGGCAACCGATGATGCCCTGAAAGACCCGCAAAAACGCGCGGCGCTGCAGGATTACCTTACCCGCCTGGCCGGCGCCGAGCGCTGGGCCTACGCCAACCTTGATAGCTACGGTAAAACGCTGGGGGAGATTATTCGTTTCCCGGCGGATATCGCCCGCGCGCAGTTTGCCAATCGCCAGTCGCAGTGGCAGCCTCTGGACGCGCAGACGGTCGCTCAGCAGCAGTCGACGGCGAATTTTTACCTCGCCAACGGACTCATCCGCGCAAAGCTGGACGTGACGCCGACCTTTGATAACGGCTTTAGCGTGCCCGCCGCCCAGGCCCATGCGGAGGTGGCGCCATGATGAAAGCCGCTTTTTCCCGCCGTCGTTTCTTACGCTTGACCGGCGGTCTCGCGCTGGCGGGAGCATCCCTGCCGCTTTGGGCTCACGATATGGCGGCCATGGCGAGCGGGGAAGAACACCCGGCGCTGCGCCTGGCGCAGCCGTATAAAATCAAGCTGGCGATCAACAAAAGCGCGGTGTGCCTGGCGCCGGTTGCCGTCGCCGAGCAGCAGAAGATCTTCAGTAAATACAATCTCGACGTGGAGTTCGTTAACTTCGGCAACTCGACGGACGTGCTGCTGGAGGCGATTGCCACCGGCAAGGCCGACGCCGGCGTCGGGATGGCGCTGCGCTGGCTGAAGGCGCTGGAGCAGGGTTTCGACGTGAAGCTCACCGCCGGAACCCACGGCGGCTGCCTGAACCTGCTGACGGCGAAAAACTCGCCGTTCGGCGGACTGGAGAGCCTGAAAGGGCAAACCATCGGCGTCACCGATATGGCCGGGCCAGATAAAAACTTCTTCGCCATCTTGCTCAAGCGCCACGGCATCGACCCGATAAGCGATGTGCAGTGGAAAGTCTATCCGCCGGACCTGCTCAGCGTGGCGCTGGATAAACGCGAAATCGCCGCCATCAGCGGCAGCGAGCCCTTTAGCTATCGCCTGCTGGCAACCGGCAAGTATCAGCTTATCGCCAGCAATATGACCGGCGATTACGCCAACCTGAGCTGCTGCGTACTGGGCGTCAGCGGTAGCCTGGCACGCGATCATAAACCGGCCGCCGCCGCGCTCACTCAGGCGATTCTTGAGGCGCACAGCTATGCCGCCGCGCATCCGGAAAGCGTGGCGCAATCCTTCCTCGCCCATGCGCTGAATACCAATGAGGCGGAGGTCAGCGGCATTCTCCACGGCCAGGGGCACGGCCATCACGCGGTGGGCGAGGCGTTTGTCAAAGAGCTGACCCAGTACGCCGTGGATCTTCAGCGGGTGCAGGTCATTAAGCCGGGCACCGATCCCCATCAGTTTGCGGAGAGCATTTATGTCAACGTTTTCGCCTGAACGGGCGCTGGCGCGTACGACAAGCGGCAGGCCGCTGTGGACGGAAGGCCTGCTTGCCGCCGCGCTATGGCTGCTGGGGGGCCTGTTTACGCTGGCCTGGCCCGATGCCGGGCGGCGCTGGCCGTTTAGCGAAGGGTGGGCGCTGGCGCAGTTCACCCTCGGCGGCGGGCTCTTGCTGCTGGCGCTGAGCTACCGCTACTGGCGGCAGCGCGGGGCTCGCCTGCAGCATGCCGGAAAGTGGCTGGCGCTGCTGCCGGTACTCTTTGCGCTGTGGGAGGGGCTGACGGCAAAGACGGCCTTTCTGCCGGTGCCGTTTTTCGCACCGCCGCAGGCGCTGATTGAGGTACTGCACGATGACTGGCCGCGCCTGCTCGATAGCCTTCTGCATTCGCTGGGGCTGCTCGGGCTCGGGGTGCTTCTGGGCACCAGCTGCGGCTTTATCAGCGGGCTGGCGATCGGCTGGTCCCAGCGGATCGGCTACTGGGTGCATCCGGTGTTGCGTCTGCTGGGGCCGGTGCCGTCCACCGCGCTGCTGCCGCTGTGCCTGTTTATTTTCCCTTCCAGCTTCGGCGCCAGCGTGTTCCTGATCGCGCTCAGCACCTGGTTCCCGGTGACCGTGCTGACCTGGTCCGGAGTGATCGGCATCGATAAGGCATGGTATGACGTCGCGCGGACCCTGGGCGCCAGCCAGCGCTTCCTGATCCTGCGCGTGGCGATCCCCGCCGCGCTGCCGAACGTCTTTGTCGGCCTGTTTATGGGGCTGGGCGCATCGTTTTCGGTGCTGATCGTCGCCGAAATGGTCGGGGTGAAATCGGGTATTGGCTTTTATCTGCAGTGGGCGCAGGGCTGGGCCGCCTACCCCAATATGTACGCGGCGCTGCTGGTGATGGCGCTGCTCTGCTCCGGCCTGATTAGCGGACTGTTTATGGTCCGCGACCGGCTGCTGAGCTGGCAGCGGGGAGGCATGCAATGGTAACCGCGAACGCAAGACCTCAGGCGGTTTCGGCCGGAGCGGCGGTGTCGATAAGCCACCTGCATCATGCTTTTAGCCTTGGCAAACAGATGGTGCCGGTGCTGGAGAATATTAGCCTGCAGCTGCGGCCCGGAGAGAGCGTCGCGCTGCTCGGCCCCTCGGGATGCGGTAAATCCACACTGCTGCGGCTGCTGGCGGGACTGGAGCCGCAGCAGTCCGGGCAAATTCAGATTGATGAGGCGGCGATGGGCGGACCGGGGCCTGAACGGATACTGGTGTTTCAGGATCCGACCCTTTATCCGTGGCTGACGGTGCGGCAAAACGTGCTGCTGGGGCCGCAGGCGCAGGGGAAAAAGGGGCTTGAGCCCAAGGCCGACGCGCTGATTTCACGCATCGGGCTGCAGGGGTTTAGCGAGGCGTGGCCGCGCCAGCTCTCCGGCGGCATGGCGCAGCGTGCGGCGCTGGCGCGCGCGCTGCTGAACGAACCGCGCCTGCTGCTGCTCGATGAGCCGCTGGGCAAGCTGGATTCGCTTACCCGCATCAGCATGCAGCGGGAGCTGATCGCCCTGTGGCAGCAGCAGGGCTATACCAGCCTGCTGGTCACCCACGATATTGAAGAGGCGCTGCTGCTCTGCGAGCGGGTGCTGGTCATGTCGCCGCGTCCGGGGCGGATTATCGCCGAGTTTGCGCTTCCGCTGGCGTTTCCCCGCCATCGCGATAATCCGCTGCTGGTGCAGCATCGGCAGGATATTTTGCGCATTCTGGGACAGGAAGAGGATTGGTAAAGCAACGCGCTAACCGGGGGCTGCTGGACGGCCTGCGTTTGACGGAGCGCCGGGATATTCCCGGGGGCGGCGCGGTAGGGCCGCGCCTTGCCCGGGCTACAGGGAGTGCGCTGATGTTGCTCGGGCTACAGGGAGCGCGCTGATTCTTGCCCGGATGACAAGGAGTGAGGGGGCTGTAGCCCGGATAAGGCGCAGCGCGCCGCGATCCGGGACAGGGATAAGGCTTAAAAATCCATCTTCAGCGTAAACTGCACTTCCCGCGGGTCGCCGATCTGGTTACCGAGGTTGTTGGTACCGATGGAGGAGGTGTAATAGGTCTTATCAAACAGATTCTTCACGTTAACCTGTAGCGTCACCGGATATTGCAGCTTCATCTTATAGGCCGCAAACACATCCGCCACCGCATAGCCCTGCAGATAATAATCCGCGCCGTTGGTACCGGAACGTTTGCTTACCGCGCGACCGCCGCCGCCCACCGTCAGGGTATTGCTGTCGTAGACGTTATGAATGTCGTAGCTCAGGAACAGAGAGCCGGTGTGTTTCGGCACGTTCGGCAGCGGTTTGCCCTTGTAATCCGGATCGTCGGTGACTTTCGCATCGGTATAGCCGTAGCTGGCGATGACGCTCAGGTTATCGGTCAACGATCCGGCCACGTCCACTTCGACGCCGCGGGAGCGCACCTTACCGGCGGTTTTCGCTACGGTTTCATCACCCACCGATTCGGTATAGAGGACGTTGCGCTTATCAATATCAAACAGCGCGATATTGGCGGTAACGCCGTTGAAGAGCTCGAACTTCGCGCCCAGCTCGTAAGAGGTTGACTCTTCCGGCGGCAGATTGCCGATATAGCTGGCGATGGAGGACTGCGGCATAAACGACTGCGCCACGTTACCAAACAGCGAGACGGACGGCGTCAGCTTATACACCAGGCCCGCTTTCGGCGTCCATTTCTGGTCGCTGCTGTCGGTATTGACGTTAAACGGGCGGCCTTTCCCGGCGTACTGGGTGTAATACTGATAGCGCACCCCGGCAATGGCGATCCACTTATCGCTAAGATAGAGCGCGTCCTGGACGTAGCCCGCATAGCTCTCCTGCTGAGTACGCTGATCGCTATCGGATGCCGAAACGCTGGAGCATTTGTCGAGCGTACCGTAGACCGGGTTATAGATATTAAATCCCTTGACGTTCTTACAGCGGATCATATCGGTACGCAGCAGATCGTAGTTCTCGTAAGCCAGGCCGGTGAGGATCTCGTTGTAGAAGCCGCCAATGACCACGTTACCCTGTAAATCCGCCCGCGTAGCGTGCATTTTCTGGGTTGAACCGTGGGTGGCGTCGACGCGGCGGGTCAGGTTGCCGGTCGCCGAATCGTAGGCCATTACCCGGGCCTGATCGTCGTTGTAATGATCCTGGCTGTAGCTGTAGTCGAAGCGGGCGGTCCAGGCGTCGCTGAGCCGGTATTCGGCATTCAGCTGCGCGAGGTCGGAATAACCGTCGGTAATATTAAACGGTTCATCAAAACGCGTTTTGCGATCGACATTCACCGCATGACCGGTGTTCAGATCGAAGATGGTGCCGCGATCGAATGGGGTACTGTAGTTACGGTGCGAATAGGAGACGTTCACCGTTGCCCGCTCGCCGAACCAGGTCAGGGAAGGGTTGATAAAGCTGGTCTTCTGTTTGCCGAAATTACGCCAGTAATCTTCATGCTGATATTCGCCAATCACCCGATACGCCAGCGGCGTCCCGTCGATGGGGCCGGTGACGTCGAACTGCCCGCTACCGCCGCCAAAGCTGGTGGAGGTGGCGGAGACGGAGCCGCCGAAGCTGCGCTCCGGGCGTTTGGTGACGACGTTGATTAATCCGCCGGGGTCGAGAATGCCGTACAGCGTTGAGGCCGGGCCTTTGAGCACTTCAACGCGTTCGGTGGCAGCGGTAAAGCTGCGCGGCAGCACGGTGCGCAGGCCGTTGGTCATGATCGAGCCGTCGCGGTTGGCGCCGAAGCCGCGGCGGCTAAAGGCGTCCTGGGTCCCGCCGAGGGTATTGGTTTGTACCACGTTGGCGACGTTATACAGCGCTTCGTCGAGGTTCGTCGCATGCTGATCCTCGAGCACCTGCTCGCTGACGGTGTTGACCACCTGCGGAATATCCAGCATCGGCATGGTGGTCAGCGTGGCGGTCGAGGTATTGACCGGCTGATAACCGTTGGTAGCGCTCTGCCGTGAACCGTCGGCGACGACCGTCATCGTTTCGTCAGTCGTTTTTTTTGTCTGAGTGGCGCTATTTTCCGCGGCCACTAATCCCGGTGAGGTGAAAAAAATCAGTGAAAAAAGCGCACGCCCTTTTAATGCCGAAAAAGGGACATTTAATGGAATCATTTTTGTGTCTCGTGAACGAACCTCGCCTTTGCGCAGAGGTAAAGCCAATAAAATCATTGCCCTGAAAAAGAAAGCTATCTGTTATTAACGCCAGAAGGCGTGCAGATATGTAATTGAGAATCATTCAATCACGAAGGAATGTAGTAGTAAACGTTATGTAAGATAAAAAAGTGCCGACGTAAATAATCACGCAATCAGCGCTGAATAAGCAGAGTGGATATAAATTAATTTATTGTTTTTATTGGTTATTAATTCATTTTCTGGAGGTGCGGTTGTCGGTAGTAGACCGCCGTTATCGATGCGGTCGCGGGGTATTGACTACTACATTCATCCGCCGCATGATCAAAAGAGAATGAGATTTATTTTTGTTTGAGTGCGGAACGAGCGGGCCTGGCGCCACGCCGTTGCGGCGCGGGAGCGAGTTATGCCACAGCGGGTGTTGCCTGCAGAGCAGGGGATCGTCCTCGATTCCCTGTCGGCCGGATATGGCCAGACGCTAATTGTCGATAATATTCATCTGACCATCCCCCACGGGAAAATGACGGTACTGGCCGGCGCCAACGGCTCGGGGAAATCGACGCTGCTGTCGACCATCGCCCGGATGCTCAAGCCGCTGGGCGGCTGCGTACGTCTGGACGGCGAGGTGATTCATCAGATGCCGACCCGTGAGGTCTCCCGGCGGCTGGGGATTCTGCCGCAATCGCCGCTAACGCCGGAAGGGTTGACGGTGTTTGAACTGGTTTCCCGCGGGCGCTACCCCTGGCAGGGTCTGATGCGTCAATGGTCCGAGGCCGATGAACGGGCGGTCGAAGAGGCGCTAATGCTCACCGGCACCGCCGAATTTGCCCATCTAGCGGTTGATAGCCTCTCCGGCGGCCAGCGTCAGCGCTGCTGGATCGCGATGGCCCTCGCTCAGCAAACGGCGACAATTCTGCTGGATGAACCCACTACCTGGCTCGATCTGCGCTATCAGGTCGACATTCTCGAACTGCTGCAAACCTTAACCCGCGATCACGGCCGCACGGTGGTCACCGTCCTGCACGACCTGAACTTCGCGGTGAACTACGCCGACCTGCTGGTGTTTCTTAAAAAAGGGCAGATCGCCGGGGTGATTAATGAACAGGAGATCTGTACGCCGGAACTGATCAAAACTGTTTTTGACGTGGACGTGCAGATGTCGCTCAACCCGCAGACCGGCAAGCCCTTTTTTATGCCGTTCCGCGCCCGTGAGGAGAAGGCGTTATGAGCGCCTCCGCGCTACTGCTGCCGCGCCGACAATCCCGGCCCCGGCTGGCGCTGGTACTGCTGAGTTTACTGCTGCTGGGCGGCTCGCTGGTACATCTCGGGCTCGGCGCGCGCTGGATTGCGCCGCAAACGGTGCTTCAGGCGCTGTTTCACTACGATCCGCGCAACTTTGACCACCGCATTATCGTTGATTTACGCCTGGTACGTCTCGCGGCGGCGCTGCTCACCGGCGCGGCGCTCGGCGTGGCGGGGCTGCTGCTGCAAACCGTGATCCGCAATCCGCTGGGCGAGCCGCATATTCTCGGCCTTAACGCTGGCGCTTCGCTGGCGGTGGTGGCGACGTCGGCGCTCGGAATCAGCCTCGGCGGCGTGGCGTTAGCCAGACCGCTCACCGCCGCCTGCGGCGCGGCGCTGCTGTTTGGCGGCGTGATGCTGCTGTCGTCATCCGGGCGCGGTGGCGTGACGCCGCTACGCATTACCCTCTGTGGGGTAGCGCTGTCGGCGTTTGCCTCGGCGGTCACGGCGGCGATTCTGATCCTCGATGAACAAACGCTACTGGCGATGCGTACCTGGCTGGCGGGCGATCTTGCCGGACTGAACTGGCAAACGCTGCGCGCGGCGCTGCTCCCGGCGCTGGCGGGAGTGACGGTCGCGCTGGCCATCGCGCCGCGTCTGAACGTGCTGGCGCTGGGCGATAAGGTCGCGCTGGGGCTGGGGGTGAAGATTGTTCAGACCCGCCTGCTGGGGCTGGCCGCCATTGCGCTATTGTGCGGCTCCGCGGTGGCGGTGGCCGGGCCGATCGGCTTTGTCGGGCTGGTGGTCCCCCACGCGGTGCGTCGGCTGATTAGCGAAGATATTCGCCTGGCGCTGCCGCTGGCCGCCCCGGTTGGCGCCCTGGTGCTGCTGCTGGCGGATATCGCCGCGCGTACCCTGGTCGCGCCCCAGGAGCTGGCAACCGGCGCGATGACCGCGCTGGTGGGGGCGCCGGTATTTATTTTTATCGCCGCGAGGTTTTTTAAATGAAAAGCGCCGCCCGTCGCGCCGGTTTTCAGCCGCTTGCCTGCTGCGGCCGGCATTTTTTGCTGCGGCCCGCGGCGTTAAAAATCGCTGCCGGCATGCTGCTCGTTATCCTGCTGCTGGCGCTGTTTGGCCTGACCCGCGGCAGTTTCCCGATGCCTTCCGGGACCCTGTTTCGCGCGCTGCTGGGCGCGGAAAACGTCGCCGAACAGCCGCGTTTTATCCTGTTTGATATCCGCCTGCCGAGGCTGTTGATGGCGCTGCTGTGCGGGGCGATGCTCGGCCTGGCCGGCGCGGCGATGCAGAGCATTACCCGCAACGGTCTGGCGGACCCCGGGCTTATCGGGGTGAAGGAGGGGGCCAGCATTGTGGTTCTGGCGCTGGTGCTGTTCTTTCCGGCGGTGGGCGTCATCTGGCGGCCGCTGGCGGGGATGCTCGGCGGCGTGCTGGTGGCGCTGCTGGTTCTGGCGCTGGCCCGCGACTGTTCGCGCCCGCGCTTTATTCTCATCGGCATCGGCGTCTCCTGGACGCTGGCGGCGGCGGTCGGCATTTTTATGACCACCGCCGACGTGCGCGATGTACAGACGGCGATGATCTGGCTGGCGGGCAGCCTGCACGCGGCGACCTGGCCGCTGTTGGCCGTCGCTTTCTGCTGGGCGCTACCCGGGGCGATGATCCTTTTTTTGACCGCCGGGGCCGCCGATGCGGCGCTGCTCGGCGACCGCACGGCCATCGGCCTCGGGGTACGTCTGCAGCAGCTCACCCTGCTGCGCTTTTTCGCGCCGGTGCTGCTCACCTCCGCCAGCGTCTCCTGCGTTGGTAGCCTTGGCTTCGTTGGCCTGATGGCACCGCATATGGCGCGTTTTCTGCTGCGCGGCGGCCAGGTGGCGCTGCTCTGCGGCAGCGCGTTGATCGGCGCGCTGCTGGTGTTAGCCACCGATACCATTGGCCGGCTGGCGTTCGCGCCGCTGCAGATACCGGCGGGGATCGTGATTGCTCTGGTCGGCTGTCCGTTTTTTATCGTTCTGCTCTGGCGTCGCCGTGACGCCCTGTAAATCAAAAAGGATCGCTATGCGTTGGTTCGTTTCTCTGCTGGTGCTGCTGGCGGGCGTCGCCTCGGCCGCCGATACGCAAACCTTCACCGACGACTTAGGTCGCGCGGTGACCGTTCCGCTGCACCCGCAGCGCATTGTGTCGATGCACGACCTGGATATCACCATTCCCCTGATTGAGCTTGGCGTCCCGCCGGTCGCCAGCCACGGGAGGACGCGTCCGGACGGCAGCCACTTTTTACGCTCCAGCGCACAGCTGACCGGGATTGATTTCGATAACAGCGCGATTCAGTTTATCGGCACGGCGGATATCGACCTCGAAGCGGTGGCCGCCGCGAAACCGGACCTGATTATTACCGAACCGAGCCGCCACGTCTCGGTGGAGCAGCTGGAGAAGATTGCGCCAACGGTCAGCATCGACCATTTGCAGGGCAGCGCGCCGCGCATCTACCGCAAGCTGGCGCAGCTCACCGGTACCCAGCCGCGGCTCTTAATCCTCGAACGCCGCTATCAGGCGCAGATAGCCCAGCTAAAGGCGATGGTGGATACGCAAAACATCGTTGTCTCGGTGATTCAGGCCAACAACGGCAAAGTGACCGTGCATCACTCCTATCATGCGCTGGGCCGCGTGCTGCGCGATGCCGGATTCCGCTTCCCGTCGCTGATTGACAACATCCCCGAGGGCCAGCGCATTGACGTCAGCGCCGAGCAGCTACCGGAGCTGGATGCCGATTTTGTGTTTGCCACCTGGCGCTCCGATACCGGCGGTAAGCCGCAGGATGAGCTGCGGGCGATGGAGGGCGTGATGCCGGGCTGGTGCGACTTTATGCGCGCCTGCCGTACCGGGCGCTATATTCTGCTGCCGCGCGAGGAGGTTATCTCTAACTCCTACGCCGCGCTGTCGCTGATGGTCGCCCAGGTGCAGTCGCACATCGCCGGGCGTCCTCTACCCGAGGGGCTGAAATGAAAATGGCGGTTAAGAGAGAGAAGGGGCGGGTTGACCTGTTCGGCGAACGTTTTCGCGCCCGCGCGCATCAGCTTTCGCCGCGTCTGCTGGCGGTGGCGAGCTATATCAACGATAACCGGGAAGCGGTGCTGGAGCGCACGGCCATGGAAATCGCGAGCGCGACCAACACCTCGGACGCCACAGTGGTACGCGCCATCCAGGCGCTCGGCTTCGCCGGACTGCGGGAACTGAAGCAGACCATGGAACGCTGGTTTGGCCCATCGGCGACCTCGTCGGAAAAGATGATTTCAACGGTGAGCGCGCTCTCCAGCGATGTCCATTCGAGCATTGATTTTGTCCTTGAGGGGCATCAGCGGGCCTGCGAAGTGCTGTCGCGACCTGACAACCGCGCGGCGGTGGCTCAGGCGGTGGCGCTGCTGACCGGCGCGCGCCAGGTGGGCATTTTCGGGATCGGCGCCTCGGGCATACTGGCGGAATATACCGCCAGGCTACTGAGCCGCATCGGCCTGCCTTCGTACGTGATGAACCGCACCGGCTTTAGCCTCGCCGAGCAGCTGATCGGCCTGCAGCGCGGCGATGTGCTGATTATGATGGGGCAAAAGTCGCCGCACCGGGAGGGGATGACTACCCTGCGCGAGGCCCGGCGCCTGGGGATCCCGACGATCTTGCTGACTCAGGCGCTGGACTCCCGCTTTAGCCAGCAGGCGCAGGTGGTGATTGAGGTGCCGCGCGGCGGCGATAACGGGCGGGTGCCGCTGCACGGGACGGTGCTGGTATGCCTGGAGATGATCGTGCTGTCGGTGGCCTCCACCGCGCCGCAGAAGACGGTGAAATCGATGAAGCGGATCAATGAATTGCATCGGGCCATCGGGAAATCCGGCGGTAAACGAAGCTAAACGGCAGATAATTTACCCTCGGCAAGGTTTCCGGTTGCATGCCATGCTGACTCTGTGTATTTTTATGCAAAATTAATGCATAAAACGGAGTTGTCATGGTTAAGAACTGGATGAAAGCATGCTGCCTGGTCGCGGCGATGATCGGCACCGCCCACGCGGCTCAGCAAACATACGTGGTGGGCTCCGGCGGAACCTATCGCCCGTTTGAGTTTGAGAACAGCCAGAAACAGCTGGAAGGTTTTGATATCGATATCATTAAAGCGATCGCCAAAGCGGAAGGCTTTGATATCAAACTGGTCAATACGCCGTGGGAAGGGATCTTCGCCACCCTGAGCACCGGCGATCGCGACATTATTATCTCCGGGATCACCATCACCGATAAGCGTAAGCAGATGGTGGATTTCTCCGCCCCTTATTTCCCGGCCGAGCAGTCCATCGTCGTGCCGGCGGATTCAAAAGTCACCTCCCTTGAGGCGCTGAAAAGTGAGAAAGTCGGGGTGGTGAACTCCAGCACCGGCGATATCGTGGTCTCCGACGTGCTGGGCAAGAACAGCACCTCGATCAAGCGTTTTGATAATACCCCGCTGATGCTGCAGGAGCTGTTTGAAGACGGCGTCAGCGCGGCGGTTGGCGACGTCGGCGTGGTGAAATACTACATCAAGCAGCACCCGGAGAAGCAGTTCAAGCTGGTGCCGGATGCCAAATTTGAGCGCCAGTATTTCGGTATCGCGGTGGCGAAAGGCAACAGCGAGCTGCAGGCGAAAATCAACGCCGGTTTACAGAAAATCATCGCTGACGGCACCTACGCCAAAATCTATAAAACCTGGTTCGACGACAACGTCCCGACGCTGCCAGCGCAATAATTCGCATATTTGTTTTCATCACGGCTATCGACTCTGGCGATAGCCGTATTTTTTAGGGAAGGGTTATGACGGGATTCCGTTGGGAGATCATTGAGGAGTACGGTCCGCTGTTTATGGACGGTGCCCTGATGACCATTAAATGTACCATTATCTGCGTGATCCTTGGCACCCTGTGGGGGCTGACTCTCGGGCTGGGGCGGATGGCGAAAGCCGAGCACGGGGTATGGAAATACGTTCTGCGTTATCTGGTGCAGTTTCCGGTGCGCTTTTACGTCAGCGCGTTTCGCGGCACGCCGCTGTTCGTGCAAATTATGGTGGTGCACTTCGCGCTGGTGCCGCTGTTTATCAACCCGCGCGACGGTCTGCTGGTGACCAGCGGCATGATGAGCGCCGATTTCGCCCGCGAGCTGCGCTCGAACTACGGCGCGTTTCTCTCCTGTATCGTGGCGATTACGCTGAACGCCGGGGCCTACGTCTCCGAAATATTCCGCGCCGGGATCCAGTCGATCGATAAGGGGCAGATGGAAGCCTCCCGGGCGCTGGGAATGCCGTGGTGGAAAACCATGCGTCAGGTGATTTTGCCGCAGGCGTTTCGCCGCATTCTGCCGCCGCTGGGCAACAACGCCATCGCCATCGTCAAGGACTCCTCGCTGGCGTCGGCCATCGGTCTGGCGGACCTGGCCTACGCCGCGCGCACCGTTTCCGGCGCCTACGCCACCTACTGGGAACCCTACCTGACCATCTCCCTGGTTTACTGGGTCATTACTTTCCTGCTGGCGCAGCTGGTTAACCGTCTGGAAAAGAGGTTTGGCAAAAGTGATTCACATTAACAATCTGCACAAGCGCTTCGGCGATAGCCACGTTCTGCGCGGCATCAGCTGCGATATCAAACCGCAGGAAGTGGTCTGTATTATCGGCCCGTCCGGCTCCGGGAAAAGCACCTTCCTGCGCTGCATGAACGCGCTGGAAACCGTCAGCGAAGGCGAGGTGGAGGTGAACGGCTTTGCCGCCCACGATCGCGCGACCGATCTGAATAAGATGCGGGAAAGCGTCGGCATGGTGTTTCAGCGTTTTAATCTGTTCCCGCACAAAACGGTGCTGGAAAACCTGATTATGGCCCCGATGAACCTGCGCGGCATGGCGCGCGCGGAGGCGGTGCGTCTGGCGGAAGAGCTACTGGCGAAGGTCGGGCTGAGCGACAAGCGCGACGCCTGGCCCTCCAGCCTCTCCGGAGGGCAGCAGCAGCGGGTGGCCATCGCCCGCGCGCTGGCGATGAAGCCGTCGATTATGCTGTTCGATGAGCCCACCTCGGCGCTCGATCCTGAGCTGGTGGGCGACGTGCTGGAGGTGATGAAAAACCTCGCCAGCGAAGGGATGACCATGGTTATCGTGACCCACGAAATGGGCTTTGCCCGCGAAGTGGCCGACCGGGTTATCTTTATCGACCAGGGCATCATTCAGGAAGAGGGAAAACCGGCGCAGATCTTTAGCGCGCCGACTAACCCGCGCACCGCCGCGTTTTTAAGTAAAGTGCTGTAATCGATAACGACCCCGGCGCGCGGCTGCGCCGCCGGGGAGAAGATCTTGCGCGGGCGATGAGGGCGCTTTCGTTTTGTCGAACCGTGACGGCCCTTAAGCGCTACTGCGCCGCCTCGCTAATATCATCCATCTCTTCTTCGCGCTCGCGTTCGTCCGCCAGCAGCGCTTTTTCGCTTTTACCCAGGCACTGGATCAGCAGGAACAGCGCGCCGCTGACAAACAGCGTCATCAGCAGACCATCATAGCCCGCGACGCTGATCAGCAATCCGCTGACTACCGGCCCGGCCACGCTGCCCGCGGACCAAAAGAATCCCAGCAGGGCGTTGATCATAATCAGCTTCTGCCCGGAGAAGGTTTTCCCGGCGCGGACCAGCGACAGGGTATAGAGCGCCCCCGCCGCGGCGCCGAGAAGCAGGCAGCCGACAATCAGCTGGATATGCGACGCCAGCAGAAACGGCAGGGCCAGCAGGGCGAGGCAGAAGACCACCGCACAGGTCAGATGTACGCGGCGGATGCCGAAGCGGTCGGCAATCCAGCCCAGCGGCGCCTGGAATACGGCGTCGCCGGTCAATACCACCGTCACCAGCAGCACCGCCGTGACTTCACTTAGCCCTTTATCCATACCGTACAACGGCAGCAGCGCCAGAATGCTGGCATCAAAAAAGGCAAAACAGAATACGCCGGAAGCCAGTACCGGCAAAAAAGCGCCGAGGCTGCGCCAGCTGGCGCGTTCCGCCAGCCGTTCGCGGCTGCCGGAGGGCAGATGGCGGAGCATCAGCAGGCAGGCGAGGGTCACCAGTCCGACGAGCAGCAGCGTCCATGATTGATACGCTTCTCCGGCGGAGATCAGCAGCGGCCCCGCCAGCTGACAGCCGGTAAAGGCGGAGGCATAAATGCCGGTCAGGGTTGCCCGGTTTTTCCCCGCCGCGCCGCCGGTGATCCAGCTTTCGCCAATGACGATAATCACCCCCGACGCCAGGCCGGTAACCAGCCGCGGCAGCAGGAGATGAACCATATCAAACGACAGGCAGGAGGCGATGGTTGCCGCCGCCAGCGCCACCAGGCTGACGGAGAGCAGAAGCCCCATCTCAAAGCGCCGGCACAGCGCGGGTGAGAGGAAGGAGGAGATCATCATCCCCGCTGGCGGTAGCGCGGCCAGCAGGCCGACGTAAACGGTATCAATCTGCTGCTGCGCCAGCTCCAGACTGATTAAGGGCACCGTGTATCCGGTGATAAATCCCACTAATGAAGCCGCCATGATCATCGCCAGCGTGGGGGCAAGGCGATTCTGCTCTGGGTTGAACATTTTATTTCCGGTTAAGGAGGTATGAAGAGTGAATTATTCGGTAAAACGCCAGTATAGCTGCATAATAATTAATCGCACGCCTTATGTCACCGTTGATATCACTACAAAAAAGGACGGCGCTGGCGAGGGGGCCGCGTAAAGGCGCGCCGGCGCAGGGTTTGGCGGAAGTTGTCAGCGAGCAGGCGAAAGGATATAACCAATAGGCTGGCGGACTACCTGTAGCCCCAATTTATTGAATAACACACTCGTTCAGCGCTGATGCTGTGCAGGAAAGGAGTATGACATGGCAGTATCCTCTTCACTGATCGCCGAGGCCATTCGCTGGCGACGTGATTTTCATGCTTGCCCTGAGCTGGGGTATCAGGAACAGGAAACCTCGCGTCGGGTGGCTGAACTGCTCGCGTCGTTTGGCCTCCAGGTGCATCGCGGGCTGGCGGGTACCGGCGTGGTCGCGACCCTGGAGAACGGCCCCGGTCCGGTGATTGGCCTGCGGGCCGATATGGACGCGCTGCCGATCGCCGAGCAGAGCGATGTCGGCTATAAATCGCGCAATCCTGGCGTGATGCACGCCTGCGGCCATGATGGTCATAGCGCGATGCTGCTGGCGACAGCGGCGCATCTGGCGCAGACCCGCCGCTTTCGCGGTACCGTGCACTTTGTTTTCCAGCCCGCCGAGGAGAACCTGGGCGGCGCGCGGAAAATGGTAGAGGAGGGGCTGTTTGAGCGCTTCCCGATGGATGCCATTTACGCGCTGCACAACTGGCCGGGTATGCCGCTGGGCCAGGTGGCGATCGGCAGCGGGGCGATGATGGCCTCTCTCGACGCGTTTGAAATTACCCTGACCGGCAAAAGCTGCCATGCGGCGATGCCGGAGCGCGGAGCGGACCCGATTGTCGCCGCGGCGCAGCTGATTATGGCGCTGCAAACCATTCCTTCGCGCCGCCTGTCGCCGCAGGAGTCGACGGTGGTGAGCATTACCCAGATTGCCGGCGGAGAGGCGATCAACGTGCTGCCGGATAAAGTGGTGCTGCGCGGGACCTTCCGCTGCCTGGACAACCAGGTGCGCGCGCGGGTCAGGGGGCTGATTGAGAGCTATGTCGCCGCCCAGCCGCAGGTGTCAGAGGTGGAAGGCGCAATCGCCTGGTATCCCGGTTATCCGGTGACCACTAACCATCCGGCCGAAGCGCAAAAGGTGCGCGAGGTAGCGACCGCGCTGCTGGGGGAGTCGGCGGTGAGCTGGAACGGGAACCCCTCCATGGCCTCGGAAGATTTTGCCTGCATGCTGGAGGCTTGTCCTGGCGCCTATTTTTGGATTGGCGCCGATGGCGAGACGGCGTCAAAGCCGTTGCATAACGCCGGCTATGATTTTAACGATGAGCTGCTCCCTCACGGCGTGGCGCTGTGGACGGCGCTGGTGGAGAAACTGCTGGCGTAAGAGGGCGATCCCGGAGGCGGCGCTGCGCACCTGTCCGGGCTACCGCTCCGCAGACGGCACTGAACCTGTAGCCCGGGCAAGGCGCGTTGAGCGCCGTCCCCGGGAACAAAAGTGGCTATGCAGGGAGACGCGCGCATCTCCCTGCGTTGTTTTACACGTTCACCGCCGCTTTCAGGCGGGCTTTCATCTCGCTATAGCTTGTCCAGGCATACTGTTCGGCCCAGCGCTGATCCGCGATAGCCTCCACCTTCACCGCGCAGTATTTGGTTTCCGGCGTTTTCGAGATTGGGTCGAGATTATCCTGCGTCAGCTCATTACAGGCGCCAACCCACCACTGATAGGTCATGTACACCGCGCCTTCATTAATGCGATCGCTGATGTCGGCGCGGGTAATCACCTTGCCGCGCCGCGAGCTGACCCACACCAGCTGCTGGTCGGCGATCCCGAGGCGCTGCGCGTCGGCGCGGTTGATTTGCACCCGTCCTGGCTCATCGGCAAGCGACTGCAGAGCCGCGCAGTTGCCGGTCATCGAACGACACGAGTAGTGGCCGACTTCGCGCACGGTACACAGCACCAGCGGATACGCTTCATCCGGCGTCTCGGCAGGCGCCCGCCACGGGGCGGCGAACAGCTGACCTTTACCGGTCGGCGTATCGAAGAGGTTATCTTTATACAGCCACGGAGTACCGGGATGATCCAGCGTCGGGCACGGCCACTGGACGTGGTTCATATCGCCCATTTTCTCGTAAGTGACGCCGTAGAACAGCGGGCAGAGTTCGCGCATTTCGTCCCAGATCTGCTGGTTATTATCGTAATGCATCGGATAGCCCATTTCGCTGGCCAGCAGGCTGATGATTTCCCAGTCGCGCTTAACGTTACCGGTGGCGATAATCGCCTGCTCAAAGCGCTGGAAGCCGCGGTCGGCGCAGGTAAAGACGCCGCCGTGTTCCCCCCAGGAGGTGGCGGGCAGCAGCACATCGGCGATTTCGGCGGTTTTGGTCATAAAGATATCCTGCACCACCACAAAATCGAGCGCCTCAATCCCTTTACGCACCAGACCCAAATCGGCTTCGGTTTGTAGCGGATCTTCACCCATGATGTAGTAGGCTTTGATCTCGCCGGTCAGCGCTTTGTGCGGCACTTCTGTGATCCGGGTACCGACCTGGTCGTCCATGCTCGCCGGATCAATCCCCCAGGCGTTGGCGAATTTGGCGCGAACGCCGGCGTCGGTGACGTCCTGGTAGCCGGGGAACATATTCGGCAGGACGCCCATATCACAGGCGCCCTGGACGTTGTTTTGCCCGCGTACCGGCCCCACGCCGACGTTGGCGCGTCCGAGGTTGCCTGTTAACAGCGCGAGGCTCGCCAGCCCTCTGACAACGTCCACCGCCTGGCCGAACTGGGTGACGCCCATCCCCCACATAATGGTGGCGGAAGGCGCGGCGGCAAACATGCGCATCGCCTGGCGAATTTCAGCGGCCGGGACGCCGACGATGCCTTCGACGGCTTCAGGGGAATAGTCTTTCACCATCTCACGATAGGCATCCAGCCCCTCGGTAAAGCGGTCGACGTAGTCGTGGTTATACAGATCTTCTTCCAGCAGGACGTGAGCGAAGGCGTTGACCAGCGCCATGTTGCTGCCGTTATTGAGCTGCAGATGACGATCGGCGATGCGCGCGGTTTCGATACGGCGCGGGTCGCAGACGATGATTTTTGCCCCGTTTTCGCGGGCCTTAATCACCCGGCGGGCGACGATTGGGTGGGAGTCGGCGCAGTTATAGCCAAAGACCAGCAGGCATTTTGAGTTCTCAATATCGCTAATCGAGTTGCTCATCGCGCCGTTGCCGAGCGCCAGCTGCAGGCCGGCGACCGACGGGCCGTGGCAGACGCGGGCGCAGCAGTCGACGTTATTGGTGTTGAGCACCCCGCGGGCGAACTTCTGCATCACGTAGTTGGTTTCATTGCCGGTACCGCGCGATGAACCGGTCGTCATAATGGCGCGCGGGCCATGCTTCTCCTTTATTTCACGCAGTTTTTTCGCCGTATAGCGGATGGCTTCATCCCAGCTTACCGGGGTGAACTTGCCGCCTTTCTGGTAGCGAATCATCGGCTGCTGCAGACGCGGCGTCAGCAACTGTGTGTCGTTGAGAAAATCCCAGCCGTAATAGCCTTTCAGGCACAGCTGATTTTGGTTGGTAACGCCATCAGCGGCTTCGGCTCGGATAATCTTATTGTTTTCGACGACCAGCTTAAGTTTGCAACCGGCCCCGCAATAAGGGCAAACGCTCGTGATTTTTTTCATCAGTAACAGACCTGTTAACAGAGAATAAACAACAATGGACAGGCCGGGCCCGGCCCGCCCTTGTCAGGGCGTCATGCGCCAGCGTACCGGCAGATGACGGGAGCGTTATGCATAGGATGTGCCAAATTTTAAGTTATTGAATTTATTTAGAATAGTCGGGAGGTGCAGGCGGGGCGGCGGTGATGTCGACACTAATGACGATGACATGACGCCCGCTCGGGCGTCATCAAGGGACAATCAGGCCAGCTTCTGGCGCAGCTGCGCGAGGGTGTCGGCGGGTACTCCTGCCTCCTCGGCGGCGGCGCAAATCGCCTGCCAGCTTCCGGCGTCCAGCGGAATGCCCTGCGCCAGACGCTGCCGACGGTTCGCCTCTTCCCACTCCCCCGGCGCCAGAATGGGCGCGTCCGGCTCGTGCGGCGACTGTTTACACCAGTCGATAAACGCTTCGGTCTCGCGCTGCATATCCGGCGCATCGAACGCTTCTGGGCTGAGAATAATGGTGGTCATGCAGTTGAAGATGGCGTCCACGCTGCCCTGCAGCGTCTCCTGATGCGAGGTTTTGCCGCCGGATACCGCGCCGCCGATCGCTTCGCACAGCGTCGCCAGCGCGTAGCCTTTATGTTCGGCAAAGGTCAGCAGCGCCCCCAGCGGCGAGGTCTGCATCACCGCCGGGTCGGTGGTGGGGACGCCGCGAGCGTCGATCAGCGACCCTGCCGGTACCGGAACCCCTTTATGCCAGGCAACGCGGGTTTTACCGAAGGCGATGGCGCTGGTGGCGTAATCCAGCAGCAGCGGCGGATGGCCGACGCGCGGGAACACCACGCACAGCGGGTTGGTGCCGAAGCGGCTGTCTTTCCCACGGAACGGGGCGACCATCACGTTGCCAACGACGTTAACGAAATGGATAGAGATCATTCCGGCGGCCGCGCACTGTTCCGCCCAGTAGCCGATGCGGCCAATATGGTGCGCGTTGCGCAGCGCCACGGCGGCCAAACCGTGCTGTTTTGCCTTCTCAATACCGATCTGCATGGCTTCATGGGCCACCACCTGGCCGAATCCGCCGTTGCCGTCCAGCGTGACCACCGCGCCCGCGTCCTTCATCACGCTGGCGTGGCGGTTGAGATGGAGATAGCCCTGCGCGTGGGAGCGTACGTAGCTTGGGATCATACCGACTCCGTGGGAATCGTGCCCGGCCAGGTTGGCGGCAATAAGGTGGTCGGCGATAAGCGACGCTTCGGTGGGGGAGCTTCCCATATGGGTGAAAAGGGTTTTAACAAATTGATGCAGATCCGTGGCCTGGAAGCGATGTCCTGTTTGCACTGATTCTCTCCTGTGAATGGGTTGCGGATTATTGTTTTAGCGTGTTTGCATTTCCATGCTGCGCTGAGCAACGGCGAAGATCAAGGGGATCCCGACGCAGGTGTTAATAGATAGCCGCGGCACGGCGCTGGGTTGGCGTCGGGGGCGAAGTAAGATCGAGGAATGTGCAAGGGTACTCAGCGAGTCAGGGAAAAATCGCTTCCCCATCCTGGAACAGTTTGATGATTTTGTAGCCCGGGCAAGGCGCCTTAGTGCCGTCTCCGACCCGGGATGCTGTCATCTTACAGATACTGGCTCAGTAACGCCTCCAGGCTGTTCTGATCTAGCGCAAACAGGCGAATACCTTCGGCAAGTTTTTCCACCGCCATCGCATCCTGATGATGCGCCCAGTAGAACTCAGCTTCAGTCAGCGCCGCGGGTTTCGCCTGTATTTCGCCTTCATACGTCAGCGGGGCAGGCACCGGCCCCTGATTTTGCTGCAGCTGCGCCAGTAGCGCCGGAGACACGGTCAGACGATCGCAGCCGTTAAGCGCCAGGACCTGTTCCGGCGTACGGAAGCTCGCCCCCATCACCACGGTGCGATAGCCGTGCATTTTGTAAAAGCGATAGATCTTCTGTACCGACTCGACGCCCGGATCGTTATCGACGGTGAAGGTCGTATCGGGGTTGTTTTTCTTGTACCAGTCGTAGATGCGGCCCACAAAGGGGGAAATCAGGAAAACATTGGCGTCGGCGCACGCTCTGGCCTGGGCAAAGGAGAAAAGCAGCGTCAGGTTACACTGGATACCCTCTTTTTCCAGCATTTCTGCTGCGCGAATCCCTTGCCATGTGGCGGCAAGCTTAATCAAAACCCGTTCTTTACCGATACCCTTCTCTGCATACAGGGCGATGATTTCCTGTGCTTTGGCAATGCTGGCTCGGGTATCAAACGAAAGACGGGCATCCACTTCGGTTGAAATGCGTCCCGGAACGCTTTTCAGGATCAGCGCACCAATACTGACGGCCAGGTAATCGGCAATATCCGACGGCTGTACAGGTTTTCCGCTCTGACGGGACTTCACCGTTGTGACGGCATCTTTCACCACTTTCTGATATTGCGGAAGCTGTGCCGCTTTATAAATAAGCGAAGGGTTGGTGGTCGCATCTTCAGGCTGGTAAGCCATAATGCTGTCAATGTCCCCGCTGTCGGCAACAATCGTTGTCCGCTGCTTTAGTTGTTCAAGTTGATTCATCGCCATGACCTGTTTTTCCAAGAGTTGAGCTGGAAACAACAAGGAGGGGGCGGTGCCCGCTCCTTGTTGTTAAGCTGGATAAATGATTATTTAGCCTGTGCGACGCGGGTGGTCAGGCCTGGCATGTTGAAGCACTCGGCTTCGTTCTGGATCATATCTTTAATTTTATTGATGACGTAGCGCTCAGGCTCGATGCCAAACGACTTCAGATTGGCGAACATGGTCTGCATCTCTGCGACTACCGCCGGTTTTTCGTAGTTGTAGTGGCCGCTGAGCTCAAGAATTTCTTTCAACAATTCCGGTTCGTTAAAGATCTGCTCTTCCGACTTGTTCTTGTGCTCATCTGTCATCCATTTCTCCCATTTATGGCTTAGGACGCACTCGCGGGTGAGAACGGTTTTTAGATGAGACGCTGACTTGATAAAGCCTTTTGCCGCCAGATCTTTCTCAACTTCCGCCAGTTTTAAATAGGCGCGGGTTTCGATGGTGCCGTAGGCCGGTGCGACGTTCATCGCCGTGATGCCCAGACCTGGATGCTTCAGCAGGATCTCATCCGGCAGGTAGTCACCGTTATGCTCTTTCAGACCGACGCCGTGACGGGTACTGATAGCCGAAAGTTCGGCGGACTGTTTATCATTAAAATGGCCAACGTTTTTGGTCAGGCGGGTCAGAGTACCGGTCTGACCGACGATAAACAGCGGCTGCGGCAGCGATTCGGCGGCCAGACGCTTATTCAGCTCAATGATAAAACCTTCATAGGCGCTGATGTCAGTCAGGCCGCCGTTGGTCTCTTCGGTGCCGACTTCATAGAAGAACTCTTTCAGGTTATTGGCCTTACGGTACTCTTCACAGAAGCGGATCAGTTCAACGGTGCGGCTCAGTACCAGTTCAATATCAATAACTTTACCGACGACATACGGGTCTTTTGTCGGGTCGATATGCAGCAGGTCAAAACCGGCATCCATATCAATCTGATAGGAGCGACGAGCCAGGGCCATCGCTTCGGCTTCCGGAATATGGTCTTTACGCTCTTTATCGCGCTGCCATGGACCGCCATGGTCACGGCAGAGGAAGTAATCGCCGTCAAAGCCGACTTTTTCCGCCATGGCTTTCAGATCGGCGGCAAAGCGGAATTGATCCCAGTTGTTAACGTATCCGGCGCCAAATTCATCGGCGTCGACCTGGTTACGGCTGGCAATAAACATCAGCGGCAGATCTTTTTCTTTACCCAGTTCAAAACAAGCCTGAATTAATGCCGGAGACATTGGTCCAATTCCTAACATCGTGGATTTACCGCCGTTAACAATATAATCGACGTACTGTTTCATTGTGTTTTTCATGTTAATTCCTCAGGCTTTATTCATATCAGAAGTGATGGTTTTTTTAGCCGGGGGTTTTTTTACCGGCTCGCTAATATTGGGGCGCAAAATATGCAGGCAGATTGCCGTGACAATAACGCCAATGGCCATATCAATGACGTACCACATCGGTGCTTTATTGACGCCAGCAATAGCAATTAATCCACCATGGGGAACCATGGACTCGACGCCGTGAACCATGGCCAGACCCGCACCGACGGCGCTGCCGATAATAATTGAAGGCAGAACGGTCTTCAGGTTTTTGACTGCGAAAGGAATAGCCCCTTCGGTAATACCGATTAACCCCATAAATGCGGCAGAGGTTCCCATTCTTCTTTCATCTTCCGCCCATTTACGTTGGGAAATAAACGTGGAAAGGGCAATGCCCAGCGGTGGAATAGCACAGGCAATACGGTAAGCGCCGTTCGGGCCATAAATCCCTTCGGCCATTAGCGCGAGGGTAAATGCCGTTGCGGTTTTATTCACCGGGCCGCCCATATCAAAGGCCGCCATTGCGCCGAGGATCAGCCCCAAAATAACGCCGCTGCTTCCTTGCATATTTGAGAGCATGGATACCAGCCAGTTCATGGCAAATCCAATTGGCCCAATCAGTACGTACAGATAAAGCATGCCGACAATGACGCTTGAAACAATGGGAATAATCATGATCGGCATAACCGGCATCAGTGCCTTACCGACTTTCCATGTTTTTATCCATTTAGCGACGTAGCCGCTGAGAATACCGAGCAGCATCGCGCCGAGAAAACCGGTTACCACATGGTCTGCGCCCAACGGTGTGCTGGCCATAAATCCGGTGATTAAACCCGGCGTCAGCCCAGGTTTACCGGCGATAGAGTAGGAGATATAGGCGGCCAGCACCGGGATCATCATTCCCAGGCCTGCGCTTCCGATAGCACCGAGGTTTAATAAAAATGGATTGGTTACCACCATGCCTTTGCCGGCGACCGGTTCGCCGCCCACCAGCGAGAGCGCGAGACAGATACCGCCGACTACCACTACCGGCATCATATATGACACGCCGGTACTGAACGCTTTAACTAAATCGTCCTTAATCGCTTTTGCTTTTTCCGACATTGTTGATCCTCCAGAACGCTATATTTTTATCGGGATGGCGATGATATATATGTGCTGTTATGCCGTGGCACCATTAACGAAATATAGCGCTCGCAGAAATTGAGTTAACGTTATTATTCACCGGTCGCGAGTGTCGAAATAAACTCGCAGCAGATAATTTAATTTATTGTACCAGTTTCTCGGCTTTGTCGATAATTGCAGCCGGATCGCGTACTACCTCTGCCGGGTTAAGTGAAATAACTAGCCCAGCATCTTCTTTTTCTTCAAAACGCTCGACGCCTTCAATACCAATGGCAATCGCCAGAATAACCACGTCGGCTTCAGCAATCTCATCTTCACTTAATTCATTTTCGATTCCCATGCCGCCTTGTGTTTCGACTTTGACGGCATAACCTCTTTTTTTACACTCTTGCTCGATAGCTTCCTGAGCCATATAGGTATGGGCAACTCCGGTAATGCATGCTGCGACTCCGACAATTTTCATAAGTGACTCCTGATTTATTATTTGGCTAAATTTTATATGATTTTTTACATGGCCAAAGTATTGGCCATCAGGTTGTAGAGTACGGTAACGTTTTCGGCTTGCTTTATTTCATTGCGGAAATCCTCTTTCATTAGCTTTCGGGCAAGCGTGGAGAAATATTTCATATGCTCGTTCGGATCGGCCGATCTACTGACCGTTAACATAAATACGGTTTCGACTTGCTGATCGTCCCACATAATTGGCGCAGCAAGAGTGGCCATACTGATAGTGGAGTAGTGAATATGCTCCGATTTAGTGTGCGGAATGGCGAAACCATAGCCCACGGCGGTGGAGAAGGAGTCCTCACGGGCCCAGATATCGTCGGTTAATTGATCCCGGTTATCGGTGCGATGGTGCAGCCAAAGATTGTCGGTCATCTTTTTGATAACTTCGTTTTTATCGCGGGCCTCCAGGCCACAGAGAATAAATTCCGGTGCGAGAATTGGCATAGAGTCGATCGCTTTTACCTCCGGCGAACGCAGCGCGGCTTTGACTTCAGCTGAGCGTTTTAAGGTCACTGACTCCTGGGCCAGCGCCTGACATTTAGCGAAACTCAGCTCCCGCAGGGCATGTTTGACGCCTGGAATTGAAGTGCCGCTCATGCTGAGCTCGTCAAAGCCCATGCCGACGAACAGCGGCAGAAAATCTTTGCTGGCGCCCAACTCCCCGCAGATGCCAATCCACTTGCCCGCGCGATGGGCTTCATTGGCGGCATACTGCATAGCGCGGAGGAATGCCGGGGCATAGTTGTCGTAAACTGCCGCAACCTGGGTGTTTCCACGGTCAGCGGCAAAAAAGTATTGCGTCAGATCGTTGCTGCCCACGCTGAAGAAATCAGCGTATTCTGCTATTTCGCTCATCGCGAAGATAACGGATGGGATCTCCAGCATCACACCGAGCGAGATTCCATCATTGAACGCCAGGCCTTCATCGCGCATCGCGCTTTTGACTTCTTCGAGGACCTCGCGACACCAGATCACTTCATCAACGTTGGCGATCATCGGAATCATGATTTTGGCATCGCCTAAAGCTGAAGCGCTGAGGATGGCCTTAAGTTGCATGGCGAAAAGTTCACGATAGCGAGGGTAAGTTCGCACCGCCCGGAAACCAAGAAACGGGTTTTCTTCTTCGCCGATGCTCAGGTAGTCGACGGGTTTATCGCCGCCAATGTCGAAGGTACGGAAGATAACCGGCTTCCCTTGAGCGACCTGCATAATCTGCCCGTAAAGTTCTGCCAGTTCGCGGTAGTCTGGTGCGGTTTCACGGTCCATGAATGACATTTCGGTACGAAACAACCCGATGCCTTCGGCACCATTGCTGAAGGCTGCCTCGGCTTCCGCCAGGCTGGCGATATTCGCGGCAATCTCAATATTATGATTATCGTGTGTAATCGTCGGCTGGCGGACGTTAGCCCGCATCTGTTGCTGCATACTCTGCTGGATGGCAATTTCATTGTGGTAATAGCGCAGGACCTTTTCATCAGGGGTCGTAATCAAGATCCCCGGATTGCCATCGATAATAATGTTACTTTCGGTGTTCAGCGCCAGGGTCGAAAAATCAATATCCGTCAGGGTCGGGATACCAAGCGAACGTGCGAGGATCGCCGTGTGTGATGTTTTGCCTGTCGCGGATAATACCATTCCGGCGAGGTGTTCTTTATTAATCGCGAGAAACTGACTCGGCGTCAGACTGTCGGCGATAATAATTGATGGCTGCGTTAATTCAAGGCTGCGCTGCGGCAGTATGCCTGCGCCATAAATCGCAGTAAGTAATTGTCCGGTTATATCGAGAACATCGAGGGTGCGCTCTTTAATGTATTTGCTTGATGATTGGTTAAGGATTTCACAAAATTCCATCGCCGCTTTAATGACCGCCTCCCAGGCGTTATCTCCGCTGGCAATGGCGGCGGCGATACGAGTTTGAAAGGTTATGTCGGTGATAATGGACAGGTGCGCTTGTAAAATATCGTGCTCAACGCCTTTTTTTATTTCCAGGGCTGTCTGTTTTTCGTGCTTAAGCGTTTCTAAACCAGCCAGGAAAAGACACTGCTGGTGCTCAGAAGAATATTCACCACCGGGATTACGCGCCAGCATTTCCTTTAATGACAGGCCCTGGATTCGAACGGGCTTGGCAATGGCAATACCGCCGCTGATGCATGAACCCTGAATAAAACTGAGCTGAGTTTCCCGCAGGGAACGCGGGAGGTAGCCCGTGGGCGCTGCGGTTTCTTGCACATGGCTCACCTCGAAAGAGGGCAGCTTTTTGAGCAGCTCGCTAAGCTGATGAGCCGCTTTTGCAGCATCTTTTCCGCTGAGCGTAATTTCACAGGCGTCTTTGAGCAAAGTATCGGTAGCGACAATCGAGAGCGCGCTTTTACCATTACCCTGAAGGCCGTTGCGAATATTTTTCCAGCACACTACTGATTGAAAAGTATTGCACAATCGTTCGATGTGTCCCGCCGGACGGGCGTGAATACCATCCTTAAGTTCACATTGATAGGTTATTATCTCTGACATCATTGCTGCTCCCGATAATATTTTAGCCAGGGCTAATTAATTTTCTTTGTAGGTATGAATGCCTGCATTTCATGTTTTATATCATTCATCAGCATCGGCAGGCTTTGAATAGAAAAAAAGTGACATTTGCTTGAATAAAAGGGCCGGATTATTATTTTGTGATCGCAGTCGTGAAATTGAATTGTTGGGTCCGGCGTGAGAGCGGTCACATTTTAAATAATATTCGGTCTATGGTCACGCAATTGCTACTAACGTCTCTTTCTTTCTATTTATTGGCTGCTGGTTAATGGAGTACAAAATAAAGCACATTCTTTTAATTTCGCCGTGGTAATTACGATGAATTTTCGAGGTATATTACTGGATTTAGACGGGACGCTGGTGAACTCGCTGGATTTTGTCGAGGCTTCCTGGAGCTTATGGGCTACTAAAAAGGGGCTGGATGTGTGGGGGGTATGCGATTACCTCCATGGCAAGACAGCCCTGAATACGCTGCGCCACTTTATGCCCGATGCCAGCGAACAAACCATTATTGAGGAGTTTACCGCGCTGGAAGCGTTTGAGGCGCGTAACACTGATGGTATTACCGCGGTTGACGGAGCGGTGGATTTTCTCCGCCGACTGGAGCAGTTGCAGGTGCCCTGGGCAATAGTGACGTCGGGGTCGCTGAAGGTTGCTTCGGCGCGGATCCGCTGGGCCGGTTTTCCCTCTCCGCCGGTGCTGGTGACCAGCGAAGATATTGTTAAGGGCAAGCCGCACCCGGAACCGTTCCTTATTGGTGCAAGCCGGCTCAACCTTTCACCTGCTAACTGCCTGGCTTTTGAAGATTCAATAGCCGGTCTGCTTTCCGCGACCGAGGCGGGATGTGCTGTCGTTGAAGTCCTCACCCGTCAGTCCACCGTTCATGATATCGACACCTGGCAAACCATTGATCGCTACCTTGGCCTGAGCGTAACGCGCCAGGGCGAGGCGGATTTTTTCCTTAAGATTTCGAGGGAGTTTTAAATGTCATCACGAAAGATTCTGGCGAATGCTATTCGTATGCTGAGCGTTGATGCCGTGCAGCGAGCAAACTCTGGTCATCCCGGGGCACCAATGGGAATGGCGGATATTGCCGAAGTACTGTGGCGGGATTTTCTCAACCACAATCCACATAACCCGACGTGGGCCAACCGCGACCGTTTCGTTCTCTCCAACGGTCACGGCTCGATGCTGATTTACAGTCTGCTGCACCTTAGCGGCTACGATCTATCGATTGATGAACTGAAAAACTTCCGTCAGCTGCATTCAAAAACGCCTGGTCACCCGGAAGTGGGTTATACCCCGGGCGTGGAAACCACTACCGGTCCCTTGGGGCAGGGGATTGCCAATGCGGTCGGCATGGCTATTGCCGAGAAAACCCTCGCGGCGCAGTTTAACCGGCCAGGTCACCAAATTGTCGACCACTTTACCTACGTCTTCATGGGCGATGGCTGCATGATGGAAGGGATTTCGCACGAAGTTTGCTCTCTGGCCGGAACGCTGAAGCTCGGGAAGCTGGTGGCGTTTTACGACGATAACGGTATCTCTATTGATGGCCACGTCGAGGGATGGTTCACCGACGACACAGCCAAACGCTTTGAGTCCTACGGCTGGCACGTGGTGCGCGGAGTCGATGGGCACGATCCTGAATCCATACGAGCCGCAATTGATGTCGCTAAGTCGATCGCTTCCATGCCGACGTTAATTATCTGTAAATCGGTGATTGGCTTCGGTTCGCCGCAGAAAGCGGGTACCCATGATGTCCACGGCGCGCCGCTGGGCGAGGCTGAAGTCGCGGCGACGCGCGACGCGTTGGGTTGGCCGTATCCGCCATTCGTTATTCCTTCGGAGATTGCTGCGCAGTGGGATGCTCGCAAAGCCGGACAGGTGAAGGAAGCTGCATGGAATGAAGCGTTTGCGGCCTACGCGAAAGCGTTCCCCGAGCTGGCCGCTGAATATGCCCGCCGGATTAAGGGGCAGTTGCCCGCTGAGTTTGCCGGTAAGGCGCAGGCGTTTATTGAACAATTGCAGGCTAAACCAGCAAAAATCGCCAGCCGTAAAGCCTCGCAGAATACCCTTGAAGCCTTTGGCCCGCTGTTGCCGGAGTTTCTCGGCGGCTCTGCGGATCTGGCTCCATCCAACCTGACCCTATGGTCCGGCTCTCAGGCGATTAACGAACAATCCGGTGGAAACTATATTCACTACGGCGTGCGTGAATTCGGCATGACCGCCATCGCTAACGGCATCGCCCTGCACGGTGGCTTCCTGCCCTATACCTCGACGTTCCTGATGTTTGTCGAATACGCCCGTAACGCGGTACGCATGGCGGCGCTGATGAAGCAGCGACAGGTGATGGTTTATACCCACGACTCAATTGGTCTGGGCGAAGATGGCCCGACTCATCAGCCGGTCGAGCAGATTGCTTCATTACGCCTGACGCCGAATCTCAGCACATGGCGTCCCTGCGATCAAGTGGAGTCGGCGGTGGCGTGGAAATATGGCGTGGAACGCCTGGATGGACCTACCGCGCTGATTTTTTCCCGGCAAAACCTGACCCAGCAGGAACGAACCTGGCAGCAGGTGCAGGATATCGCGCGCGGCGGCTATATATTAAAGGATTGCGAAGGGCAACCGCAGCTCATTCTTATCGCGACCGGTTCGGAAACTGAGCTGGCGGTAGACGCGTGGCAAAAGCTGATGGCGGAGGGCGTAAAGGCGCGGGTGGTATCAATGCCGTCAACCGATGTCTTCGATAAGCAGGATGCGGCTTACCGCGACGCGGTATTGCCGCCGGCGGTTTCCGCTCGTCTCGCCGTGGAAGCGGGAATAACCGATTACTGGTTTAAATATGTCGGCCTGAACGGCGCGATTATTGGTATGCGAAGCTACGGCGAGTCCGCACCGGCGGAACAGCTTTATCAGGCGTTTGGTATTACCCTTGAAGCGGTATTGCAGCAGGCAAAAGCGCTTCTGGCTTAACCAGTACGGCCCCTTACGTCCTGAGGGGCCGCTTTTCATTCAGGGAAGGAATCACATGTATCCCGTCGATCTTCATATGCATACCCTGGCCAGCACCCATGCTTACAGCACGGTTCACGATTATATTGCCGCCGCGTTGCGTCACCACATTCGCCTGATTGCGATTACCGATCATGGCCCGGAAATGGTTGATGCGCCGCATCCGTTTCACTTTGATAATTTGCGCGTGCTGCCGCGCATTGTCGATGGCGTAGGGATTCTGCGCGGTATAGAGGCCAATATCAAACCCGGCGGCGAGACTGATTGCAGCGATAAAATGCGCGCATCGCTGGATTTAGCGATCGCTGGGTTCCACAAACAGGTGTTCACCCCTGCGGACATCATTACCAATACCGATGCGATGATTGCGGTGATGGCGAGCGGAAAGGTACATATTATTAGCCATCCCGGTAACCCAGAGTATCCGATTGATATACCGGCAGTTGTGGCGGCGGCGAAAGCGTGTCATGTGGCGTTGGAAGTCAATAACGCCTCGTTTGTTCACTCACGAAAGGGCAGCGAGGGGAACTGCCGTAAAATTGTCGCCGCCGTGCGTGATTGCGGCGGGCTGCTCTCGTTAGGAAGTGATTCGCACAGCGCCTTTTCGTTGGGAGATTTTAGCGCCTGCCAGCATGTGCTAACGGAGGCGGATTTTCCACCATCCAGAGTGCTGAACACCTCTGTGCGACAGGTGCTGACGTTTCTGGAACAGCGCGGAGCGAAGCACATACCTGAACTTGCTGCGCTGGGGGACTGAACCCCCTCACTCTTATAAAAGGATCGGGGGTATGCCTTGCCCGTGTTTTAATGCGGCTGACGCCTAACCGGGGCGACAGATTCACAGATCAATAACGTTGCCTCGCGGCAGATTTAGAGACTTACGCATAGCAGCGATAACCTCCGTCGGTTTAAGCAGCAGCGAGTTAATACAGACGTTCAAAACACGGCAACCGTCAAAGCGTGAGGGATTATCGATAGTAATATCAGAGGCGATGATGGCTAGCTCCGATTCGAAAATATCTTTATCGGTAATCTTATTCTTAAGCCCCAGCACGCCCTGAGTCTCGATTTTGATCGCAAAGCGATACTGCTTCGCGAGTTTCTCCAGTTGCTCCGCGGCCATATAAGTGTGCGCCACGCCGGTCGCGCACGCGGTCACCGCCACAATATGCAGATTCCGTTCGCTGGAGAAGGGCTGGATTTCATCTCTTCCTGCACGAGTGCTCATAAGCTTACTCCCTTATTTTTGCGCCGGTACTCAAGCGGCGTACAGTCGTTGATATCGCGAAATACCTTGCAGAAATAGTTGGTATCAGTGAAACCGCACTTCTCTGAAACCTCGTTAATTTTCAGATTGGTATTGATTAGTAGCGCTTTCGAACGGGTGATGCGGGCTAACTTAAGATACTCATTGAATTTCACGTCTGACTCCTTCGAAAACAGACGCGACAGATAGCCAGGCGAGATATTAAATGTTTCGGCGACGCTTTCCCGGCTAATGTCCGTGTGGTAGTGACTATCAATATGGCTCTTAATTTCGTCCAGCAAAGAGAACGGGCCTCGCGGGTTAGTCAGGCCATCCGTAATTTGATACAACAGGTCGTTAATGAGCGCATAGATCACATGGGCGAAAGTCTCGTCGGTGTTATCCTGCGACCACGCCAGCGACTCGGCCAGGTCGAGCAACCTGTCGCGAACCGTACTACTTGAATTTTGCAAATTGTACTTCTCCACCTCTTTAAACTGCGTGCCGTCCCAGTTACTGATGCTAAAACCGACGTCCTGCTTCCAAAAGACCACCGACATGCAAATAACCGGGCTTTCCCATTGCGGCGAATTCCAGCTGTTAGCGGGAATGTAGGTAATGGTACCGACCGGACGTTCATATTTCACAATGCGGTCCACCCCTTTTGGCAGCAGCATGCTGAGCGCGCCTTTTACCGTTAGTTCTATGCGTGGCACGTGAAGATGATAGGCCATTGCCGGGGCCTGTGCGTTACCGTTAGCCACCAGTACGCTTTCGTTTATTGCCCCCTCGGCGCTAAATTCGCTGAGAATAGATTGAATAAAAGTGCCCATATTATGTCCGCGGTTTGATAACGGTTTTAAGAACCTTCACCGCCACCGCGGTGGCGATGGTGCCGGCGATAATCGAAGCGATGTAGCCAAAATGGTTACCGATCACCGGTAATACGATAAGCCCGCCCCACGGGGCGGCGTTGGCCGCGCCAAACCATAATGAGAGGATTGCCGCGATCGTGCTGCCGAACATTATTGCCGGGATTACCCGTACTGGGTCGGCCGCTGCAAAAGGGATCGCACCTTCTGTGATCCCCATAATCCCCATGATCACCGCAGGTTTCCCGGCTTCCCGTTCCACGTCAGTGAAAACGTCTTTAAACAGAAATGTCGCCAGACTCAGACCCAGAGGCGGCGTGCAGACGGCGCTAGCAACCGCCGCCATCAGCTGAGGATTGGTGGAGATCAGCGCTACAGCAAAGAAAAAGGCGGTTTTATTCATTGGTCCGCCCATATCAACGGCGATCATGCAGCCTAAAATGGTGCCGAGGATAATAAACGAGGCGCCCTGCATATTGCTCAGCCAGACGCTAAGCCACTTCATCAAACCGGCAATAGGATCGCCAATAATGTAATACACCGCCATGCCGGTGAGGAATGTGCCGACCAGTGGAATAATAAATATCGGCAGGACCATGCGCAGAAAATTTGGGATTTTGAGCCAGGCTATCAGGTTTAGCAGGAGATAAACCACCAGCCCGGCAATAATTCCCGAGAGCATGCCGCCCAAAAATCCGGCTCCCATCTGATAGGCCATCAGCCCGCCAATAGCGCCCGGCGCGATGCCTGGTTTGTCGACCATCGAATAAGCGATAAACCCCGACAATATTGGAATAAACAGGGTTAAGCCCGCCATGCCAATTTGCGATATGGCCTTTAGAAAACCGTGGTCCGGCACCGCTGCTTCGCCGTTGAACATCACCGCCAGCGCCAGCAGAACGCCGCCGGCGACCACAAACGGAATCATGTAGGAAACGCCGGTCATAAAATGTCGTTTCGTATTTTTTAATAGTTTTAACATGACAGCCTCGTAACGTTTGCTGCTCAGAAGTCCAGCGTTTTGGATATCAGCAGATAAAGGGCTTGCGGGTCTTTCGCCCTTTTAATTTGGCTGACAAATTCATCATTCATGAGCATGCGCGCCAGGGTGGAGAAGTACTTCATGTGCTCATTATCCTGCGCGGATTTGCCGATCGTCAGCATGAACAGGGTATCCACCATGACGCCGCCCCAGGCAATAGGTTGCCTGAGCGTGGCAATACTGACGGTAGAATCCTTGATGTGGTCCGTTTGGGCGTGAGGGATAGCAAAACCCGAACCGACGACGGTAGGAAAGGGCACTTCACGGGCCCAGATATCGTCGCAGAGCGGGTCTCGTGCGTCGGTACGCTGCTGTAGCCACAGATTATCCACCAGTATTTTGATCGCCTCATTTTTATCAGCGGCGTCAATTGCCCATAAAATCATCTCCGGCGACAGCAAGGGTTTTTTCATCGCGCTAGCGCCTGATTTTTGTAGCGCGGCGTTGACCTGTTGAGCGCTCTTCTGTTGCACCAGATTTTGCGCCAGCGGCCGACAATCTGCGAGGCTAAGCTCGCGCAGCGCGTGTTTAGCCCGCGGAATTGTCGCGCAGTTCATACTCAATTCATCAAATCCGATACCGACAAGCAGCGGAAGAATGGCTTCGTCTGCGGCGAGTTCTCCGCACAGGCCGATAGGTTTACCAAGGCGATGGGCCTCGCTGACTGCAAATTGCAGAGCGCGTAAAAATGGCGGCGCATAGCTGTCATAAAGCGCTTTTACCCGGGCATTACCCCGGTCGGCGGCGAAAAAGTACTGCGTCAGATCGTTACTGCCCAGACTGAAGAAGTCGACATGTTCGGCCATTTCAGCCATAGCAAACAGTACCGAAGGCACCTCCAGCATGATGCCTAGCGCAATCTGCTCATCAAACGCCAGACCCGCGTGGCGCATCTCCTGCATGACGGATTCCAGCACCTTCCGACACCAGATAAGCTCTTCCACCCGGGCGATCATCGGCAACATAATTTTGACTGTACCTGTCGCAGAAGCGATAAGAATAGCCTTCAGTTGAGTGGCAAAAAGGTCGCGATGGTGTGGATAGGTACGTACGGCCCGAAAGCCGAGAAATGGGTTGTCTTCCGGGCCGATACTCAGGTAACCGACCGGTTTATCGCCTCCGATATCGAAGGTGCGAAAGATAACGGTCTTGCCGCCCGCCAGACCGACCACCTGCTGATATAGCGCGGCCAGCTCGTCGCAGGTGGGAGGGCAATCGCGACTCATAAACGCCATTTCGGTGCGAAACAGGCCAATGCTCTCTGCGCCATTTTCAAAGGCGGCCTGCGCTTCGGCAAGGCTTGCGATGTTTGCCGCTATCTCTATGCGATGACCGTCGCGGGTTTGTGCCGGCACCAGGGCGTTGGCCCGCAGCCGTCGCTGCATTTCCCGCTGGATGGTAATTTCCTGACGGTAGTAGCGCAGCACCTTCTCATCCGGATGGATAATCAGTATCCCCGGTTCACCATCGATAATGATCTGCTGTTGATCCTCAAGCGCCAGCTTAGAAAAATCGATATCGGCCAGGGTCGGAATGCCCAGCGATCGCGCCAGGATTGCCGTGTGGGAGGTTTTACCCATCGATGACAGCACCAGGCCTGCAAGCTGGCTGCGGTCGAGCGCCAGAAATTGGCTGGGGGTCAGGTTGTTGGCGAACACAATTACCGGTTCATTTAACGCGATCGGACGAGACGCCAGAGCCTGTTCACCATAAACCGCGCTGATAAGCTGCGCTGCGATATCGAGTATATCCAGCGCGCGCTCCTGCAGATAACGGCTGGACGAATTCTCAAGCTGGTGGCAAATGTCGAGCGACGCCCGAGCGATAGCTGACCAGGCATTCATCCGCTCATTAAGATATCCGACTGCGTTATCCTGAAAGGTCATGTCGGTTATCAGCGATAGATGCGCCGCCATCAGGTCGTGCTCAATGCCTTGGGTCTGCCCAAGAGCAGCCTCTTTCTCTGCGCGTAGCGATGCGAGCCCTGTATGAAAACGGTCCTTTTCGTATTCGATACTGCCGATAAAACCTGGATTGGCGTCGATGAGATCGTCGAACGTCAGACCCTGAATAACCTGCGGTTTTGCAATTGCGGCGCCTTTATTAATACGACATCCTTGAATAACCTGCGGATTGAGCTCGCGCAGACAACGGGGCAGATAGCCCTGGGTTGTCACCGATTCCTGCTCAAGGGTGAATGAGGGAAGATCGGAAAGCAGTGCGCGTAGCTGGGCCGCGGCCTGCTGTTCATCTTCGCCGCTCAGGGTGATTCGGCATTCATCATTGAGCAGCGTGTCGCTGGCAATCAACGAAAGGGCGCTTTTCGCATTAGCTTTCAGCGCCGTGCGGGTGTTTTCCCAGTCGATCGCAGCCTGGAAGAGGTTACATAGCCGCGCGATATAACCCGCTGGCCGGGCATGAATACCTTCGTTTAGCACGCATTTGTAGGTTATAACCACCGGCATGTCGACTCCTGAACGCTTCTGTACCCGTCAATTTATTCACCGCTCCTGATATCTTTCCCTGTTCGTTATAGCGATGACATAGTAAAAAAGTCACCTTTACTTAAAAAAAATGACCTGATTGTGATTTTGTGACTATTGTCATATTTACCACCGCGGCGATTTTGTTTTAGTTCTTTGATTTAAGTTGCTTTTTTTTTGCGGCATTTAAAGAGTAGTTTGCGAGCCAGGTCACAAAATTTAAGCGGTGTTCGACATTATTTAACCCGGCTGATATTCACTGGATGGTTTTTGTGGGCATGTGCCCCGGGTTGTATTTTGGTATTTAATGAAACGCCATATTCGATAACCGATAAAATAGAGGGACTTAATGTTTTCTTAATATTCCCGCCGCAGAGCGTTAATCGCTTTCGCTTTATCCCGCGAATCTTCCTTTAAATTACGCCAGCGTCACAAAAGCCGTAAAAAAACAAAATCCGGCGTTGCAAGGCTCTGGCGTCCCGCTATATGTTAAAATTACGTTTAATAATTGATACCTAAAGGTTGATTTTATGTATATGAAAATTAGTGGGTTAATGATTTCACTGACGGCAATATTCTCCGGTCAGGTTCTTGCCACAGTCCCTGAGGGCTACCCGGCGGATTATCAAAAAGTGGTGGATGCCGGGATTAAAGAAGGCAAAGTGGTTATCTATTCAACGACCGATACCAAGGCCGCAGGCCCGTTAATTAAAGGCTTTGAGGCGCAATATCCCGGCATTAAAGTTGAATATAACGATATGAACAGTACCGAATTGTACAACCGTTATATCAGCGAACAGGCGGCGGGCGGCGGCAGCGGCGATGTGGTCTGGAGCTCTTCCATGGATACGGCGCTGAAGCTTGCCACCGAATACGCCGAAGAGTACGCCTCGCCGGAGCGGGATAAGCTGCCAAAATGGGCGGTCTGGCAACAAAAAGCTTACGGCACGACCTACGAGCCGGTGGTCTTTATCTATAATAAACGGCTGATCCCGCAGGGTGATGTTCCGGACTCGCATACCGCGCTGGCGAAGCTTATCTCCGCTCAGGCCGATAAATTCAAAGGCAAGGTCACCACGTACGATATTGAAAAATCAGGGCTGGGTTTTATGCTGGCGGTGCAGGACAGCAAAGCCGATGCTAACTACTTTAACGATCTGGCGGGCATTGCGAAAGGCGGCCTGACGGTGCAATCGTCCACCGGTACGATGATGGAGCGCGTCTCCTCCGGTGAAAACCTGATTGGCTACAATATTCTCGGTTCCTACGCGGAAGCGCGGGCGAAAACCGACCCTTCGCTTGGCATCTCATATCCGAAAGATTACGTGCTGGTGCTCTCCCGGGTCTCCTTTATTACCGCAGAAGCCGAGCATCTTAATGCGGCGAAGCTGTGGTTTGACTACGTGCTGTCGGAAAAGGGGCAAAGCATCCTCGCGAACCAGGCCGATATTCCCTCCCTGCGCAATGATATCGAAGGTAAAAATGATATTGACGGCATGACCAAAATGCTTGGCAGCGCGCTGAAGCCGATTCCGGTCGATGAAACGCTGCTGGCGTATCTTGAGCCGAAGCAACGTCTGGAATTTATCAAACAGTGGCGTACCGCCGCGGCGAAATAACCCTCCGGCGCTGCGCCTCTTTTCCGGATGCGCAGCCCGCTTAATGCCCGCCAGATTTAAAGGGATCGCTTATGAATGTCTTACGTCGAAAATGGCAGGGTTTGCCGCGCGGTATCGTCGTCGTGATGACGGCGCTGGCGATTTATGTCCCGCTGTTGTTTATCGTGGTGCAGAGCTTTCTCTCGGCGCCTTTTTTTGCCCGCTCGAAGTCGTTCAGCCTCGAAGCCTTCGCGTTTATCTTTAGCGACCCGGATTTTTATCTGGCGCTAAAATCCGGTTTTATTCTCGCCTTCGGTCTGGTGGCGATCGCCATCCCCCTCGGCGGGATCCTCGCTTTTTTAATGGTGCGCACCGATTTACCCGGGCGGCGGTTTATTGAGCCGCTGATTCTGGTGCCGATTTTCGTTTCGCCGATGGTGCTGGGCTTTGGTTACGTGGTGGCGGCCGGACCGGTAGGTTTCTTTTCGCAATGGGCGGAACAGCTGATCGGTTTCGTACCGTGGAATATTTACTCAATGTTCAGCATCGTGGTGATTGCCGGACTGACGCACGTTCCGCATGCCTATCTCTATATCTCTTCCGCCCTGCGCAGCGTCGGGTCGGACGTGGAGGAGGCCGCGCGCACGGTGGGCGCATCGCCGCTGCAGGTGATGACGGCGGTGAGCTTGCCCATGGTGCGACCGTCGATACTCTACGCCTGCGTGCTGCTGTTTTTCCTTGGTCTGGAAGTGTTTGGCCTGATGTTGGTGCTGGGGGACCCGGAGGGCAACATGGTGCTGGCGACCTATCTTTATAAGCTGACCAACAAGCTCGGCACCCCTTCCTATCACCTGATGGCGGCGGTAGCGGTGGTGCTGATCTGCATCACCATTCCGCTGGTAATGCTCCAGCGCCGCCTGATGCGCACTGCCAACCGCTTTGTCACCATGAAGGGGAAAGCGTCCCAGGCCCGCGCGCTGCCGTTGGGGAAATGGCGCTGGGTCGCCGGGATTGTGGTGGTGGCCTGGCTGACGGTCACCATCGGCGTGCCGCTGATCGGCGTGGCGCTGCGGGCCTTTATTTCAAACTGGGGCGTAGGCGTTTCGCTATGGGATGAGCTCTCGCTGGCGACGTTCCGTAGCATCTGGCAGCAGCCGAACCTGCTGCGCGCCATCGTTAACTCCATGGCGATTGGCGTGTTCGGCGGCGCGCTGGCGGTGGTCTGCTATCTGTTCGTGGGCATCGCCATGCACCGTAAACCGGATAACGTCACGCGCTTTCTTGACTACAGCGTGCTGGTACCGCGCGCCGTGCCGGGGCTGCTGGCCGGGCTGGCGTTTCTGTGGGTGTTTCTGTTTCTGCCGATGTGGCTCGATCAGTCGCTGAAAAACGGCTGGCTCTCGGCGCTGCCGGTGGCGGACTGGCTGCGCGAGCACCTGATCGTTCAGCTGCGCGCGCTGCGTAATACTATTTTTAGCGTCTGGCTGGCCTATACCGTGGTGTGGATGGCCTACGGCCTGCGGCTGATCTCCTCGACGCTGCTACAGGTGGCGCCGGAGCTGGAAGAGGCCGCGCGCAGTACCGGCGCATCGCGCGGGCAGATTACCCGTCACGTCACGGTGCCGCTGTCGCGCTACGGCTTAATCGGCTCATGGCTGCTGATGTTTCTTATCTTCGAGCGCGAATACTCAACCGGGGTTTATCTGCTTTCGCCCGGAACCGAAACGATCGGTTCGATGCTGGTCTCGCTGTGGGCGGCGGGGGCTATCGATATTGTCGCCGCGCTCTCCTTCATCAATATCCTGCTGGTGGTCGTGGGGCTGGGTATCGCGCTGCGCTTTGGAGTGAAATTACATGATTGAATTATCGGTAGAAAACCTGCATCTGACCTACGGCGATAATCCGGTGCTTAAGGGCGTGTCCATGGAACTGAAGCGGGGAGAGGTGGTGTCGCTGCTCGGGCCATCGGGTAGCGGAAAAACCACGCTGCTGCGGGCGGTCGCCGGGCTGGAGAAGCCGACCGGCGGCATTATCACCATTGGAAAATCCCGCGTCTATGACGGCAACCCGCGTAGCGAAATTCCGGCCGAGGAGCGCAACCTGGGGCTGGTGTTTCAGTCCTACGCGCTGTGGCCGCATAAAACAGTGTTTGAAAACGTCGCTTACCCGCTGAAGCTGCGTAAGGTTGCCGCCGCGGAGATCAAGCAGCGGGTCCAGACCGTACTTGAACAGCTGGGGCTGGGGCATCTTGGCAATCGCCATCCGCATCAGCTCTCCGGAGGACAGCAGCAGCGCGTGGCCATCGGCAGGGCGCTGGTTTACAACCCGCCGGTGATCCTGCTGGATGAACCGCTGTCGAATCTGGACGCCAAGCTGCGGGAAGAAGCGCGGGTCTTTTTGCGCGAGCTGATCGTCAAGCTGGGACTGTCGGCGCTGATGGTCACGCACGATCAGAATGAGGCGATGGCGATTTCCGATCGCATTCTGCTGCTTAATAACGGCGTGATCGAGCAGCAGGGCACCCCGCAGGAGATGTACGGCAGCCCGAAAACGCTGTTTGCCGCCGAGTTTATGGGCAGTAATAATCGCCTGCATGGCACCGTTAGCGCGCTGGAGAACGGTCGGGCGCGCATTGAGGGGGCCAGTTGGGCGCTCTGGGGAATGGCGGGGGAAGGGGTC